>CAZHCO010000175.1:0-9139 GCA_964530965.1 uncultured Aestuariivirga sp. | reverse complement strand
TCTTCCACATTGTCCTCGGCATCGGCAAGCGTTTCAAACATGGCCGCGCGACTACCAGCAATGAGATAAACTATTCTGTCTTCTGCCATGCCGAAGGTGGCCGGCAGTTCTGAACCGTCCTGCACACCTATACGGATTGAGGTTCCGGCACCCGCGTAGAACAGGCGGCCACCCCCAGCCAGACAGGCGGCAACAGCGTTGGCTGCTTTCGAAATTTGCGGAATGGCAGCCTTCACGGCGGCAATGGCGCGCTCCTGTCCGGCGACAAACGCGCCGAGAATTTCAGCGTCGCTCCAAGTGTCGATGCCGGACGATTCCGGCAATTCACTTTCAGTTTTTCTAAGATGCGCGCTCATATCTTCGACAATACCAAATAAATACCACTTGTCTAGAAGAAAGTGTTAACCATGACAATAATAAGAGAATTTGTTGGAATTTTGAAATTTATTAACAAAACTCTTCACATTTGGTATTGTTTTGGTATTGTAGGACAATGGAGCAAGCTAGGGCCTATTTTCTCGGGATTGACGGTGGTGGAAGCCGCTGCCGGGCCCGTATCCGTGATGCCTCTGGGCATTTGCTGGGCGAAGCCATCGGCGGCTCGTCCAATATCTACCAGGATTTTGATGGTGCATTGGCCAACATTATCGCCACCGCTGCTGAAGCGGCGGGCAAGGCAAAACTCAAGACAAGCGATCTCCATGCCGGCCTTGGCCTTGCGGGCATCGTGACTTCCGTTGGAGCCGAACGGATTGCTGAGGCGAAGCTGCCCTTCGCTTCTGTCATCGCAGACAATGATGCCTACGCGGCCTGCGTTGGCGCTTTTGCCGGAGGCGATGGCGGCATTGTTATCGCAGGCACGGGTTCCATCGGTTTTGCCGCCATCAACGGCGTGCGTCACATGGTCGGTGGCTGGGGCTTCGCCCTTGGTGATCACGGCTCAGGCGCCTGGCTCGGCCATCACGCGGTGCGCCGCGCCGCACTTGCCATTGATGGTCTGCTGCAGCCCACGCCACTCATTAAAGAAGTACTAACGCGGGTTGGCCGCAATCGATTCGATCTCTCGCGCTGGTCGGAGAGGGCAACGCCGAAGGACTATGCGGAGATGGCGCCACTGGTTTTCGAATGCGCGGCCAAGGGCGACGTGGTTGGCATGACGATTGTGATTGAGGGCGCAGCTGCCATTTCCGCTCTTGGTCGCGCATTGCTGGCGCGTGGGGCAGGGAAGCTCTGCCTGCTCGGCGGCGTATCGAAGGTCTATCCACCCTACCTCGATGCCGATGTAAAGCAGACACTCACCGCTCCTGGTGCCGACGCGTTGGACGGCGCGATCATGATGGCCCGCCAGGCCCAGGGCCTTTCGGTGAGTTGGACATGAACGCTTTCCAAACCATCTTCCAGCGCAGCCGCTTTGAGCATGACAGCACCGCGCCCCGTTATCTGCGCGTGAAAAAACTGGTGCAGGACGCGGTGGCTTCCGGTGATCTCAAGGAAGGCGATGCTATTCCCGGCGAACGCGACGTGGCCGTGCTGCTCGATATCTCGCGTGTCACCGTGCGCAAGGCCTTCACCGATCTCGTGGCAGAAGGTGTGCTCGTGCAGCGCCGGGGTTCCGGCACCTATGTGAGCGGGCCGGCGCGGCGCATTGAGCAACCCCTGTCACGCCTCACAAGCTTCACCCAGGACATGCAGCTTCGCGGCCTCAAAACCGATGCCGACTGGCTCGAGCGTTCGACCGGCCTTCCAACGCCGGAGGAGGCGATGAAGCTGTCGATTTCACCGGGTGAACATGTCTCGCGTTTTCATCGCCTGCGCCGCGCCGATGGCGTTCCCATGGCGATTGAACTGGCCGTGATCCCGCAACACTATTTGCCCGAGCCCACGAGCGTCAGGGGTTCA
The DNA here is from genome assembly GCA_964530965.1 of uncultured Aestuariivirga sp. Classification (GTDB taxonomy): domain Bacteria; phylum Pseudomonadota; class Alphaproteobacteria; order Rhizobiales; family Aestuariivirgaceae; genus Aestuariivirga. Next base: position 7,240 of record CAZHCO010000175.1, on the reverse strand, counting down.
CTCTATGAAGCTCTTGATGCGCGTGGCGTCAGGCCGGTGCGTGCCTTGCAGCGCCTGCATGCAACTGCACTTACGGCGCAGGAGGCCAAGCTCCTCGACCTGCCCAATGGCAGCCCGGCACTGTTCATCGAGCGCATTTCCTATTTGCCCGATGGCCGCATTATCGAATTCACGCGCTCCCACTATCGCGGCGACAGCTATGACTTTGTCGCCGAACTCACCATCGCACCCGGAGTGAAATCATGAGCCACATGGCGCGTGAAGCCGCCGAAGCACCGGAAGCAGTCGCCCGTTTTCTCGGACGCAACGCCAGTGCGCTCAAGGAAATCGGCGCGCACCTCAGGCTCAAGCCACCTCCCGCCATTATCACCTCGGCGCGCGGCAGTTCTGATTGTGCTGCGGGCTACTTCAAATATCTCGCTGAAATCCTGACGGGAGTTCCCTGTTCGTCGATGGGGGCATCGGTCGTATCCGTCTATGGCGCGACGCTTCACTTGAAGGACGGACTGTGTGTAACAATTTCACAATCGGGAAAAAGCCCGGACATTGTGGCATTGCAGGATGCGGCGCGCCGTGCCGGGGCTTTGACGGTGGCCCTAGTCAATGTGGAAGATTCGCCAGCCGCCCATGCCGCTGATATTTGCTTGCCGCTGCATGCAGGTCCGGAATTGAGCGTTGCCGCAACGAAATCCTTCATCGTGTCATTGGTGGCGGGGGCCGCCATCGTGGCCCACTGGCTGGGCCACAAGGATTTGCTTGCGGGCATTAATGTCCTTCCTGATCAACTGGCAAAGGCGGCGAAGATGGATTGGCCCGAAGCGGTTGATCTCGCGAAAGACGCGGAGTCGCTCTATGTCGTGGCGCGCGGACCATCACTGCCCATAGCCACGGAAACGGCGTTGAAACTGAAAGAAACCTGCGCCATCCATGCCGAGGCCTATTCCATCGCTGAAGTCATGCATGGTCCCCTCGAACTTCTGGGCGATGGTTTTCCGGTTCTGGCCTATTCGCCGGAAGATAGTGCGCGGCAATCCTCGCGTGACTCGCTCGACAAGATGCGCCAGACGGGAGCTAGCATTCTGGTGGCCGAGGAGGGCGGACTTCCCTTTATCCGTACCGGCAATTCCTTGCTCGACCCCATCTCCATCATTCAAACCGCCTATCGCTTTGTTGAGGCAACTGCCGTGGTCCGTGGCCGCAACCCCGACAGGCCGCGGCTCCTCAAAAAAGTGACGGAGACCGTGTAATGGCCTTTGCCCTCACAGGCGCCCGCATATTTGATGGCGAAAGTATCCACGATGAAATGGCAGTTGTCATTGATGGCTCGCGCATTGGTAAAGTCGTAGCGGTTGAAAATCTTCCAAGGGATATTGAAAGGCGTGTTCTCGAGGCCGGTTTGCTGGTGCCGGGTTTTATTGACGTCCAAGTGAATGGCGGTGGCGGCGCACTACTCAACGGCAACCCCACGGTCACTACGGTCCATCGTATCGCCAAGTCTCATCGCAAGTATGGAACGACAGGCATGCTGCCGACGGTCATCACCGATGCACCGGAGATTTTATCGAAAGCGATTACAGCCGTGAAAGCGGCACGCACCGAAAATATCCCGGGCGTTCTCGGAATCCATATCGAAGGGCCATTCCTCGATAAGGAACGAAAAGGGGCCCACGAGGCCCAGTTCATCCGCGAGATGACCGAAGCGGATGTGGCACAGATCGCAAATGCTGACTGCGGCAGCATCATGCTGACGCTCGCCCCCAATCGCGTGGCACCAAACTTGATTGCATCGCTTGCTGGAAAAGGAGTACTCGTCAGTCTCGGCCACTCCGAGGCGAGTGTTGCCGAAGTCACAAAAGCCTTGGTTTCGGGTGCGCGGGCCTTCACCCATGTTTTCAATGCCATGAGCCAATTGAATGGCCGTGAACCTGGCATGGTAGGAGCTGCTCTTTCCGATCTGAACAGTTTCTGTGGACTCATCGCCGATGGCTATCATGTGCATGATGCCGCGCTGAAGGTCGCGTTCGCGGCAAAGCCCCATCGCCGTATCATGCTGGTCACCGATGCCATGCCAACTGCTGCCGGAGGGCCGGATTCATTTGAACTCCAGGGCCGCAAGATTCACCTCAAGAATGGCATGTTGCAGCTGGATGATAATACGCTTGCAGGCTCCAATCTCACCATGGACGAGGCGGTGCGCTATTGTGTGGAGCGGCTTGGCGTCGCCTTGGAAGATGCCTTGTGCATGGCCTCGCTCAATCCTGCAGCATTTCTCAGGCGTGATCACGAGCTTGGCCGCATCAAACCCGGCTATCTTGCGAGCCTTGTTCATTTGAGTGACGACTTGCACGTTCGCGAAACATGGATCGACGGCAAATGAAAAAAATTAAAGTGCTTGTTGTAGGTCTTGGCAATATGGGGTTGAGCCATGCCCGCGCCTATAAGTCCAACAAGGGATTTGAAATCGCAGGGCTCTGCAGCCGTGGCATTGAGACCCGCGATGATATCAAGAAAGAGTTTGGCGGCGTGCCGTTTTTTTCTGACTATGCCCAGGCCCTTGCGGCCGTAAAGCCCGACGCCGTATCGATCAACACCTGGCCCGATACCCATGCCGCCTACGCCAAGCTGGCATTGAAAGCGGGTTGCCATATCTTCATCGAAAAGCCCCTGGCCGATACGGTGGCCGAGGCCGAAGAGATTGCGAAGCTCGCCAAGGCTTCCGGCAAGAAACTGGTGATCGGCTATATCCTGCGGGTCCACCCTTCCTGGGTAAAATTTGTTGAGGTCGGCAAGACGCTTGGCAAGCCGCTGGTGATGCGCATGAATCTCAACCAGCAATCTTCCGGTCCCCAATGGGCGGTGCACAAGCAGTTAATGAATTCAATCTCGCCCATCGTCGATTGTGGCGTGCACTATGTGGATGTCATGTGCCAGGTGACGGGTGCGAAGCCCATCCGCGTCCATGCGGTGGGCGCGCGCCTCACCAATGAAGTTGACGAACACATGTACAACTACGGTCACCTTCACGTGGCTTTCGATGATGGCTCCGTCGGCTGGTACGAAGCGGGTTGGGGGCCAATGATGAGCGAAACGGCCTTTTTTGTGAAAGACATGATCGGCCCCAAGGGCTCGGTATCGATTGCCATGGAAGAAAGCAAGACGGCATCCTCCGATGTGGACAGCCACACGCGCACCAGCGCCCTGCGCCTGCATCATGCCCTGCTGACACCCGAAGGGCGCTTTGCCACGCCGGATGATATCATCCGCATGGATGATGAACCGGGCCATCAGGAACTATGCAACCGCGAACAGGAGCTGTTCCTTGATGCGATCCGCCATGACCGCGACATGAGCGGCCATGTGGAAGATGCGATCAATTCGCTGCGCATTGTGCTGGCAGCGGATGAAAGCGTGCGGACCGGGCAGGTGGTATCCCTTTGAAACTTGATGGTGCGATTACCCAGGGAAGCGGCTCCATCAATGAAGACGGCTGGGGCTTTCTCGGCTACGCCGACGACGTCACCGCAGCCTGGGTGTTTGACGGTGTGACCGGCATAAACGGAAAAAACTTGTTGGCCCCGGTTACCGATGCAGCCTGGCTGGTCGCCAAAGCCCATGGTCATCTGCTGAAGCTTGCGGGCCTTGACATTTCCCTCCGTGAAATCCTTTCAAGGCTCGTTCAATCCCTGATAAATGACTTTAATGTCGCTGTTGAAAATATTGAAATATCAAAGAATTATGACCCACCTGCCGCCTGTCTCGTTCTGGTGAAACGCTATGGTGCGGAGTGGAAAGCGCTGCGCCTGGGCGACTCCTGCTTGCTTGCACGCGCGGGCGATGGTGCACACAAGATCTTTGCAGCCTCACCCAACAATGCCTTTGATCACTGGCTGTCGTCCGAAGCGGCCAAGCGCAGGGATGCAGGCGTCCTCGACATCAAGGCATTGGTAGCCGAATTCCGCCCGAGACTCCTGCAAGGCCGCAAGCTGCGCAATACGCCGGGCGGCTACAGTATTCTCGAGGCGAAAGAAGTGGCAATGGAGTTTGCCGAATATCTCGATCTCGGCACACCCAAGGAAATTCTGCTCTGCACCGATGGCTATTACCGCGCCGTGGATCACTACGACCTTCATACCGATGAAACACTATTAGAGGCATCCTCCGGTAATGGTGGTGTGGCGCATGTACTGGCGTCACTCCGCGCGGCAGAAGCCTCCGATCCCACCTGCCAAAAGTATCTCAGGTTCAAGCCCGCCGATGATGCGACGGCAGTCCTGTTGCGAAATTAGGATTCGTGGTCTCAGACTACGGGCCAAATCTCCAGCACACCGCGGTAAATCATTTCCAGTGCCACATAGAGAATGATCAGCAATCCGACGTAGGCAATCCAGCGATGGCGCTGCAGCAGCTTGGCAATGAATGTTGCTGCGAGTCCCATAAGGGCGATGGACAAAATGAGGCCAAAAATCAAGATCTCGGGATGCTCACGCGCAGCACCTGCAACCGCCAGAACATTGTCCAGCGACATGGATACATCAGCGACCACAATCTGCCATGCGGCCTGGGCGAAGGTTTTGCGGGGGGCCTTACCCACGATTTTGCCGTCGGCATTCATATCTTCCGAGGTCATGGCCTCAAGGGCTTCGGACTCTTCCGCGCTGGTTTGGGTGAGTTCCCGCCACATCTTCCAGCACACCCAAAGCAGAAGAATGCCGCCCACCAGGAGCAGGCCGAGTATCTGAAGCAGCTGGGTTGTTGCTCCGGCAAAGATGATGCGCAGGACGGTTGCCGCGATGATGCCAACGAGAATGGCCTTGTTGCGCTGTTCCTTCGGCAGGCCGGCGGCAGCGAGGCCAATGACGATGGCATTGTCACCGGCAAGCACGAGGTCAATCGTAATCACTTGGAACAATGCAACAAGTGCATCGCTGGACATAAAGGCTTCAAACATGCTTCAAGCGCCCGAGAATAATTGGAACAATGATGACTGCGGCCGCAAGTGCCAGCAGACCAGCAGATAAGGGGTGGGTCACGAAAACGGAAGGGTCACCCTGGCTGATTGACAGGGCGCGGCGGAACTGGGCCTCGGCTAGGGGCCCGAGTATCAGGCCGATGATGCAGGGGGCGACCGGGAATTCGTGACGCCGCATGAGGAAGCCGATAATGCCAACAATGAACAGCAGCACTAGATCGAAGGTCGAGTTGCTCAAGGAGTAAACGCCAAGCGTCGAGAATATCAGAATGCCGCCGTAGAGCAGGGGCTGCGGAATGGAGAGCAATTTCACCCACAAGCCAACCAATGGCAGATTAAGCACCAGCAACATGACGTTGCCGATATAGAGGCTGGCGATCAGGCCCCAGACCAAAGTGGACGAACCGGAGAAGAGCAGGGGCCCTGGTTGAAGATTGTACTGCTCGAAGGCAGCAAGCAAAATGGCAGCCGTTGCCGAGGTTGGAAGTCCCAATGCCAGCAGCGGAACAAGCACACCCGCGACGGCGGCATTATTGGCAGCTTCGGGACCGGCCACACCTTCAATTGCTCCGCGTCCGAATTCTTGCGGATTCTTGGTGAGTTTCTTTTCGAGGAAATACGAAAGGAATGTGGGAATTTCCGTTCCGCCTGCGGGAAGTGCGCCGAAGGGAAAACCGATGGCCGTGCCGCGCAACCAGGGTTTCCATGAACGGCGCCATTCCTCGCGCGTCATGAAAAGCGATCCCTTGATGGGCAGGATTTCCGCCGAGCGCAGGCGCGATTGCGACGCCATGAACAGAGCCTCGCCCACGGCGAACAGCCCAACTGCCACAACCACAATATCAATACCGCGCAAGAGACTGGGATAACCAAAGACCAGACGCGGCTGGCCGGTTAGAATATCCGTACCGACCAATCCGAAGGCCAATCCCAAGAGCAGGGCGGCAACACCCCGGCTCATGGAGGCTCCAAGCAAAGCAGATACAGTTGTGAAGGCGAGGATCATCAGGGAAAAATACTCCGCCGGGCCAAACAGCAGTGCAAGTTTCACAAAGATCGGGGCCAGGAAGGTCAGCGCAAGGGTTCCCAAGGTGCCGGCCACGAAGGAGCCAATTGCTGCGGTTGAAAGCGCAGCAGCACCCCGGCCTTGCCGGGCCATCAGGTTACCCTCAACGGCGGTCATGATCGAGCCGGATTCACCCGGCGTATTGAGCAGGATGCTGGTGGTGGAACTGCCATACATGGCGCCGTAATAGAGACCGGCAAACATGATGAAGGCCCCGGTGGGATCAAGATTGCGCGTGACCGGCAGGAGAAGCGCAATGGTGAGGGCAGGACCAATGCCTGGCAAGATTCCGATAAGCGTTCCAAGTGTTACGCCCACCAGCGACCACATGAGATTGATTGGCGTTAACGCAGTGGCAAAGCCGTCCATGAGGGCGAGAAAGGATTCCATCTCAGAGCAGTCCCTTCAAGATTCCCGGGGGCAGCTGCAGGCCAAGGCCATAGGTGAAGCCAAGATAGGCAAAAAGCACCAGGAGGAAACCGGCGATGGCGTCCCGACCATAACGCCTGCTGCCAAAAGCGAAAGCCACGCTCATGAAAAGAATGAGTCCCGCTGGCACAAAGCCAAGCGGTTTTAACAAGTTCATGTGGGCGATGAGACCCGCCACAATGATGCCAACACTTTTCCAGTCGGTTGGCTCAACCTCGTCAATGACTTCGTCACCGCCGCGATAACTTTTCCAGGCGATATGGGCGCCCGTGATCGCAAGGCCAATAGCGATGATATAGGGAAATATCTGCGGGCCCACCCGGGCATAGCTCGGCGGCACCTGCATCTGCATGGTATCAAAACCAATGACCAATGCGATGGCAATAAGGCCGAGGCCGATCGCAAGACCGGCCCCGGCTATCGTCTGTTTTGTCGTCATGGCCTCACATTATTGAACGAGGCCGATGCCTTTGAGAATTTCCGTGGTGCGGACATTTTCAGCAGCGATCAGCTTGCCGAAATCATCGCCCGAGAGATAGAGGTCTGTCCAGTTCTTTTCTGTGAGAACCTTTTTCCAGGCATCGCTCTTGACCGCTGCATCCACAGCTTCGAGCAATGCGTTTTTCTGGGCATCATCGAGGCCGGGAGGGGCCACGATGGCGCGCCAGTTGGCGAGATCAACATCAACGCCCTGTTCCTTCAGGGTTGCGATGTCGATGCCTGGCTGGCGCACCGGTGAGGAAATTGCAAGCGCGCGAAGCTCACCAGACTTGATC
>CAZHCO010000174.1:0-1722 GCA_964530965.1 uncultured Aestuariivirga sp. | reverse complement strand
TGCGATCAGCCGTGCGATCTCCTCCGTGGTCAGGATCTCGCGCAATTTGCGCGGCGGCTCAGGCGGAAGTGGGATCATCTCCAGCGCGTCGCGGCGTCCGAGCGTATGCTTGTAGAAGAAGCGCAAGCCGGTCATCATCTGATTGACGTTGTGCGCCTTGAAGCCCGACTCGATCAGATGCAGTCGGTATTGCCGGACCTCTTCGTAGTCGATCTGGTCGGGCGATTTATTGAAATGCTTGGCCAGCCGCGCCACGGCGCGAATGTAATTGCCCTGGGTGTGGGGCTTGAGCCGCCGGATGGTCATGTCTTCGAGCATGCGCTGGCGCAGCGGGCTGATGGGTCGGTCGGTCATGGGTCGCTCCCGTCTCGGGCGCGGACCCGGCCAATCCAAGGTCCGCGCCGACCACGGGCGCGCCAACTTCACGGCGGCGTAAAGCACCCCCCCCCTCAGGACGGGCCTACCGCGAAAGCGGTTTTGTTCGATGGCCCAAAGCTGCCGCTGGCTTCGCCTTTCGGACAAGGCACATTGTTGCCAAGTTCCGCGTCTTGGCGAAGGACTTATTCGCGCGTCCCGCACGTCTCGTCGTTGATCACTTTCCGTTCCTTCAGGCGGCAGATGGCTTCGCCGGTGATGCCGCAACGCCCCGGTCGAGCAACACGCCCCGGCACGTTGAGCACATGTCGAACTCCACGCCGGCGCGGTCGAGCGCTTGCATGTTGGATTGGCAATTGGGGCACAAGAGCAGCGGCGTGCGGATTACTCCAAGAAGGTCGCGCCCCCGATCCGGGGAAACCGGGGGCGCGAAGGGCTAAGGCCGCGCGTGTGGCGGGTCATCGGCGCAATGCGTGGCGAGCTTGTCATTGATCCGGAGCTTGAGTTGCTTCAGGCGCTTTACGCGCATGAAGTCCGGCAGAGGGCGCTTCAGCTCAGAATCGAGGTCGGCTTCGATCGCGACGTGGCGCCGCGCCAGACTCGCTGGGTGCGCTGCGGCGATCATGCCGTGAGGCCGCGTTCCGCGCGGCTGCGGCGCGGACGGTCGTCTTCAGCGTCATCCTCGTCTTCTTCCGGCCTGCGGCGGCGCTTCTTCATCTCGACGCGAAAGTTGATATCGTCTTCTGGACGCTTTTTAGTGCGAAGCGCTGCATGCATGGTGCCGATTGCGGTGATCATGGTGCTCCTTGTTTCCACTCCGGCGGCAACATTGTCCGCGTCGGAGCGATGCGGGCCGACATCGCGACACATGCCGCCAGAGGGGCCCGGCCCGCATCAATGAGGTGGTCGGCGCAACGGCGCTTGCAAGGTTGGCGCAGATGAGTTTCGCAAATGATAGTGATGCACTTGGCGAGCTCTTTTGCGATCACATGACGCGAAAGGGCGCGGGGGGGACCCATCGCCTCGGGCGCAACGGTCAGATCGGTGAACTCTGCAAATGAGCGCCATGCGCCGAACATCCGGCCTCTATGCATGTCCTCTATGCATGTCATGAGCATTTCTCATCACGGGCGCCGTTGCGGTGCATGGATGCGATCACGACGTGATTTGGCGATGATCGAAAAAGGTCATCGTCAAGGAGCACCTCGCATGCCGCACCCCAGACAATCATCCCGCCCTGTCCGCTACCGGGCCGACTTGCACCGCGCTATCGAAGAGGCCGCGGATGTTGGGTTGATGGAGGCTGTCGTATCGGGGTGCGCGCTCGTCGCCTATGCCGACGGCTGG
>CAZHCO010000173.1:0-11089 GCA_964530965.1 uncultured Aestuariivirga sp. | reverse complement strand
CAGCGCGTTCGTTCGCCAAGGGCTCGAAGTGCTGAAATTACCTCTGATTCATCCATATTTCGAGAATGATCGATATGAATGACAGCTGTGTGACAATTCACTAAGTTTCGCGGCTGACAAAAAATATGAAGGAGAGGGTCGGAATTATGGAAGGCAAAAAGCCTGCAAAAAAGGCAAATTCTGCGAGCCAGCTGGAATTCTCTGGTCGCTTGGACAGCATCAATATCAGCGGTGGGGGAAGCCACTTCCAGTTCGAACTTGTGAACAAGACCGGCAGCAGCTCCTATCTGCTGGACACCGCCAATCAACCCGGTTTTGCCGCCCTGGCGGCTTTCGTCACCGCCGCCTACATGGCTGGCAAGAAAATCCATGTGAAGGGCACCGCAAACGGCGAAGGACTGCCCTTTGCAAGCGATATCAGGATCGGCTCAAAACCGAAAGTTCCCAAAGTCAAGAAGGCGAAACCTGCCATACGCGTCAAGGGGCCGCTGATTGAGGCGCAGCCTGCCGCTTGATCGTGGCGAGCCAGGCGTAACCACGATAAGGCGCTTCAAAATGAATTGAGGCGCCACTGGCCTTGGCAAGTCTGGCGAGCTCATTTCTCAAGTCTGCACGCGGCGACACATGGAAAAGGTCAAGCCAGCGAAAGAGCATATTGCGAATGCGGCGGGGCAAGGCTTCACACTGGCCAAAGTCAACAATGTGGAGTTCGCCATCCTCGGACAGCAGGCTGAAGGCATGGCGCAAGGCTGCCTGCCAATCCGGCACCATGGAAAGCGTGTAAGAAAAATACACGCGGTCAAACTGCATTTGGCCGAGGCTTGGCAAAGGATTGAATGACGTCGCATCGGCGCAAGCAACGCGCATACGTTGGTCAATCTTCCTGCGGCACATGGTAATAAGCGCCGTCCGCAACATTTCCTGCGATATGTCGACACCAAAGAGCCTGGCATCCGGATAGCGCCGCGCGGCGCCGATCAGATTACGGCCCGTGCCACAGCCGATTTCCAGAATTGAACCGCCAGGCGGCGGGGCCAATTGGTCAAGGAGCCGGTCCCTGCCTAACAGGTAGTATCGCCGGCTGGCATCATAGAAATGCCGCTGGAAACGGTACATCCGGTCCATGGCTTCGCCATGGCCGGGCAGGCTCTCAATTTGCGCGTTCATAGATATGAAAGCCGCCATAGATGGAGGACCGGTCACGATTGCCTAGCTCTAGCGACCGCGCCTCAAGGTAACTCCAATGACGCAAAACCTCGCTATCCACGCGACCTGGAAGAATGGTCTCCGTTCCCGCGGTCCGGAAGATCACGCGCGCGTCTGGCGTTGCAGCGCGTGAAATTGCGCGCCAGAGGGCGTTGAGTTGAATGTCCGTCATCCAGTCCTGCGCATCAAGCAGCACGAACCGGTCAACACTCTTGGCGGGCATGGCATCCAATGCATCGGTGAGCGCCATTCGGCTGACACTGGCGCGACTGGCAGTTGCACGTAATTGCGCGAAATTGTCTTCACTCAGATAAGGTGGCAAGGGTCCAGAGGCACCCGGCGCGTAGCTTCGGCCAAAGGCTTGCCAGGTAAAATAATTCTCCCGAAGCGGAAAGCCGCAGGTCAGCCGCTCAAGCCGCTGGTGCAGCACATCGGACATGCGCGCCCCACCCGCCAAAGCCTCATATTGCGCCGGCGGAATGCCCAACCCATAAAGAGAAACTCTGCGGTTGGTGAGCCATTTAACCAGCGGTTTTTGGAACAGTGGCGCTATTTGTGTCTCGAAGAACTGCCTTTGCTGCTCCACCGAACGGCACTCAAGCAGCCCCTTGAGATCACGGCCATAGAACTTTGCCAGGACATGGCCCACGCCGATAAAGCGCCCAAGCAAACCTTTCTTGTAGATATTGCTGCGGAAATGCTTGAGCCGCTTCTGGCCTGTCCAGCTGCGCCCCTCCCAGTATTTGCGTGTTTCCCCGTCAATTGCCGGGCGCAGATAACGCCCATAGTCGCGGGTGTTTTGGTTGTCATCTGCCTCGCCGAAAAACCGGTAGAATTCTTCCCATCCCGGAAGCGATGTAAGGCCCACAAGCTTGAGACGGGTCAGCGCCACGTGGGCGGGGTTGAGATCAACCGCCGTAATGCGCGCAGGCGCGGCCGCAAGATAGCTCAGCACATTGCACCCGCCTGAGGCAATGGTGACAATATGGTGGTGCGGCTTGATCTCCATGGCAGCCAAATCCACAACGGGGTCTTCCCAGATTTGCGGATAGACAAGGCCTCTGAAGGCAAAGCTGAAAATCCGCTCCAACACACCTTCAACACTGAGAAACCTGTTCCTGTGGACGACGTGGCCGACCAGATTGCCGCCGTGCGGTGCTTCCATTACCGTGTCAAATGCCATTGCGAACCCTTTCGTGACGAATCGGTCAAAACTTGACGACGTCACTAGGCATCCTTTGTGACAACTGTGTCACGGTGTGTGCCCGCCCACTGTCACAAAGCCTTCATCAATCTCGGAAAATAGAGAACAAACAATGCTGCACCCAGGTGAGTCGATGAAAGCCGACGTCTTGACCATACGCCGCTACCGGGCGATTTTCATATCGGACGTCCATCTCGGCACACGTCGCGCGCAGGCTTCAGCTCTGCTCGATTTCCTGCGCGAAACCGAAAGCAAAAGGCTTTATCTCGTAGGCGACATGATTGACAGCTGGTCGTTGCGCCAGAAATGGTATTGGGACCAGTTGCACAACGACGTCATCCAGAAAATTCTCCGCAAGGCACGCAAAGGAACAAAGGTAGTTTTCGTCCCCGGAAATCATGATGAAAATTTCCGCGATTTCACCGGACATCGCTTCGGGCACGTCGCCGTGATGCGCGAGGCCATCTATAGAAGTGCATCGGGCCGCCGTTATCTCATTCTCCACGGTGACAAATTTGACAACGTAATCTATTTCGCACCCTGGCTCGCAAAGCTGGGCGACTGGGCCTATGAGCGTCTGATGGACATGAATGGCCCGGTGAATGCCATGCGCCGCATGCTGGGCTTCGGCAAATGGTCACTCTCCGCCTACATGAAACACAAGGTCAAAAAGGCCGTGGAATTCATTTCAAGGTTTGAGGAAGCCGTCGTCCGCGAAGCTCATGAGCGTGGCTGCCAAGGTGTTATTTGCGGCCATATTCATACACCGGACAACCGCATGATCGGCGGCATACACTATTTGAACGACGGTGACTGGGTGGAAAGCTGCACGGCCCTAGTCGAGAACTTCGACGGCAGTTTTGAGATCATTGACTGGAAGCAGAAAAAACCTGAAACTTTCAAATTGCCCGAAGGGAAAATCGCTGCGCCTCCACGGGAGCACCAGGCGTTCATTCATCTCCGGTGAACCAACCCTCAGTCAATCCAGCCCCTCAACTCCTGCCTCACCAACGCCTCCAGCATGTCAATGGAAGGTTGGCTGTCATTCAGGCATGGCACTGCAGAAAAATTTTTGCCGCCCGCATGTTTGAATGTCTCATCGAGGCCGATGGCTACTTCTTCCAATGTCTCGACACAATCCGCCGAAAAACCGGGCATGATCATCACGAGATTCTTAACCCCCTTCGCCGGCAATTGCTCAACGGTCTCCTGCGCATAGGGTTGCAACCATTCGGCCCGGCCAAAGCGCGATTGAAACACCACCTGCAAATACTCCGGTGAAAGTTTCATTTTTTCGCGCAGCAGGCGCGCGGTTTTCATGCAGTGGCAATGATAGGGATCGCCTTTGGTCAGATATTCCTTTGGCAGTCCGTGAAACGAAGCCAGGATCATGTCGGGTTTCCACGGCAAGCCTTTAATGTGTTGCCTGAGGCTTTTCGCCAATGCATCAATATATGCAGGATGATCAAAGTAAGGTGGTACACTGCGGATTGAGGGCTGCCACCGCAAAGTCTTTAACGCTTCAAAACATTTGTCCAGCGCCGTGGCTGTTGTCGCAGCGCTGTATTGCGGATAGAGCGGGAACAGCAATATCCGGTCGCAGCCCTGCTCCTTGAGGGCGTCAATGCGCGTGGCCACCGGCGGCAGGCCGTAGCGCATGGCCCAATCTACAATGATTTCCGGCTGGTTCCTAAGCGCTTCTTGAAGCATTTCACTCTGCCCGCGCGTGATAGTCTTCAAAGGCGATTCATTAAGCGCCTTGTTCCATATTTTTTCATACGCACGGCCACTTTTCTGCGGGCGAAAGGTCAGGATAATCCCGTTCAGGATGACCCACCACAGGGCAGGGTTGGTTTCAATCACCCGCCGGTCCGACAGAAATTCCTTCAGATAGCGCCGCATCGGCCAATAGGATGTGGCTTCAGGCGTTCCTAAATTCATCAGCAGAACGCCAATTTTACTTTTGTTAACTTTTGGGTGGCCGGGCGGCAGGAGCTCTTGTGAACGATCGTTTTTCATATGCCCCGGCCATAGGCGAAAAGAGTGCCGGAATCAACCAGACGGAACGGCGTTAACATATTGCAAACTCTGATTGAATATCTTGGTTTGGCGGAAAATTGTGCAAGGCCCATATTGTAATGGATAGTTTGGAATCGGAACGAAGTCCATTCTTCACCCAGCTCCAGAAGGAAGGACAGCGGGCGGCTGATCTTGTTTTCGCGGATCTTGACGCAACGTCAACTTCTTCAAGTATCGATCCAGGGATTTTCCGCGCCTCGCAGATCAAAACCCTCTATGCCACCCTTCCCCTTTTTGTGCTGTCACATATTATTGTCACGGCTACTTTCTTTTCCATCGCCTCCGAAAAGCTTCAATCGCCCATAACCACCTGGTGGTTTGGCCTGTCGATGGTGCCCGTTGTATTGCTGATCATTCTTTGGAGCCGCCATGACCGAAGAAAAAAGTCCGTGGCCAGTGTTGCGGAAATCCGCTGGATCGAATTGCTCGGTATTCTCTTTGGTCTTTCCTGGGCAATTTTCCCGGCTGCATTCTTTGCGCCCGCTGATGCAAGTTTGCGCACCCTCATCGTTGGAATTACGCTCGCCGCCTCGGCGGTGGGTACTTTCGCGTTGTCGCGCGTGCCAGCGGCTGCCATTCTTTTTTGCGCCCTGATCACCGGCTCCCTCTCACTTTCAGTTACACGGCTTGGGGGTGAGGTTGGCATCACCTTCACCATCTTTACCGTTACCTACGGTCTCATTCTCACCGGCATGATCCTCAATCATCATCGCGACCAATTGCAAAAGGCCGTGGATGCCCAGGAAATGCACAACCAGAAAGACATCATTGCCCTCCTGCTCAATGACTTTGAATTGGGCACCAGCGACTGGCTGTTTGAATGCGATGCCAAGGGAACACTCACCTATGTATCCGCAAGGTTGAGCGAGATTGTCGGCAAGACTCCCGAAGATCTCAAAAAACAAACACTTCTGGAAGCAGCCGGTGCCGACCCTTCGCAAGCCGGTTGGACCGAGCTTGCGGAAACGATGGAGGCAAGAAGTCCCATCGTGACCCACCAACTTGAGGTAAACAAGGCGGGGCAAACCGCCCGGTGGCAAATCAGCGCCAGGCCGCTCTTTGCGGAAGGCGAGGAATTCAAGGGTTACCGTGGTGTTGGCAGCGATATCACGGCGGAATGGGAAACCGACCGCAAGCTTATTGAAGCCAAGGAGGCTGCAGAAGCCGCAAGTGCCGCAAAATCACATTTCCTGGCTGTCATGAGTCATGAGCTGCGCACGCCGCTGAACTCAATCGTTGGATTTTCGGAGATCCTGTCATCGCGAAACGAAGAAACACTCGGATCCGACGTCAGGCTGGACTATGCCAAAACCATTCTGAACAGCAGCAAGCATCTGCAAACCCTGATCAACGATATACTTGATGCCACCCGCATCGAGAACGGCACCATTGCGCTTATTGAACAGGATATTGACGCGGCTGAGCTCATTGAAATTGCCGTCAAAATGTGCCGGGACCAGGCCGAGAAAGCCGATGTTACCCTTGTTGCGAAGCTTACCGACGGCATTGAGGTTCGCGCCGACATTACCCGCACCAAACAGATCATCCTCAATCTCCTGACCAATGCCATCAAGTTTTCCATGATCGGCGGCACTGTGACCATTGAGCTGGTACGCAAGCGTGATGACCGGCTTGTCATTGTCATTCGCGACGGCGGCATAGGTATCAGGCCGGAAGACCTGGGGCGCATTTTCGAGCCCTTTGTGCAAGTTGAGGAAGGCATATCAAGACGCTTTGCCGGCATTGGCCTTGGCCTCTCCATAGCGCGGAAGATCGCGCGCATCCATGGTGGTGATGTGACTTTGGATAGCCAATTCGGTTCTGGTACCATGGCACGCTTTGAATTGCCGCCCTCGCGGGTCACCTGGCCCATCAAGGCCTCAAAGCCAGCACCGGGAGTTGCGGCGTAAGAAAATTCGCGCCATCTTGCGGTCATGGCAAAGACCACCCGCAACCCGGCCTTCATCGGAACCACCCGTTCACGCGCGCCAGCAGGCTTCCACGCGGCCCTTTTTGGCGCGCCCCATGGCACGCCCTACCCCGGAATTGACAATCGTGTTCACGCCACGGCACCCAATGCGTTCCGCACGGCTCTTCAAGCTGATGGTGAATGGCTGGATCATTGGGACTTTGATTTGGGCGGTCCACTTCTTGGCGATAGCTCCTGCCGTGTCGCCGATCTCGGAAATCTGCCAACCAAGCCCAAGGACGGCAAAGGCAACCGGAAGCTCATTGAAGCCCAGACCCGGAAAATCCTGGAAGCAGGTGCCGTGCCGCTCATGTTTGGCGGCGATGATTCAACCCCAATTCCCTTCATTACCGGATTTTCCGGAAGCCCGCCGCTCACCATCCTTCAGATTGATGCCCATATCGATTGGCGCGACGACCGTTATGGGGAAAAACTTGGCTTCTCCAGCACCATGCGCCGGGCCTCGGAGCAGCCCCATGTCTGGCGCATCGTACAGGCCGGCGCCCGGGGCCTCGGCAGCGCCAGGGAAGCCGAAGTGCGCGATGCGAAACAATGGGGAGCCCGGATTTTTACCTCAAGGCACATTCATCATAGTGGGTTGAAGGATGTCCTTGAAACCATTCCACAGGATTCCGGCTGCCTGATCACCCTGGATTGTGACGCGCTGGATACGTCAGAAATGCCAGCAGTTGCCTATCCCTCGCCCGGCGGCTTGACTTATTTGCAGGTCATAGACCTCATCACGGGCGTTGCCGCCAAGGCCCGCATCGCTGGTTTTACCATGGTGGAATTTGTGCCCAAGAAAGACCGCAACAGTGCCTTTGCCTATACCGCCGCCAGAATTGCCGCCAACGTAATCGGCCACATTGCACGCCAGATTTGACTTAAGCGCAATTTCCGCTATTGGTCACCTCAGGGGAAAGCGATCTCCCCTCAAGGCGACATGCCCAAGAATCGCGTCCCATTAACATTTAAGAGGGCGCAATCATGTCCGCACCAAATTCGATCAAATCTGACAAACTCGCACGTCTCATTGGCACTCCTTCGGCACCCTTCATCATTGACGTTCGCACGCAGGAAGACTTTGAAGCCGATCCCCGTCTCATTCCCGGCGCACTAAAAAGAAGCCACCAAACCGTTTCTGACTGGGGCAAGGTCTACGCCGGAAAACCCGTTATTGTTGTCTGCCACCATGGCGCAAAACTAAGTGAAGGAACCGCCGCATGGCTGCGCCAGCTCGGCGCTGATGCCGTAGCACTCGAAGGAGGTTTCGTGGAATGGGAGACAGCAAAACTGCCGCTTGTCCCCGTTGCGAAAATCCCCCAAGCCGATGCCGAGGGCCGCACCATTTGGGTAACGCGCGCCAGGCCAAAGATCGACCGCATCGCCTGCCCATGGCTCATACGGCGCTTTGTTGACCCCTCGGCGGTGTTCCTCTTCGTCGCACCACAGGAAGTCGCAGCCGTTGCCGACCGTTTTAACGCCACGGCCTTTGACATTGAGAACACCCATTGGAGCCACAGGGGCGAACTTTGCACATTCGATGTGATGGTCGAGGAGTTTGGCCTGGGCACCGAAGCGCTACTGCGTTTAGCCACCATCGTTCGTGCCGCCGATACGGCCCGGCTTGATCTCTCGCCTGAAGCCGCGGGACTCCTCGCCGCGTCCCTTGGCTTGTCACGCATCTATGCCGACGATCTCGAACAGCTCGACGCCGGCATGCTGCTCTATGATGCCTTCTATCGCTGGTGCCGGGATGCAACGGAGGAAACCCACAATTGGCCGACCAATAAGGTGAGGCCATGAGCGCTTCACCTACTTTCGCCGAAGCCACCAAGGTCTGGGCCCGCATCGGCTGCCTTTCCTTTGGCGGCCCGGCGGGCCAGATCGCCCTCATGCACCGAGAAATCGTTGAAGAGAATAAATGGCTCAGCGAACAGCAATATCTCTCGGCGTTAAACTTCTGCATGTTGTTGCCGGGCCCGGAAGCCATGCAGCTCGCCACCTATGCTGGCTGGCGCTTGCATGGCGTCAAGGGCGGCTTGATGGCAGGCCTTTTGTTTATACTGCCGGGTGCCCTCGTCGTGCTCGCCCTTTCCATGCTCTATGCCGCCTTCGGCAATCTGCCGTGGATTGAAGCCATTTTCTTTGGCGTGAAAGCCGCCGTTCTGGCGATCGTTATTGAAGCGCTGCTGCGCGTGGCGCGCCGCGCACTGAAAGGCAATGTCGATTGGCTGATTGCCGGCGCAGCGTTTCTTGCCCTCTATTGTTTTGATGTTCCTTTCCCCCTCATCATCATTGCCGCTGGCCTTATCGGTTTTTTCCGAAGCAACACTGCAACTGCATTCTCAGCAACTTCGCGTCCCAGATTCACCTCGCTCTTTTCAACAGTGGCAACCTGGGCAGCTATCTGGCTCGTTCCGCTTGCTCTTCTCGCAATGACGCTCGGTACCAACCACGTGCTCACCAAAATCGGCATCTTCTTTTCGCAACTTGCCGTAGTTACTTTTGGCGGCGCCTATGCGGTTCTCTCCTACATGGCTCAGGCCGCAGTGGAGCAACATGGTTGGCTCACGGCGCCTGAAATGATCGATGGCTTGGCGCTCGCCGAAACAACGCCGGGACCCTTAATTCTCGTCACCCAGTTCGTCGGCTACCTCGCGGCCTCGCGCGGAATGGGCAGCATCTGGGGCGGGCTTGCTGGTGCTGCCGTCACCCTTTGGATGACCTTTGCCCCCTGCTTCCTGTGGATTTTTGCTGGCGCCCCCTACATTGAATATATCGGCAAAATGCCCCGCCTTTCCGGCGCGCTGACTGCAATCACGGCTGCCGTGGTGGGCGTAATTCTTAACCTTTCAGTCTGGTTCGGCCTCCACGTGCTCTTCAACAAGGTTAACCGAATGGAAGGCATCTTCAAACCATGGCTGCCTGAATGGCAGACGCTGGACTGGGCCGCCTTGGCTATCAGTGTCATTGCGGCCCTAGCTGTGTTGCGGCTGCATCTCGGCATTCCAAAAACGCTGGCCCTCTGCGCCGCACTTGGCGTAATCTGGAAGCTCGCGTTCCAAGGACTCGGATGACATGACAACTGCCTCTCCCCTCGTGGGCCTCCCCGCCGATACCTACGAAAATCACGGCTTCCTGTTTCACTCGCTGGGCGACAAATATGTGCGCGCCGTTGCCGAAGTAGCCAAATGCACGCCGCTGATGATCCCTTCGATGATCGACGCGGTTCATCTCGACCAGTTGCTTGATCCCTTCGACGGCATCCTGATGACCGGTGCCATATCGAACGTGCATCCACCCCATTACGGCGAACAACCCACCGCCGATCATGAGCCCTATGACCATGCCAGGGATGCCATGACCCTGAAACTCATTCGCGCCGTGGTTGATCGTGGCATTCCCCTGTTTTGCATTTGCCGTGGCTTTCAGGAATTGAATGTGGTGATGGGTGGAAGCCTCGAAGCCGAACTGCAAAAAGGTGAAGGAAGGCTTGATCATCGCGCCCCGAAATCCGACGATACCGATGTGCGCTACGGTCCCAAGCATGCAATCAAGATTACGAAAGGCGGCATGCTGGAGCGCATCATTGGCAAGAGTGAGACGATGGTAAACTCCATCCACCGCCAGGGCGTAAAGAAATTGGCGCCAGGCCTCAATGCGGAAGCGACCTCGCCCGATGGCATCATCGAAGCCGTCTCGGTCAAGGGCGCCAAAAGTTTTGCTTTCGGCACCCAGTGGCACCCGGAATACAAGGCCGCGAATAATCCGGATTCCGTCAAGCTCTTCACCGCCTTCGGCGACGCCGTCCGCGCCCACAACAGGGACCGCGCCAGCACAACGTTCAACAAGCAACGCTACGCCTGATAAATTTCACTTTTCAAAGAGCGTTGGGCACGGCTTCGTCGGGGTTGAAAACGGTAATGCCGTTTCCGGAGCAGAGAAGGATGCCTAACCACATTCGTCCGTAGACGGACGGTTTCTGCTTTTGCGTGGGCAGCACTTCAGGACGTGTCGGACCTTAGTGCGTCCCAGGCGAGCCAGTGGCATTCAGCGAGCACTTCATCGACTAGATGAACCGGCTTCCTGCGGTGGCCGGGTGGAGGACCCGGCCTGAGCGGCGAGGTGAACTTCGGACTTGGCATGGCCTCCCTTCTCACCCGCCAGCGGGCGAGACGCCTGGCCTGGCGCGGCAGATCCTCGAGCGCCAGCTTGAGGGCCTGGAGCCTCCTTGTGAGGCGTTCGGCACCCACAAGGCCATCGGGCGGGGAAACGGGATCAGCCACGGGAGGGCGCGCTGGCCGCAGGGTATCATACGGGAAGAAATGGATGCGCGGGGGATTCCGCCTGAACTTTCTGTGGTGTTGGCGCAGCACTGCGAAGTTTTTCCGCGTATCGAAGAGCTGGAACGAGGGACACCTGCTTCCGCCACCCTTCCCGAGGGGTCCCACAGGCTTGGGCCGCGAAGGCGCAAGCTTCACCACAATGCCGCGCGCCGCGATGATAATGAGGCGCCTGACGGCGGATTCGGCGGGCCAGAGCACGCGCAGCACGGCGCGGTGGAGGGGCTGCGGAATCCGCGAAACCGTGGCTTCACCTGCAAGCCCCAGCATGGCGAAAAGTTCCGC
>CAZHCO010000172.1:0-24559 GCA_964530965.1 uncultured Aestuariivirga sp. | reverse complement strand
CTGGGCGGAACGTTTGCCCTTGTGGATCAAGCCGACAAGTTGCTCTCGCTCAGCCGCGTTTAAATTCACGACATACTTCTTAACGGCAATCTTAATCGCTGCCACGAATCACCTCCATCGCTAGCTTGCCGCGACAGTGATTCAGAAAACTGCGTCAGATTCAATGACGTGAGGGACTAGCGGCTAATCCGACCTCATGCGATTGGCGCAGTGCTTCAAGGTATCGCGATCGCGGGTTCGGAGTTGAGCCGGAGTGAGGCGCACCAATGCCCAAAACTTCGTACATGCTTGCAACAATATGGACGCTGATTGGGATTCCAGCAGCGGCAGGGGATGGGCTGCGCGATTTGCCTGGCCCCGTGGCTTATTATGCAGAACAGTTCGATCAAGAGTGCCGGGCAAGTAGCCTTGGGCATGTCGTCGTGAATGAAAATTACAGTGCCGACAATCCAGGTCCGAGCGACGTGAACGGGGATGGTGCCCCGGATTATGTCATCTACAAGTGCATGTTCGGCTGCAGCGAGAAACCGTTTGCTTTCGTCGGTATCGGAACTCCCTGCCCGTGGGGCAGTCTATTGATGTCCGATGCCGGTCAATACAAAAAATTGTTTTTGCCCGGTAAGGTCAGCAGCGTTCAAGCGGGTCCGCCGGTGAGGATTTCATTACAGCGCCCGCGCGAGCTTCGAGCGTCTGGTAACTATTGCAAAGACCCGTTTCCAGACTCTGATCCCCTTTACATTTACGAGCTAAAGGCAGAGCGGTTCCAGCTGCTAGGTAGTTGTCCCTCAGCCGGCCCTTGCGAATTTGCCAACGCAGCAGGCCTTTAGTTCAGGGCACCTCTGCCGCTACCCACAACTTTGCAGTTGGCGGAGGTGCCAAGTGTAATTCATTGGCGCAATAGCGGAAGCCCAATACACCCACCGCAACTCCACCCATGACAACCGCCCCATCTCCTCCTAAATAATACCCATGAGCATCATTCCGCCCCGCCCCCCGTTTGAAGACAGGCTCTCGGGCCTTGCCGATCTTGACCAGCGCTCGCGCAATATTTTCCGGCGGCTGGTTGATACCTATCTTGAGACCGGCGAGCCCGTGGGCTCGCGCACCATATCGCGCATTCTCCCGGCCAGTCTTTCCTCGGCTTCCGTGCGCAATGTGATGATGGATCTGGAAGACGCAGGCCTTATCTATTCACCCCACACAAGTGCTGGCCGTGTGCCCACCGAAGCGGGCCTGAGGTTTTTTGTCGATGCCCTAATGGAAGTGGGCGCCGTCACCCCCGATGAGCGGGCCCGGATTGATGCGGAGATTGCCGCGTCAAATCGCCCGCGCCGCCTGGAGGATGTTTTGGGCGAGGCCTCAACGCTTCTGTCTGGCCTGTCGCATTGTGCCGGCGTGGTGATGTCGCCCAAAATGAATGCCCGGTTGAAGCATATTGAATTTGTGAACCTGGCCCCAGGCCGGGCTTTGGTTATTCTAGTTGGCGAAGATGGTGCCGTTGAAAACCGCATCATTGATGTGCCGCCGGGACTGCCACCCGCCACCTTCGTGCGGGCCTCCAACTACCTGTCCACCCGCTTTCAGGGCAAAACCATTGCCGAGGTCCAGCTTTTCATGAAGCTGGAAATGGATACTTTGCGCCGTGAACTCGACGAGGTTTCAGCCAAGGTTGTTGAGGCTGGTGTTGCGATTTGGTCGGGCGAAAGTGACGCGGATTCAAAAACCCTGATTGTGAAGGGCCAGGCCAATCTCCTCGAAAATGCCACGGCCCTTGATGAATTAGAGAAAATTAGGAAGCTCTTTGAAGATATTGAAAACAAAAGGGAATTGGTCCAGCTTCTGGGGCTTGCCGAGGGTGGCGAAGGGGTGCGCATCTTCATTGGTTCGGAAAACAAGCTGTTTTCCATGTCGGGCTCCTCCCTGATCGTGGCCCCTTACAAGAACAGCGAAGAGAAAATTGTCGGTGTTTTGGGCATTATCGGGCCCACCCGCATGAATTACGCCCGTATTATTCCCATGGTGGATTACACCGCAAAAGTGGTGAGCCGCCTTCTCACTTGATTTTTAGGGCGTAAGAGGCGATATGCGGTTCATCCCTGCCATGAATTGAGTTTAGCTATGGCCAACGAAACTGATTTGCCTGATTTTGATGACGTTGAAATGGAATCTCCCATGGAGGAGGTTCACGCTGACCCGCGCGATGAGGAAATCATCGTGCTGAAAGAGGAAGCCGCAGCCCTCAAGGACCGTCTTTTGCGCCTGGCCGCCGAGATGGAAAACTTGCGCAAGCGCACCGAGCGCGAAAAGGCGGAAGCTACGCTCTATGCGGCCACAAATTTCGCCCGCGATTTGTTGAGCGTTGCCGACAATTTGGGGAGAGCCTTGCAGGCCTTGCCCGAAGAGGAACGCGAACGTGCCGGTGAAATTGAAACAAACCTGATTGCCGGCGTCGAAGTCACCGAGCGCGAACTGTTGAATGTGTTGCAGCGCCATGGCATTCGCAAGATTGAGGCGGTGGGCCAGAAGTTCGACCCCAATTTCCACCAGGCCATGTTCGAAGTGCCAACAAATGAAAAACCCCCCGGCACCGTGATGCAGGAACTGCAATCGGGCTACGCCGTGGGCGAACGCTGCCTCAGGCCATCGCTTGTCGGGGTGTCAAAGGTCGAGGGTTAAATTTTAAGAACACCCTCATGCTGAGGTGCGAGCGTAGCGAGCCTCGAAGCATCTGTTTCCGCATCCACCAGCCCTTCGAGGCCTTGGCTAACGCCAAAGCACCTCAGGGTGAGGGAAAATATTTTATGGCTTCGTCACCCTTCTCAGCGTGAGATTGATACGGCCGCCGTCCTTGAGAAGTGTCGAGCTTCCGCCTATCACTCGGTCAATCCCGTGGAAGGCGAGGCGCGACGGGCCTTCCAGAATCAGTACATCGCCGGAGGCAAGTTTCAGAGATTGTGTCTTGCCGCCCCGTGTTGTGCCGCCGATTCGGAAGAGGGCCGTGTCACCCAGGGAAACGGAAACCACCGGTGCTGCGAAATCTTCCTCATCCTGGTCCTGATGCAGTCCCATTTTGGCGCCACCCCCATAGAAGTTGACGAGGCAGGCCTCCGGCGGATGGACATAGTCCGAAACCCTGTTCCATACGGCCAGAATGGATTCAGGAATCGCCGGCCACGGGGTTCCCGTTTCCGGATGTGTGGTCTGATAGCGGTAGCCGGCCCGGTCAGAAACCCAGCCCAGGGGCCCCATATTGGTCATCCGCACCGAAAACGGCTTGGCCGTTCTGGGCATTGCGGGGGTAAACAGCGGGGCCATTTCAACGGCACTACGTAAATCCTCTAAAATCTGTTCCTGGGCGTTGCGGTCAAGAAATTCCGGCAGGTATCGCATGAGGCAATTCTACGCGCCTATTCTCTTGCTGCCAAAGAAACATCCCACTATATACCGCCCGAATGATTTTTCCCTTGGAATCAGGGAAAGACAAACCATATGCGGTGAATAGAGGAGGCAGCAGGATTGACAAGCGCCTGATGGGGCTTTTCGCGCGCTGCCTGCCTAATGGAGAGAACACATGGCTAAAGTTATTGGTATTGACCTCGGGACCACGAATTCCTGCGTGGCCGTCATGGAAGGCAAGAATCCCAAGGTCATCGAAAATGCAGAAGGGGCACGCACCACGCCCTCGATCGTTGCCTTCAATGCGGAAAGCGAAACCATGGTAGGCCAGCCGGCCAAGCGCCAGGCCGTCACCAATCCGGAAAATACATTTTTTGCCATCAAGCGATTGATTGGCCGCCGCATGGAAGACCCCATGGTGGCAAAAGACAAGAAGCTCGTGCCTTACAACATCGTGAAGGCCGACAACGGCGATGCCTGGGTTGAGAGCCGTGGGACAAAATACGCGCCCTCGCAGGTCTCGGCCTATATCTTGACCAAAATGAAAGAGACGGCCGAGCGCTATTTGGGCGAACCTGTCACGCAAGCTGTTATTACGGTTCCGGCCTATTTCAACGACAGCCAGCGCCAGGCCACCAAGGATGCAGGCAAGATCGCCGGCCTTGAAGTGCTCCGCATCATCAACGAGCCGACAGCTGCGGCCTTGGCCTATGGCCTCGACAAGAAGGAAGCAGGCCTCATCGCGGTTTATGATTTGGGCGGCGGCACCTTCGACGTGTCCGTTCTCGAAATCGGTGACGGCGTATTCGAAGTGAAATCCACCAACGGCGACACCTTCCTCGGCGGTGAAGACTTTGACATGCGCATTGTCGACTACCTCGCCGATGAATTCAAGAAAGAACAGTCCATCGATCTGCGCAAGGACAAGCTGGCGCTCCAGCGCCTGCGCGAAGCCGCCGAAAAGGCCAAGATTGAATTGTCCTCGGCAACCCAGACCGAAATCAACCTGCCCTTCATCACGGCGGATTCCTCTGGTCCAAAGCACCTCACCCTGAAACTGACGCGCGCCAAGCTCGAAGCCCTTGTGGATGACCTCATCCAGAAGACTGTAGAACCCTGCCGCCAGGCCTTGAAGGATGCGGGCGTGACCGCAGGCCAGATCAAGGAAGTTGTTCTCGTGGGCGGCATGACACGCATGCCCAAGGTCATCGAAACCGTAAAGCAGTTCTTCGGCAAGGAACCCCACAAGGGCGTGAACCCTGACGAAGTGGTAGCCATTGGTGCTGCCATTCAGGCCGGCGTCTTGCAGGGCGAAGTGAAAGATGTTCTGCTTCTCGACGTAACTCCTTTGTCATTGGGTATCGAAACCCTGGGCGGTGTGTTCACCCGTCTTATCGACCGCAACACCACGATCCCCACCAAGAAGAGCCAGGTGTTCTCGACCGCCGAAGACAATCAGACGGCGGTGACCATCCGCGTCTTCCAGGGGGAGCGTGAAATGGCTGGCGACAACAAGATGCTGGGCCAGTTCGATCTCATGGGCTTGCCCCCGGCACCGCGCGGCGTTCCACAAGTGGAAGTGACCTTCGATATCGATGCCAACGGCATTGTAAATGTGTCCGCCAAGGACAAGGCCACCAACAAGGAACAGCAGATCCGCATCCAGGCCTCTGGCGGTCTCTCTGAAACAGAGATCAACAAGATGGTGAAGGAGGCGGAAGCCAATGCCGCCGAGGACAAGAAGCGCAAGGATGTGGTGGAAGCCAAGAACCATGCCGAAAGCCTCATGCACTCGACGCAGAAATCCGTTGTTGAATTGGGCGACAAGATTTCCGCCGCCGACAAGTCTGCCGTTGATGCAGCCGTTGCCGACCTCAAGTCCGTACTTGAAGGCGAGGATGCCGAAGTAATCAAGGAAAAAACCAATGTCCTGGCCCAGGCCGCCATGAAATTGGGTGAGGCCTTGTACAAGCAGTCAAGCGCTGGCGCATCAACCGACGGCGAAGTGCCTAACATGGAAAAAGACGATGCCGATGATGACATCGTTGATGCCGACTTCACGGAAGTCGGTGACGACGACAAGAAAACGTCCTAACAGAGATAAGCCCCTCGGTTCATCGGAACTGGGGGGCCTTCCCATTGAGGGCGTAGAGATAGATGGCCAAACGTGATTTTTACGAAGTTCTCGGGGTCCAAAAAGGGGCCGACGAAAAGGCGCTGAAAGCCGCCTACCGCAATCACGCCAAGAAATACCATCCCGATGCCAATCCAGGCGACAAGGCCTCTGAAGCCAAGTTCAAGGAAATCAGCGAAGCCTACGAAATCCTGAAGGACCCCCAGAAAAAAGCCGCCTATGACCGCTTTGGCCACCAGGCTTTTGAAAACGGCGCAGGCGGCGGGCGCGGACCCGGAGGCGCAGGTTTTGGCCCCGAATTCAATTCCTCCATGTCGGATATTTTCGAAGACCTGTTCGGTGATTTCATGGGCGGCGGCGGTGGCCAGCGCACCAGCCAGCGAGGGCGTGGCGGCGGTGCGGCGCGCGGTGCCGATCTCCGTTACAATATGGAAATTTCCCTGACCGAGGCCTATTCCGGCAAGACGGCGCAAATTCGCGTGCCAACGTCAGTGAGTTGCGAAACCTGCAAAGGTTCCGGCGCCAAACCCGGTTCAAGCCCCAAGACCTGCACGACCTGCAAAGGCGCAGGAGCCGTGCGTTCGCAATCCGGTTTCTTCACCGTTGAGCGCGCCTGCCCCACCTGTCAGGGCCGTGGACAAGTTATTTCTGACCCCTGTGGAACTTGCGGCGGCCAGGGCCGAGTCACCAAGGAACGCAATCTCTCGGTCAACATTCCGCAAGGTGTTGAGGATGGCACCCGCATCAGATTGGCCAATGAAGGCGAAGCGGGCCTGCGCGGCGGCCCCACTGGCGATCTCTATATTTTCCTCACCGTCCGCCCCCATGAATTTTTCCAGCGCGATGGTGCTGATCTTTTCTGCAAGGTGCCGATCTCGATGGCAGTGGCAAGCCTCGGTGGCGAAATCGAAGTGCCAACCATCGACGGCAAGAAAGCCCGCGTCACCATTGCTGAAGGCGCCCAGACCGGCAAGCAGTTCAGGCTCAAGGGCAAGGGCATGCCGGTGCTGCGTTCGTCCCAGGCGGGCGACATGTATATTCAGGTGAATGTCGAAACCCCGGTGAACCTCTCGCGCCGCCAACGCGAGCTACTGAAGGAATTCAGCGAAGAAGCCCGCAATAATTCGCCGGAGTCCGAAGGCTTCTTCGCCAAGGCCAAGGCCTTCTGGGATGGGTTTGGGAATTAAGCCGCCCGGATCGTCGGAATTGATTTCACATCAATAGAGCGTTCCGCATGCCAAGTGTCATGGGCGGCTTGCATGCGCAGCCAGGGCGCCGCACCGTCGCCAAACAGTTTGCCAAGCCGCACCGCCACTGAAGGCGAAATTGGCTTTGCTTCCCGCAGCACATCATAAAGATGCTGGCGTGAAATGCCGAGGAGGGATGCAATTTCCACTTTGGTGCGGCCCGTGGCAGGAATGACAACCTCGCGCAACAAGGCGCCGGGATGGCTGGGGCAGCGGGCGGGATTTCGTTTTGCGGTATGTTCAGCCATGTCGTTCACCTTCAATGATATTGTTCAAGGTCAATGCGAAGCGCGTCGCCCTCAAGAAATTCAAATGTGATACACCACGGCCCGTTTACGTGAACCGTGTAGCGCACGGGATTAAAACCACGCAAGGAATGAAAATCAAACCCCGGCAAATTCATTTCCTCCGGACTGGAACACGCATCCAGCCGGTCGAGTCTGAGTAAAATCCGGTCATGCAGCTTTTTATCAATCTTCGCGGTTCGCCCCGATGACCACAAATCCGCCAAGGCCTTGCTTTTGAAACTTGCAATCACGTGAAGATGTAAGCATATTGCTTACGAAAGTCAATCGTGACGACCTGAGAAAGTTAACAATCATGCCAAAAGCCTATTGGATTGCCCACGTCACCGTAACCGACCCCGACCAGTACAAGCACTATGCCAATGACGCGCCAGTAGCCTTCAAGAAATATGGCGCCACCTTCCTGGCGCGTGGCGGCGCCTTTGAACAAGTGGAAGGCAATGGCCGCCCACGCAATGTGGTGATCGAATTTCCATCGCTTCAGGCCGCACGCGATTGCTATCACTCAGCTGAGTATCAATCTGCGAGAGCCAAGCGCTTAGGTGCTGGTGAAGCTGATATTGTGATTGTCGAGGGTGTGTAGCGCTCTCACTATTTCCGTCATCCCGATGAAAATCGGGACCCAGACTTTCCGCTTGTGTGACGGTTGAAAGTCTAGGTCCCGGCGTCCGCCGGGATGACGGCATTTTTAGCTAACCAATTCCCACACACTGAGCTTTCCAAACGCAGGCAATTTGATTGCGAGGTCATCGGGATCAATGCCGATAGTGCCGCCGGCAACGTGGAGCTCAAAGCCTTCTGCCAGCGCCAGCGTGGCACCGAAATATCCGTTTATTGAAACCGTGTATCCCGTATCACTTGGCGCGCGCGCTACTTGCAATCCGGGCCCCAAATAATCCTTGCCCACGGCGACGGGCGAAAGCTCTGCCGTGAATCCATCCGTATGCCGCACCACCCATGACACAAATGTATTCGAGTTTGGCCCCGGCCAGATGATGTAACTGCCCGACGCGCTGTAGGGATAATTCTGAATTGAGGTCTTGATGGCCGGAATGAGCCGCGCTGCCGCCTCGCCTTCAAGCTCATGGATCACGCGGGGCGTGTTGCCATACCAGTAGGCGTCGGCCGCATAGGCATTCTCGCGCACCGGCGTTCCCCAGCCCACCACGTCAAACCGCGTCCACGAGGTTTCGCCCGCAAGCTTCATGACGATTGACATGTGTTCGGCAAAGATGCCCTTCCACTGCCCCGTGCGACTGGCAAGAACCATCACTTTGGCGGTCTTTGTTGCTGCGGCGTCAGGCAACGCGCCCGACGAAGACCAATTGGCCTGACGCCAGTTTGCGGGCCAGCCCTTGGCATAGCCAATGGCCGCGCCCAAGACGGATGGAACCACCATCGTCAGGACAACAAACCAAGTCAGGACTCTGAAAAAGCGCCGCACGCCTGCAAATCTGAGAAAACCCTATGGCGCAATTGAGGCATAAGTTTCCTTCATGGGTGCTTTTGAAATTCCTATGTGGCGCTTTTCCGAAGCATTCGCGCCATCACAATTTTACGCTGGTTGTCAGTATATTCGTTTAAAAGCGTAACACTTGCATAAGAAAATAAAACTAATGCGAGAGTGCTCAAGGGCAATCGCGGAAACGAAATAATCAAGTAGGCGTTCCCCAGCAACAGAAGCAATCCCACAACAAACAAGGTCAGCAGGGGGAATTTCTCATTACGAGAATAAATGAAGACGAAGACAAGCACCAAAAACCCGTGGAGGGCGAGGTAGATACCAAAGTGGGAAGACATGAAAGCCTGCCATCCCATGGGCAAGATGTATTGCAGAAACATCATGATCAGACCAAGCGTCATGTCGGCAACAATGAAGGGCCACAGCAAGGGGCTAATACCTTCCCGACCATCACTCTGACGCACCTTGATCAAATAAACCATGATTGTGATGCTCAGGATTGAGGCAAGCGCCCAGAACACAAATTCCTGAAAAGTAGTACTGCGATTGGCCAGCATGTTCGGAATTTCGCCGATGTCGCGTGCCATCCCGAAAATGGAGCCAGCGACAAGCATTACCCAAAAACCCATGCCAATGCCTGATCTTTCAATCAGCCCCGCAAGTGCTATGACAATTGCTAATCCGGCAGCCAATGAGATGGCTGCTGGAAACACTGACAGGAAACTGGTGGTTGATTGGGGCTGAGCCAGCGCTGCCATTGCATTTGCAAGGCCAAAACCTTAAAAAAAAGAAATGATGACTGCGAATGCGACAACTCGCTGACCGAAGGGGTTGGCATGTCTATTCTCTAGTCGTGAATCCACCCGAAGGCGTGGAAAAATCAGCAGCAACAATTCGGCGATGGCAACTGAATAAACCCATGATGACAACCCTAACGCAAATATTGAAAATGGTTTGGCGAGTCGAACGTTGCTCGCCATTTCTTGCGGCATGAATGGCAGGGGAACGTGGAAACCCACAAAATACACAAACAGCGCAAGACCGGTCACAAGGAATTGTGTTTGCCGCTGCTTGAGGATCGCTATCCAGGGTTCAATTGAATGTGACACCCGCTGACAATTGCATAGGCAGCGGAAAACCAAAAGGGGCCAAAACCATAGGCGCAATTGAGGCACTTGTTCTCTGAGCATGACCGTTGCTAAACACTCCCCCATGACAATGAAACTTGCAATTGCTGGCGCTGGCGGGCGCATGGGGCGGGTGCTGACCCGCATCATTCAGGAGACCGAGGGCTGCAGTGTGGCGGGCGGGCTTGAGCCCAAGGGTTCGTCTCTCGTAGGAACCTCCATGGGCGAAACCGGAGTCACAATCACGGACGATCCCGCAGCGCTTTTCAAGAACATTGACGGTATCGTCGATTTCACTGTGCCTGCGGCTACGCTTTCGCTGGTGGAACATTCGGCACGGGCTGGCATTGTGCATGTGATCGGCACCACCGGCATTGATGCCGCTGGCGAAGAAAAAATCAGGGCCGCCGGAAAGTCTGCGCGCATTGTGAAGTCAGGTAACATGAGCCTCGGCGTGAACATCCTTGCCTCTCTCGTCCGCAAGGCTGCCGCTGCCCTGGGCGAAGACTTCGATATCGAAGTACTTGAAATGCACCATCGCCACAAGATTGACGCACCTTCAGGCACGGCCTTACTTCTGGGGCAGGCCGCAGCCGACGGCCGCAAAATTGATTTGGGCAAGAGATCTGTGCGCTCGCGCGATGGCCACACGGGCGCAAGGCCCAAGGGCGATATCGGCTTTGCAACGCTTCGCGGCGGCTCCGTCGTCGGCGAGCATACCGTGCTGTTTGCCGGCGCTTCCGAACGCATCGAGTTTTCCCACAAGGCCGAGAGCCGCGATATCTTCGCCCATGGCGCGGTCAAGGCGGCACTTTGGGCGCGGGGCCAGAAGCCCGGCTTCTATTCAATGACAGATGTATTGGGATTGGAATAATGAGCGGAACTCTCGTGCTTGTGCGTCACGGCCAAAGCGAATGGAATTTGAAAAATCTCTTTACTGGCTGGAAGGACCCCGATCTCTCGGAGCTGGGCCTAAAAGAAGCCCACGCAGCCGGAAAAAGACTGAAAGCCAAAGGCTACGTATTTGATTTGTGTTTTACGAGCGCCCTCACCCGTGCCCAGCACACTTTGAAAATCATGCTTGAGGAATTGGGCCAGACTGGCCTGCCGGAAACCCGCGACCAGGCCTTGAATGAACGCGACTACGGCGAACTCACTGGCTTGAACAAGGATGATGCCCGCAAGAAATGGGGCGAAGAGCAAGTGCTGGTCTGGAGGCGCTCCTTCGATGTGCCGCCGCCCGGTGGTGAATCCTTGAAGGATACGCTGGCCCGTTCACTGCCTTACTACATGCACATGATCCAGCCCCATGTGCTTTCCGGAAAATCCGTGCTCGTGTCGGCCCATGGCAATTCGCTCCGCTCCCTCATTATGGCCATTGAAGGCCTGACGCCCGCGCAAATCCTCAAGCGTGAATTGGAAACCGGTGTTCCCGTCTGTTACAAATTGGGTGCGGATTCGCGGCCTGTTTCGACGGAGACGCTGGCCGCATGATCATCCGTGAACTGACGATACCGGAGTATGACGCTTGCGTGCCACGACTGGCCGAAATTTTGATTGATGCGGTGGATGCCGGCGCTGGCGTGAGTTTCATGCACCCCCTCGCAAAAGACGTGGCGGAAGCCTTCTGGATGAAACAGGCGCCCGACGTGGGCGCTGGCCGAACCACCCATTTTGTTGCCGAGGAAAATGGCGTGATTGCCGGAACAGTGATGTTGCAGAAGGCCTGGCCGCCCAATCAGCCGCACCGCTGCGATGTGGCCAAGCTCCTGGTGCACCGGGATTTCCGCAGGCAGGGCCTCGGCACATTGCTCATGCAGGCGCTGGAAGACAAGGCGCGCGCGCTGGGCTTGACGCTGATTACGTTTGATACCGTAGCCCAGAACCCCGCCGAAACCTTCTACCGGCAGTTGGGCTTCACCTGCGCCGGCTACATTCCGAATTACGCTTATGCGAAGGACAAGTTGGACGCCACGGCGCTTTTTTACAAGCAGCTGTAATCACTCTGCCATAAGCCGGCGGCGGGCGCGAATTTCATCGTTCATCGCAAAGACCGCCTCCGAAGCCGTGGTTTCACAAACCGCAGGTACAAAACCATGGGCGAAAGCGGCAAAACCCGCCCGGAACAACCGGCCCGAGAACCTGAGCGCAAACTTCATGTGCTCGAAATAGCTTTCGCCGACGGCAGCGGGATGGGCCATGAAGAGTTTGGACACTGTTGACATGGTTGGTTCCTCCTTAATTAGTACGGCGAATATGTACCGCCAGCGGCAAGAATTTTTCCCAAATATCCAGTGAATCTGCTACAATCGTGGGATATTTTCCCAATTTTGGAGTGAGACGCAATGATAGATCTCAAGGACCGCGGGATTCTTCGTGAACTTCAACGTGACGCCGGGCAATCCATCGAGCTGCTTTCGGGCAAGGTGCACCTGTCGCGCAATGCCTGTTGGCGCCGGGTAAAAAACTTGGAGGATGAAGGTGTCATTCGGGCTCGCGTGGCATTGCTTGATGCCGGGAAGCTCAATCTTGGCCTCACTGCATTCATCGCCGTGAAGACTGCCCAGCATGATCCCAAATGGCTGGAGAAATTCGCTGCGGCCGTGAAGGGCTTCCCGGAAATCGTCGGTGTCTACCGCACCACGGGTGACACGGATTATCTGCTGCAGGCGGTCGTTTCCGATATCGCCGGATACGACCGTCTTTACAAGCGGCTCATCGCAAAAATTCCGCTGACCGATGTCTCGTCCAGCTTCGTCATGGAGAAGATCAAGGAGACAACGGCGCTGCCTCTCGATTCCCTGGTATAAAATTTAGAAGCTCGCGTCTAGTGCGTTCCGCCAGCCATAACGCCGGCTTCCCAGCCCAGTATGGCGCGCTTGCGGGTGAGCCCCCAGTGATAGCCACACAACCCGCCGGATTTTCCCAAAACCCTATGGCACGGCACCACAAATGAAATGGGGTTCTTGCCCACGGCCGATCCCACGGCGCGTGCCGCCGATGGCTTTCCCAAATGCGCGGCAATATCCGAATAGGTTGAGGCCTTGCCGAAGGGAATGCGGAGCAGGGTTTCCCACACGCGGATTTCAAAATCGCTGCCAATGAAAACCACGCGCAGGGGCTGTTCCGGATTCCAGCTGGAAGATTCAAAGATGCGCTTTGCATAACTGGCGGTGGCCATGGGATTTTCCGTATAGGAGGCTTCCGGCCAGCGCGATGTCATGTCGGCAAGTGCTGCTTTCTCCTTGCCCTCATCGGCAAAGGCAAGGCCTGCCAAGCCCTCGCTGGTGATCAGGATAAGCGCCCGCCCGAAGGGGCAATCATGAAAGCCGTACTGGATGTTGAGGCCACGGCCCCGCGCCTTGTAAATGCCGGGCGACATTCCCTCATGGGTCACAAAGAGATCATGCAGCCGCCCCGGCCCTGAAAGCCCGAGTTCATAGGAGACATCCAGGATGGAAGCCGAATCCCGCAGCAGCTCGCGGGCATGATCAAGCGTTACGGCCTGCAAGAAGGCCTTCGGGCTGAGGCCAGCCCAGCGCGTGAACAGGCGTTGCAAATGGGTGGCGCTGAGGCCAGCCTGATCTGCCAAGGTATCGAGCGAGGGCTGGTCGCGCCAGTTTTCAGAAATGAAAGCCAGCGTATGCTTCACCAGTTCGTAGTCATGTGTTTGCTTTTCCATGATGTAAACTTAGTGCTGCTCGGGGCTGGGAACCACCCGTTTCTTGCTCAAAAATTCGGATTTGTGAGGGCCGCCTTCAAAGCTTTGGCAAAGGCAAGACGCTCATGGGCACCAAGGAAACTGGCAATTTCCGTGCGTTTTCCTCGAAAGCGCAGATAAAGCGGGCCAATAAGCTCCCGTTCCCGGTCTTCCTCCAGCTCAACCCGCACCCAGTGCCGCATGAAACGGGTGACTTGCGGGGAACGCCGTTCGGCAATTCGTTCAAGGACCAGTTCATGGGCCGTGATTTCAATTCGTTCGGCCCGGCGGCCTGCGGCAAAATTCGCGCGGAAGGCCAACCAGATCAGGGCCACATCAAGCCCCATGAAACCCACGACCGGCCATGCCCCTATGACATAAAAAAATATGCCGCCCGCAAAGTTAAATCCCACGACCACCGACATCAGGATCACAAATCCTTCGCGTGACAGCGAACGGTGCGGTTTGAGCGTGGCCCGCCAGATTTTCGGGTTGGTTTTGTCCATGGTATGGCCTCCGGAGCATGTCCCGACGAAGTTGCATGACTTCGTCGACAAGGACATGCTCCAATTTATTAATCTGGCGCGATTCCTTTTCGGCGAAGTGATTCCACTTCGCCGGGAAGCGCGCTAGAAGCTACATCCATTTGAGCAGGGGATTCATGGCAAAGGCAAGGCGATTGAAGCCGCAGGAAATCGAAGAAGTTTTCCGGCGCTTCCATGAAATCGAACCCGAGCCAAAGGGCGAGCTTGATTCCGTCAATGAGTTCACTTTTCTGGTGGCGGTTGTGCTGTCGGCGCAGGCAACGGATGTCGGCGTCAACCGCGCCACGGTTTCCCTTTTCAAAATTGCTGATACGCCGGAAAAAATGCTGGCACTGGGCGAAGAGGGCTTGCGCGAATACATAAAGACGATCGGCCTCTACCGCGCCAAGGCCAAGAACGTGATTGGGCTCTCAAAAATCCTTGTTGAAAAACATGGCTGCAAAGTTCCAAGCGGGCGTGAAGCTTTGGAAGCCCTTCCCGGCGTCGGGCGCAAAACGGCGAATGTGGTGCTCAATATTGTTTTCGGCCATCCAACTATTGCCGTTGATACCCATCTCTTTCGCCTTGGAAACCGGACGGGACTGGCACCAGGAAAATCTCCGCTTGAGGTGGAGAAAGAATTATTGAAAGTCATTCCCAAACAATATTTACGTCATGCCCATCATTGGCTGATCCTCCATGGCCGCTATATCTGTAAGGCGCGCAAGCCCGAATGCTGGCGCTGCCACATCGCTGATCTCTGCCAGTTCAGCCAGAAGACGCCCGCACCTGCTTGAAGATGTGCATGAAGTAGGACGTCGCAAAAAGCGGCACCACCAAATTCACAACAGGAATGATTGACAGGAGCGCTGGCACAAATCCTGCTGCAAAGACCCGCGGGGTATTTTCCCTGCGAAGCAGGCGCGCTTCGTCGACCGGCATATGCCGCATGGCGATCATTTCGAAAAATTCACGGCTCAGAAGATAGGCGTTGGCAACAATAAGGGCCACAGCGCCAATGCCGGTAAATACAAGAGGAAGCACAGCAATGTTCACTAGAAGAATGACAAGCGCAAATTGCAATGAGGTCTGCACCGCGCGAAATCCCGAAAGCGGCACGCCTTTGGAATCCTGTCCGTAATGCCGGGCCTCCACCCGTCCCGCAACATCGTCGAGATAGAGGCCAGCGAAGATGGCGGTCACTGGCGCCATCATGAAAAAGAATGCCACAAGTAAGACCAGCCCTGCGCCAATGGCAGCCAGTGTTTCAGCCCAGGGCCACGGAATGACCATCAGATAGGACAGCAAGACTTCAACCACCACCAGAATGGCAACGAACAAGGCGAGCGTCATGCCAATGGCCTTGAACAATATAGAGCGAAATTCTTTTGAGAGGAGATCGCCAAGGGCTTTGAAGGCTGCTGAAATCATGGGTTCCTAGGTAAGGCGTGAGGCTTGCCTCTACAAGGGCCTTCCGATAGAGCCATGCCTGCAATTTGGAGTTTTTGAATCGTGCAGGCTGGGATTGATGTTCTGACAATCGGCAATGCCATTGTCGATGTGATTGCCAAGGTGGATGACGCCTTCGTGCAGAAGAATGGGCTGGTCAAGGGCTCGATGAACCTGATCGATGAGGCGCGCGCCGAAGCGCTTTATGCCAGCATGGGGCCAGCCATTGAAATTTCCGGCGGGTCGGCGGGAAATACCGCGGCAGGTGTGGCCTCCTTCGGCGGAAAGGCCGCCTATTTCGGTAAGGTGAAGGCCGACCAGTTGGGCAAAATCTACGCCCACGACATGCGCGCCCAAGGCGTGCAGTTTGTTTCCAAAGCCGCAACCGATGGCCCTGCAACGGCGCGCTCTTTCATTCTGGTAACGCCAGAGGGCGAGCGCACCATGAACACTTACCTCGGCGCCTGCGTGCATTTGACCGTGGCCGATGTCGATGAGAAAATTGTCTCCGCCGCCAAGGTCACCTACATGGAAGGCTATCTCTGGGACAAGCCGGAAGCCAAGGAGGCTTTCAAGCTTGCCGCAAAAATTGCGCGCAAGGCTGGCCGCCTGACCTCAATCACGCTCTCGGATTCCTTTTGCGTCGAACGCCACCGCGAAAGTTTTCTCGATCTCATCAGGAACAGCATCGATATTGTCTTCGCCAATGAATCCGAACTCAAGTCGCTCTACCTCACGCAAAGCTTTGATGGCGCCTTGCAAGCCCTTCGCAAGGATTGCGCCATCGCCGTTGTAACGCGCTCGGCCCGGGGAAGCGTTGTGGCCCACGACGATGAGATCTTGACCGTTCCCGCCATTGCCGTTCCCAAGGTTGTGGATGTGACCGGCGCAGGCGATCTCTACGCCGCAGGTTTTCTCTTTGGTTATACCCAAGGCTTTGGCCATGCGCGCTCGGCGCAGCTCGGAAGTCTCGCCGCCGCCGAAGTCATCTCCCATGTGGGAGCGCGGCCAGAAGTCAATCTCAAAAAATACGCGCAAGCCGCAGGCCTGCTTTAACTCCTGATGAATCTAACCTTCCCCTCTTTTCCTTCTCCCCGGTGGGGAGAAGGCGGGGCCCAAGCGTAGCTTGGGAGGATGAGGGGGAACAGGTGATTCAATTGCAAGACCCGCTCCCCCTCACCTTCCCAACACTTGCGTGTTGGGCCCCTTCCTCTCCCCCAAGGGGCGAGGAAAAGTAGAGGCCATCGCTGCACATAAAGATGATCAGGTTCTAGGCCCCGGAATCGCTCGCACTCTCATCGGCGCTTCCTTGCGGTTTCTTCACATGAATGCGGATGCGTTTCACCCGCCGCGCGTCCGATTGCAGGATCTCAAACTCCAGTCCGCTTTCATGCCGGATGATTTCACCGCGCGCCGGCACGCGGCCCCCCATTTCAAATATCAGCCCGCCAAGCGTATCCGCCTCATCCTCTTCTTCATCAGGCAGGAGATCAACGCCCAGCAATTTATCAACGACTGAAATATGAACCCGCGCATCGGCCACATAGATGTTTTCGTCCTGGCGCTTGATCAGCTGCTCATCGTCGGTGTCGTGCTCATCGGAAATATCACCGACAATTTCCTCAACCAGGTCCTCGATCGAAATGAGCCCGTCGCTGCCGCCATATTCGTCAATGACGATGGCCATGTGAATGTGGCTGGCCTGCATTTTTAGCAGGAGGTCGGCAGCAGGCATCGAAGGCGGAACAAAAAGCACTTCCCGGTAGAGACCCGACTGCTTGACCGTCAGCGCCAGGTCTTTTGCCGATATTGTAATATTGGGAGTTTTCGCTTTCCGCTTTGCTCTTGTGACCGACATCCAGCGCATGAAATCCTTCACATGGATCATGCCTGCAACATCATCAAGGGTTTCACGGTAAACCGGCAGCCTGGAATGATTGGCTTCGTTGAACTTGTCGAGCAGCTCGCGCATGGTGGCGCTGTCGTCAATGGCGATGATGTCGGCGCGCGGCACCATCACGTCATCAACCCGCAAATCGGAAAACGCAATCAGGTTGCGCATCATCGACCTGGTTTCCTGGCCCAGTTCATCCTGCGGGTTCTGCGCCTGGTGGGTTTCGATGACGCTCTCGAGGTCCTCACGCAGGCCCTTGTCGCGCGTGACCGAAAGCTTGCTGATGAATTTCCGGAGGAAACCTTCTCTGACCGGTACAGGTGGTGGTGTCGTTTCGTTACTCATGATGCGTAAGGATTTTCAATTCCCAGTCCCGCTAGTATCATAATCTCGCGGGCCTCCATGGCTTCGGCCTCGCTGTCGGTTTCGTGGTCATATCCTAGCAGATGGAGCGCCCCATGCACGATCAAATGTGTGACATGGTGGGCGATAGGCTTTTTCTGTTCCACGGCCTCCCTGGAAATAACGCCAAATGCCAGGGCGATATCGCCCAGGGGCCGTGGCTCGCCTGCGGGCACAGGGGTTTCAGCAGCGACCGGAAATGACAGGACATTGGTGGCCGTGGACTTACCGCGCCATTGCCGGTTGATCTCAAGAATTTTTGCGTCCGAGGTAAACAGGAGGCTTAACGAGACTTTGTTGTCACTGATTGCCGCAGAAACTGCACGCCGTGCAAGCTTCCTGAGATTGGGAACGGCTGTCCAATCCCTGTCGTCAACACTGATATCAAGGTTCATCGTTGTTGGGTGAGGCTCTTAACCTTGGCTCCCAGCTTGTCATAGGCCGCAACAATCCGCCCGACCAGCGCATGGCGCACGATATCGCTGGTGGAGAACTTGATTTGCTCCGAGCCCGAAACACCTTTCAAAACGCGCAAGGCATCATCAAGGCCGGATGTGGCGCCATGGGGCAAATCAACCTGCGACGGATCGCCGGTGATGACCATCCGGCTACCCTCGCCTAAACGCGTCAAAAACATTTTCATCTGCTGCGGCGATGTGTTCTGCGCTTCGTCGAGAATGATGAAGGCAGATGCCAAGGTGCGCCCGCGCATGAATGCGAGTGGCGCAATCTCAATCTGGTTTTCAGCAAGGCCCTTGGTGACAAGTGCCGCCGGCATCATGTCGTAAAGCGCGTCATAGAGCGGACGCAGATAGGGATCGACCTTGTCTTTCATGTCACCCGGCAAGAAGCCTAGACGTTCACCGGCCTCCACGGCAGGGCGCGACAAAATAATCCGGTCCACTTCGCCATTCATCAAAGCTTCCGCAGCGCAAGCCACAGCCAGATAGGTTTTGCCGGTGCCCGCCGGGCCAATGCCGAAGACCAGTTCATTCTTGCGAATGGCTTCCACATAATTTTTCTGCATGGGGGTGCGCGGCATCACCAGCTTGCGCCTTGTGCGCACCGTGCCTTCGCTCACTTCCTTGTCATGAACCGATTGATTCATGCGGATTGCCCCTTCGACCTCGCCGCGGTTGATTTCAAGCCCGCGGCGGGCCCGCTGATAAAGCTGCATCAGAACATTCTTAGCACCATCGCGCGCCGGCCCAAGGCCCCGGATGGAAACGCGATTACCCCGCGGCGTGATGGCCACCACCATGCGATGCTCGATTAGAGCGATGTGTTCATCGTGTTCGCCAAACAAAAGCGAAAGCAGTCGGTTATCATCAAAGGCGAGGGTGATTGTGTCGTGGTCGTCCCCATTGGGACTGGACTTGAGGGTTGCGAGCTGGGCTGCGCTGGCTTGCGAATTCAACTGTGACTTTCTCCTGTTGTTATCCCGGACCTCAGAATCATGCTTCGACCAACTCAATATGGCCCGAAAGGCTGTTCGTGCCAACACTATCTATTTTTACGCTTAAAACTGTCCCAATTTGGGCTTTTTGACCCTTAACGTGGACGGGCTGGAGATAGGGTGACCGGCCCACCAGCTGGCCCTCCGCCCGTCCCGGTTTTTCTAGCAAAACGGGCAGGGTTTTGCCAACGCAAGCCCGGTTGAAAGCGGTTTGCTGGGCGTGGATAAGGGCCTGAATCCGGGAAAGCCGCTCGGTTACCACATCATCCGGCACTTGGTCCGGGTGGTCGGCGGCGGGCGTTCCGGGCCTGGCTGAATATTTGAACGAATAGGCACAGGCGTAGTTGACCGATTCAATGAGTTTCAAAGTGTCTTCAAAATCCGCATCCGTTTCGCCGGGGAAACCCACGATGAAATCACCCGACAGCGCCATGTCGGGCCGCGCCGCGCGAACCTTTGAAACGGTCTCCAGATAATAATCAACCCCATGGCCCCGTTTCATCGATTTCAGGATGCGCTCACTGCCGCTCTGAACCGGCAGATGCAGGAAAGGCATGAGCATCTGGTTGCTGGCATGGGCCTCGATCAAAGCTTCGTCCATATCCCTCGGATGGCTTGTGGTGTAACGCAGGCGCTTGATACCATCAATGTGTGACAGCTTTGCGATGAGGTCTGCAAGTGTTGCATCATCCTTGTCAAGATAGGCATTCACGTTCTGGCCGAGGAGAGTGATTTCGCGCACGCCGGCTGCGGCGAGCTGCCGGGCCTCTTTTTCGATTTGTGAAACGGGCCGCGAAAATTCAGCGCCCCGCGTATAGGGCACAACGCAGAAGCTGCAAAATTTGTCGCAACCCTCCTGCACCGTAAGAAAGGCCGAGACATTCCGGTTGAGAATCCGATGGCCATTCTGCTGTTCCTGCGCCTCGAATTTATCTTCCGCCGGAAATTCAGTTTCAACGATAGCGTCTCCGGTTTTGAGGCGCCGCGCAATGAGATCAGGCAGGCGGTGATAAGTCTGGGGGCCAAAAACCAGATCAACGGTTTTGGCCCGGCGAATAATTTCTTTGCCCTCGGCCTGCGCGACGCAGCCAGCCACGGCCACCAGCATGCCCGGTTTGGTTTTCTTGAATTTTTTGATGCGCCCAAGTTCCGAATAGACTTTTTCAGCGGCGTGTTCACGGATGTGGCAGGTGTTGAAGATCACCAGATCGGCATTGTCAGGGGCGGGCGTTTCGGCATAGCCCATGGCCTTCAGCGTATCGCGCATGCGGTCACTGTCATAGACATTCATCTGGCAGCCATAGGTTTTAACGTAAACCGACTTTTGGGTCACAGTCATGGACGTGTGCTAGCTCATTTTGGCCGGTCCGTGAAGCGAATGCACAAGTCCCTGCCGCACCGCCTCTTCCGCCTGTTTTGCCAGGTGCTTTCGGTTTCCGTGATCGGCAATCGACAGGGGCGCATGGCAGATGATTTTCACCTCAATGGGGCCGTGTCCTGCTGCCCCCCAGAGGTGGGGAGGCATCTCCATATCGCCATACCAGGCGTAGAGCGGCCGCAGGCGCCGCGTCATCGGCAGATTGCGATGGCCTGTATAGACAACGCTTAAAGGCTGGACTGAAACGCCGGGGTGCTCGGCAGCCGCGAAAAAAGCGGACTTGAAAGGAAGGACACACGCCCCGTCGCCGGAAGTGCCTTCGGCAAAAAGCACAAGCATATCGCCTGCCTTCAACCGTTCGCGCATTTCATCCCGCGATGTCCCTGTCGTGCGGCGGCGGTCCCGGTCAACAAAGACCGTGCGTTGCAGCTGCGCCAGCGCGCCAAAGAAGGGCCAGCTCTTCACATCCCTTTTGGCAATGAAGGAAACGGGAGCCACCGAACTCAGGATCACGATATCGAGCCACGACACATGGTTTGCGGCAAATATCGTTGGCCCCTGTTTCAGGGCCTCGCCATCGATGTTCACCCTCACATCAAGGATACGCAGGACAAGGCGGTGGTAATACATGGGAAACGCCCGCGCCATGCGCGGCCAGAACCAGACAAAGAGTTGCTGCACCGGCATGAGGGGAATCGTGAGGCTTGCAAAAGAAAGAAGAACGAGTGCGGCGCGCAGACGGCTCAATGTCACAAACCCTTGCGCATGATCAGGGCATCCTCGCGCGTGCCATCGCCGTGCTCATAATAATTTTTCCGAACGCCCGCCTGCGTGAAACCGCAAGACCTGTAAAGTGCAAGTCCGGCATGATTTGAAGTTGCAACTTCAATGAACAGGGATTTCACCCCATCTTTTCTGAGAAGACTTTCCATGTGCAGCATAAGCAGTTTGGCATGTCCCTTCTGGCGAATGACTGGACGTGTACAGATCGTCAGTATCTCCGCCTCATCAGCAGCTTTGCGAAAGAGAACAAATCCTGTTGGATTGTTCTGGCTTGATATGAGAATGGCACTTGTGCCAGGTGAGTTCAGAAGCTCACGAAAGTCTTTTTCATTCCACCGCGTAGTAAAACTTTCACCATGGATTTCCGCCAGCAGTTTTGCCGCGCCTGGCCCAACAGTGCTGAAAGAAATCTTTGAAGCTTGCAGCTTCACATCCGGAGCACGCAGGTAAAGCGGTTCCGGCGGCATGGCGGATGCGGGAGTGCTGGCGGCGAGCCGCACAAAATTTTCTGCAACCGGCAGATCTCCGGCATCGCTTCGCAGATGGAGATGGCCGTCCATTTTGTTCAGCAGCAAGTCTGCTGCCGTTCCAAGCATCCTGACGGGATGCCTTGGCATGAAGTTGTGCGTTTCAGCGAGCGCCACAACGCCAGGTGCCGTCACTTCATGCCCGGACTGATCATAGGAGGCGAAATAAATTTCCCCGGCCCGCGCATCAACAGCAACCACGATCGGGATGTTCTTCACCGTTTCATTGGCGGCAATTGCTGCCAGAGAATTGATGCCGATGATGGGAATGTTGAGTGCAACACCCAGACCCCGCGCCATCGCCAGGCCAATGCGAACGCCGGTGAAGGTGCCGGGTCCCGTGGTGACCGCAATGCAGCCGAGATCAGCAAAACCAACGCCCGCCATCTTCATGGTTTCCTGTACCATGGGAGCCAGAGCTTCCGCCTGCCCCCGGTCCATGAACCGCTGATTTGCCCCAATAACAAGGCTTTTGTCCGTGTCATAGACACAGACCGAGCAGGCTGCCATTGAGGTATCCAGGGCAAGAATGAGCATTATGCTGCTTGATAGGCTGCAACCCATGCCAGACGCAAGTTCACGTACGAGATCACGATCATTTCAGGCCGATCCGGCCTGAAATGATAAACGTAATCGTCGATTCATTCTTGGCGCGTGATCGGACGGAAAACCGGAGTCCACTTTTCCTGATCACGCGCTAAGGATGAATAACGCCCTTGCGCAGGATGAGATTGCCGTAAAGCCGGCGCTCGCCGGAAGCCACAATGGCGTAACAGGCTTTCACCCGGTTGTAGAAATCGGAGCCCACCAGAACCGAAATCTTTTGCTTGGGCTCGTATTTTTTGAGAATCGTTTCAAAATCCAAAAACACCGGTTCCATCCGTTTGGTGTCGCCATAGGC
This sequence comes from uncultured Aestuariivirga sp., assembly GCA_964530965.1. Taxonomy (GTDB): domain Bacteria; phylum Pseudomonadota; class Alphaproteobacteria; order Rhizobiales; family Aestuariivirgaceae; genus Aestuariivirga. The sequence goes on along the minus strand of CAZHCO010000172.1, from coordinate 1,874 downwards.
CGCAGGGCGGAACACCGCTTCGGGGATAAATTCATCAATCGGCATCACCGAGAGAATGGCGTCCGCGATGCGTGGAGCATCGTGGCCATCCATGCGCACTAGTCTTTTTGCATCCGTATCGGCGGGATAATTTCCATCGACGATGGCTATTTCGTCACCATGGCCCATGGCGCGCAGGATTCTCAAAAGGTCGGGCCCCAACAGGGGGTCAATGCCTTTGAGCATTCACAGCGTCTCCTTGAAAAGCACGTCGCGGTCGATAATGTAATTTGCAAATAGCGAAAGGCTCGCGGCCCCCATGGCCCGCGCATCGGGGCCGATGCTGCCCTCTTCAATGCTGAATTTTGGCAGCCCGCGCAAATCCTGTTGCTTGAGCGCCGCGCGGGTTTTTTCCACCAGTTTGCGCCGCACATCCGCAGGCATGGCGCCATCAATGATGATGGCTTCGAAATCGATGACAGACATGGCGGCAACGGCGGCATGGGCCAAAAACTTTGCCGTCTGCTCAAGCCAGATATCCAGTTCAGGGCCGATGTTGCCCCAGTCATCAGGCGACCTTGCGAGCACCATGTGATCAAGGCCAGCGGCCTGCAGGCGGTTCTCAAGGACGAAAAGGCTGGCCTTGTGGATGAGTTGCCGGAACGTGCCGTCGGGCGCTGAAAGCGGCAACGAGCCAATGGCCCCGGCGTAACCCGCCTTCCCCGGCAGGACATGACCGTTGATGACGATGCCGCCGCCGATGAAATAGCCCACGGAAAAATAGGCGTAGTTATGATACTGGTTGCCCCTGCCAAACAGCAGCTCAGCCGCGCAGGCAGCCGTTGCGTCGTTGCTGAAATGCACCGGCCAATCGCCGAGCCTGGCAATCTCCCCGATAAGGTCGAAATCGCGCCAGGCCTCCAGCACCTCGTGGGCAGCGCCTATTTCTTCTTCCCAATTCCAAAGCTCAAAGGGAGCCGCAATGCCAAGCCCGCAAATTCTTTCACGCTGGGCAGGTGTGAGATCAGACAGGAGTTTTTCTAGTCCGCCGCTGACAAATTCCATAAGCCTTTGCGGCGTTGGAAAAAGATAGGGCTGGTGCACCTTGCGCCGAACTTTTCCCGTGAGATCAAGAAGGATGAGATCACCGGAACGCCTGCCAACTTTCAGGCCAATTGAAAATGCCCCGTCCGGATTGAGCGAGAAGGGAACCAGAGGCTGGCCGACCTTGCCGCGCTGGGGTGTTTCCTTGACCAGGAGCTGATCGGTTTCAAGCTGCCTGACAATCACCGAAACAGTCTGAGCCGAAAGCCCCGTGAGCCGCGCGATTTCCGCCTTAGGCAGGCTGCCATGCCGGCGGATCAGCGAAAGGGCCAGGCGCTCGTTGTAGAGGCGCACCCCGTTTTGCGTGGTGCCGCGGGCCAAGGTCGGGCCCTTGCCCAAAACCAGTCCGCCACCTGTCCAATCCATACTCACGCCCGGCTGCCTGTCTCAAATTTATGCGGAAATTGCCCGCTGGTTGCACAAAAGTCGAGCTTCTCGTAGGGGCAAGAAGTTGTCAATAAATAAATCATGCCGATTTATTTATTGACTCTTCGCCCAAAATTCGCTCAAGTCAGTGAAGGGATCAGGATCCGCAACCGGACATCAGATTCCTTTTGCATAAGTAACTAAACTTTTAATTGCCCAAAAAGGGCGTGTTCCATGGGAGGATCATCGTGAAAACAATTCTGAAATCTGCCGTTGCAGCCGCCGCCTTGCTCAGTTTTGCAAGCATTACCCCCGCACTGTCTGCGGGCGTTGGCGCCTGCCTAATTACTAAGGAAAATGCCAACCCCTTCTTCGTCAAGATGAAGGAAGGTGCAAGTGCCAAGGCCGCTGAACTCGGCGTAGAC
>CAZHCO010000171.1:0-13275 GCA_964530965.1 uncultured Aestuariivirga sp. | reverse complement strand
CAGGAGCTAATATGGGGTGGCATTACAGCCATTCAAACGCTAGTTTGCCCTTGCGATGAAATTACAACCCCAGTTGGCAGGAATGGTTTTATTAACCCTGTTTTCGGCAGATTATGCCGCATCACAGGAGCTGGGCGCGTGGAGCTTCGGCGAATCCAAAGCCGAAAATAGCACTGTCATCCACACAGCCTCATTGTTGTCATCAACCCTGATAACTTCAGGTAGCGAAGAGTCCGACTACGCCGCCGTCTACACAATCGCCTGCCAATCCGGAGATTCAACCAAGTGGAGTCAATGGCTAAAACTCGAGGATTCACTTTCAAGCCGCGGCCAGATTGAACTCCTAGCAACCATCGACAAAAAATCCTCCCGCGAAGAATTCTGGATCGTCGCCGACGACAAGCGCCTCCTCACTCGCGAAAATACCCCGGACATTGCCGAACTCAGAGCAGCAAAGTCCCTGAAGCTCTCATGGAACTGGGGCTGGAGCTGGTTGTGGATCTCAGATGAAGCAAACTTCGAGCTGGGAGATGTTGAAGCGGTGATCTTCACTCTAGCCAAGAGCTGCGAGATTGCCGAGCCAGAAACGCAATGACTTTTCCTCTTTCCTGTGGAGAGAGGAAGGGGCCCGCGCGGAACGCGTGGGAAGGTGAGGGGGTTTAGGTGATTCAATTGCAAGACCTGTTCCCCCTCACCCTCCCATTACTAAAGCAATAGGCCCCTCCTTCTCCTCACTGGGGCGAGGGGAATCTCCTCAAAAATCATGCACATCCACCACACCCTGAATGGCCTTGATGGCGCCCTTGATCTGCGGTGTGACAGCAAACTTGTTGCCAAGAGACATCTCAACCTCGCGCCCCGACTCCAATTGCAAAATCATGCGCACTGGCGCTTTGCCGCCTGAACCCAATCGCATCGCAATGGAATCCAGCGGCTTGGTATCGCGTACAAATATCGTGAGGCCTGTGACAATTGCGGCCGCGGCCTTGTCCAAAACCTCAACGCCCTGCAGCCGCAGCTTTATTTCGTCGCCTTCAACATCACATTCCACCCGCGCGATAACCGCCTTGCCGGGCTCCAGCAAATCTCGCGCCGCTGCCAGCGTATCCGAAAAACAAATGGCTTCGAATTGCCCAGTGGGATCGGAAAAGCCGATGAAGGCAAACTTGTTGCCGGACTTTGAACGCCGTTCCTGTCGGTGTGTGATAGTGCCCGCAAGCTTTCCCGCACTTGCCCCTTTCGTCAAAGCCTTATGCTGGAATGACGCCCATGTATCCACGCCCAGCTTGGCCAGTGGTTTCATATAGTCATCAAGCGGATGACCCGAGAGATAGAACCCAACGGCTTCAAACTCCTGTGACAGCCGCTCCATCGGCAGCCATACATCGCGCATCGGCAACACCAGCTCTTCCTTCGTTCCGGTTGCCGCGCCAAACAAATCATTCTGCCCCGCATCAGCCTCGGCGCTGGTGCGGCTCGACGTGGCGATAATCGTTTCAACCCCCGCCAGAACCTGCGCCCGGTTGGCATTGATCTCGTCGAATGCCCCGGCCTTGGCCAGGCTCTCAAGAGCCCGCTTATTCAGCGTGGAACCTTGCACCCGCCGTGCAAAATCCCCAAGCGAAACAAACCGTCCACCCGCGTCGCGCGCAGCGATCAGGTGCTGAATCGCCCCCACGCCAACATTTTTCAAGGCAGCAAGTGAATAGAAAATCACTCCGTCACGCACGCTGAAATCAATGGCGCTGGCATTGATCGAAGGTGGCGACACCTTGATCCCTACCCGCACCGCCTCATCCCTGAACACCTGCAGCTTGTCGGTATTGCCCATGTCCAGCGTCATCGAGGCCGCCAAAAATTCCACCGGGTAATTGGCTTTCAGATAGGCCGTCTGGTAGCTGATATAGGCGTAAGGAGCCGAGTGGGATTTGTTAAATCCGTACTCAGCAAACTTCGCGCAGGCCTCAAAAATCTGGATTGCAATGTTGCGATCAACCCCCTGCTCAGTGGCCCCACTCAGGAAGCGCTCCCGCTGCGCATCCATTTCGGACTTTATTTTCTTGCCCATGGCACGGCGCAGGAGATCAGCTTCGGCGAGCGTATACCCGGCAAGATCCTTGGCGATTTGCTGCACCTGTTCCTGATAGGTGATAACGCCGAATGTTTCCTTGAGGATTGGTTCAAGTTTCGGATGCAGATATTCAATCTGCTCCTTGCCAAGCTTGCGCGCGCAATAGGTAGGAATATTCGCCATGGGGCCGGGACGGTAGAGCGCTACCAGCGCGATAAGATCTTCAAACCGGTCGGCCCGCATCTGGCGCACCGCATCCTTCATGCCGGAACTTTCCAACTGGAACACGCCCACCGTGTCTCCCTGCGCCAGCATGTGGTAGGTCGGGCCGTCATCCAGCGGAATCTTCGCAATATCAAAATCGGGCTTCCGCGCGTGAATGAGCTTCAGCGCCTTGTCGATTACCGTCAAGGTCTTCAACCCCAAGAAGTCGAACTTTACCAGGCCCGCCTTTTCCACATACTTCATGTTGAATTGCGTGGCCGGAAGTGTTGAGCGCGGATCGCGGTAGAGCGGAACCAGTTCTTCCAGCGGCCTGTCACCGATCACAAGGCCTGCCGCATGGGTTGAGGCATGGCGGTAAAGCCCTTCGAGCTTCAGGCCAATATCCAGCATGCGCCGCACGGTGGGGTCACGGTCGCGCTCTTCCTGAATGCGGGGCTCGCCATCAATGGCCTGCTTCAAGCCAATCGGGTTTGTCGGGTTCATTGGGATCAGCTTTGAAATCCGGTCCACCTGCATATACGGCATTTGCAAAACCCGGCCCACGTCGCGGCAAACCGCACGCGCCTGCAACTTTCCAAAAGTAATGATCTGCGCCACATGGTCCCTGCCATAACGGTGCTGCACATAGTCGATCACCTCGTCACGGCGATCCTGGCAGAAATCGATATCGAAGTCGGGCATGGACACGCGGTCCGGATTGAGAAAACGTTCAAACAGAAGCTGGAAACGCAAGGGATCAAGATCGGTGATGGTGAGTGAATAGGCCACCAGCGAACCTGCACCTGAGCCGCGCCCCGGCCCCACCGGAATATCTTGTGCTTTGGCCCATTTGATAAAATCTGCAACGATCAGGAAATATCCGGGATAACGCATCTTGATGATAACGCCGAGCTCAAAGTCAAGGCGGTCTTCATAATTTTCAAGCGTAAAACCATCAGCCATGCCCACGGTGGCAAGCCTATGCGCCAAACCTTCCCTCGCCTGGTTGCGCAATTCTTCTGCCTCGTCACCATCACTGAACCGCGGCAGAATTGGCGCGTGCCCCTTAACGATATAGGCGCAGCGCCGGGCGATCTCGACGGTATTTTCGATGGCCTCCGGAACATCCGCATACAGCGCCGCCATTTCCTGTTGCGATTTAAAATAATGTTCCGGCGTCACGCGCCTGCGGTCATCTGATGAAACGACCTGCCCCTCCGCAATGCAGATCAAGGCGTCATGGGCCGCATAGTCGTCGGGCCTTGCAAAATAAACCTGATTGGTAGCAACCAGCGGAACATTCAGTTCATAGGCAAGTTCAATGAGGCCGGGCTCACTGGCGCGTTCGGCATCGGTGCCATGGCGTTGCAGTTCAATATAGAACCGGTCACCAAACAGCGCTTTAAGCTGTTCCACCAAGTGCCTGGCGAGAGAACTTTGCCCCTGCACGAGCGCCTCGTCGATTGGCCCATCGGGTCCACCAGAAAGGCAAATGAGGCCTTCGCTCAGCGGCTCGAACACCTCCCACGTGACATGAGGCACTTCGCTTTCCGGCGTGAGAAGATAGGCCCGGCTCGAAAGCTTCATGAGGTTGCGGTAACCCGTTTCATCCTTGGCCAGAAGTACAAGCGGCGGCAGCTTTTTGGGGTGAGGCGGGGTTCGCGCCGTCGCATCCGCGGTAACTTGATGGAGTTCAACCCGAAGAGAGCAGCCTATGATGGGTTGAATACCTTTTTCTGCCAAAGCCTCCGAAAATTCCAGCGCCCCAAATAGGTTGCCTGAATCGGTTATGGCCAAAGCCGGCATGCCCGCTTCCTTGGCCAGCACCGCCATCTGCTTGATGTGCAACGCACCCTCAGCCAGCGAATAGGCCGAATGGGCCCGCAGATGAATAAAGGTTGGAAGCTTTGAATCAGTGGCCATGGTCCAAGTCTAGACCAGATTCGCAAATCCCGGCAGGGATCAGGCCAAACCATCCACAAGTATGCCCGATTGCAGGCTGACAATACGGCTCATGCGCTTGGCGAGGGCGATATTATGGGTGGCGATCAGCGCCCCAAGCCCCTCCTCCTTGATGAGCCGCAGGAATTCCACATGCACCCGTGCCGCGGTGTCGGGATCAAGATTGCCCGTGGGTTCATCAGCCAGCAGCAACAGGGGGCGATTGGCAATGGCCCGTGCAATGGCCACACGTTGCTGTTCACCTCCCGACATTTCCGCCGGACGATGCTGAAAACGTTCAGCCAGCCCGAGCCTGTCCAAAAGTTCCTTCGCCCGTGCCATCGCTGCGGGTTTTGAGACCCCAGCAATCAATTGCGGCATGACAACATTTTCCACAGCCGAGAACTCAGGCAGTAGATGGTGGAACTGATAGACAAATCCAATGCCAATCCGGCGAATGCGGGTGCGCGCCGTATCATCAAGCGCCGTGCAGTTCTGCCCCGAAATAAAAACCTCACCCGATGTCGGCGCTTCCAGAAGACCTGCGATATGAAGCAGCGATGATTTGCCCGCACCCGACTGGCCAACAAGAGCCACAATCTCACCAGCGTAAACTTCGAGCGCCAGGTCCTTGAAAATATCAAGGCGCCCTGCCCCTTCCGCATAGGAACGGGCCACATGGCGAAGCTCAAGCGCAGGCGCCATTATTCGTACCTCAATGCTTCAACCGGATCGAGCTTGGCCGCACGCCACGAGGGATAAAGCGTCGCGATAAAGGACAGGAAGAGCGACATCATAACAATCCAGAAGGTCTGGGTGTAATCAATCACCGCCGGAAGCTGGGCCAGGTAATAGATTTCCGCATTGAACGGATCAACGCCAGAAAGCCACTGGACGAACTTCCGGATACTTTCAACGTTGAGACAAATGAGGATTCCCAGAATGAGGCCCGCGAATGTTCCCACCACGCCGATGGCAGCACCCGTAATCAGAAACACCCTCTGAACCGCGCCGCGCGTGGCCCCCATGGTGCGCAGGATGGCAATGTCATGCCCCTTGTCTTTCACCAGCATGATAAGGCCGGAAATGATGTTGAGTGCTGCCACCAGAATAATCATGGTCAACACCAGAAACATCACGTTGCGCTCAACTGCCAAAGCGTTGAAGAAAGCCACGTTGCGGTCTTTCCACGTCTGCATCAAAAGATCGCTGCCTGCAGCCTGGCGCAATGCCGGAACAATTTCACCGATATCATCAGGTGAATCCACCATCACCTCAAGTCCGGTGGCGCCTTCTTCGGAAACAAAAAATTCCTGGGCGTCGGCAAGCGGCAGATAGGCAATGCCCTCGTCATATTCCGACATGCCAATCTTGAAAATGGCCACGACCGTAAAGTCCCTGATGCGCGGCGCCGTGCCCATCACCGTGTCAGGTCCGTTGGGCGAAATAATCGTCAGTACACTGCCTAAACCCAGTTGATGGCGCCAGGCCAGCCGCTCACCAACCGCAATACCCTCTGACTTGTCAAACCCCGCAAACGAGGGCGTCAGATCGGGAATGCCCGGGGACGCGATTGCCGTCTGCAATTCCTTGTTGTTGATGCTGGAAAGCTTCTCGATATCGGCTTCGGCGATGCCACGCACCAGCACGCCTGTGCTGCTCTTCAAAGATGAAGCCATGGCCTGCCCTTCGACGAGCGAAATCACCCGCTTCACCCCATCCACTTTTTCAAGCCGCGCCTGAACCTCCCTGAAGTCGGAAATCGGCGTCAAATCCTGATGATAAAAGGTCGCGTGCCCGGAAAAGCCCAGAATTTTGTCGAGAAGCTCAGCGCGGAAACCATTGAGAACCGACATCACAACAATCAGCGTCGCAACGCCCAGCATAATACCCAGGAATGAAAACAATGAAATAACCGAAATAAAACTTTCCTTCCGCCGCGCCCGCAGATAACGCAGAGCCAGCATCCACTCAAAACTGGCAAACGGCTTCGTATCGGGAAGTTCTTTTTCCATCAGGTTGTGAAGCGCCCCACAACCTGGTCAAGCGCTACATTTTCGCGGGCACCCGTCTTGCGGTTTTTAACCTCGGCGATTCCTTCTTTCAATCCGCGCGGACCGATGATCACCTGCCACGGCAAACCGATCAAATCCATCGCCGCAAATTTGTTGCCGGCTCCGCCGTCCTTGTCATCATAAAGAACCTCAATGCGCTTGGCCTGGAGCGCCTTGTAGATTTTTAGGCAGGTTTCATCACTGGCAGCGTCCCCCACCTTGAGATTGATCAGGCCCACATGGAAAGGCGCCACCGACTCAGGCCAGATGATTCCGGCATCGTCATGGGAGGCTTCGATGATGCCGCCCACGAGCCGCGAAACGCCAATGCCATATGAGCCTGACTGCACCGCAACCTTCTTGCCGTCAGCGCCCTGCACTTCACATCCCAACGGCTCCGAATATTTCGTGCCGAAGAAGAAAATATGCCCGACTTCAATGCCGCGTCCCGTCATGCGCTTCGTCGCAGGAACGCGGCGCTCAAATTCCAGCACATCATGTTTTTCATCGGTGGCCGCATATTTGGAGGTGAAGCTCTCCACCAGTTTGGCAACGGCACCCACATCGTCATAATCAACATCAACCTTGTTCCAGTCCATTTCATGGAAATCGCCGTCGAAAAAAACCCCGCTTTCTCCTGTATCCGCGAGAACCAGAAATTCATGACTGTCTGAGCCTCCGATTGGGCCCGTCTCCGCCCGCATCGGAACCGCCTTGAGCCCCATGCGCGCAAAGGTGCGCAAATAGCTCACAAACATCTTGTTATAGGAATGCTGCCCCGCCTCGCGGCTCACATCGAATGAATAAGCATCCTTCATCAGGAATTCCCGGCCCCGCATTACGCCAAAGCGCGGCCGCACCTCGTCGCGGAATTTCCACTGGATATGGTAAAGGTTGCGCGGCAGGTCCTTGTAGCTTTGTACGCCCTGGCGGAAGATATCCGTGATCATTTCCTCATTCGTCGGGCCATAAAGCATCTCCCGGTCATGGCGGTCTTTGATACGCAGCATTTCCTTGCCATAGGCATCATAGCGCCCGGACTTTTTCCACAGCTCGGCAGGCTGGATGGTCGGCATCAGCACTTCCAGGGCCCCTGCCCGGTCCTGTTCTTCCCGCACAATCTGTTCAATTTTCTTGAGAACCCGGAATCCCATGGGCAACCAAGAGTAGTTCCCCGCCGCCTCCTGCCGGACCATCCCCGCCCGCAGCATCAGCTTGTGCGAAACGATTTCCGCCTCCTTCGGGTCATCTCTCAAAATGGGCATGAAATACTGCGAAAGTCGCATGGGAATCCTCTTATGGCCTGTGCTGCGCCCTTTTAAGGGAAACAAACGGGAACACAAGTCGGGCTATTTCATTGTCAAGACACAATTGCGTAATATTTCACGTGACACGGCGAATCTTTGTGCTAGCTTCGCCGCCAATCAAGAACAAGACCGCCGGTGTTTACTTCTAAAGTGGACCCAGGTCTGGGGAGGATGCTTCCGGGCGCGCATGCGGGTAACCGTAGGACAGCTGCCCCGTTGATCTCTAGGGATCGACAGGAAAATGGAAGGCCAAGTGACTTAGAAAGGGCGAAGTGAAAGCTTCGCCTTTTTTTATTGTTTCAGTTTGGGTTGGGCATTGAGTTGTAGAACGGCAGGCTGTCGAGGTTCAACCAGCCCCGCGTGACAGCCAGGTAAAAAACCGAAAATACCGCCGTCGCAAGGATCGTTGTGATAACGGCCTTCTGAACAAGGCGCGGGTTTGTCGGCGCCCCCGGCTCATTGCCCTCTTCCACCGTCTCTCCTGTTTCATGGGCATTGCGAATGCCGAATGGCAGCACCATGAACAGCACCAGCCACCAGATGATGAAATAGATCGCAATGGCGCTCACGAGGCTCATGCCTGCTCCAATTCAATCAGCGTGCCGCAGAAATCCTTGGGATGCAGAAACAGCACAGGCTTGCCATGCGCCCCAATCTTCGGCGTGCCATCGCCGAGCACCCTTGCCCCTTCAGCCACCAGCCTGTCACGGGCAGTCACGATATCCGCCACCTCATAGCATACATGATGCATGCCGCCGGATGGGTTTTTTGCCAGAAACGCCTTGATTGGCGAATTCTCACCGAATGGTTCAAGCAGCTCAATTTTGGTATTGGGCAATTCGACAAACACCACGCGCACACCATGCGCCGCTTCCGTTTGCGGCGCCGATACTTTTGCCCCCAAAACCGAAGCATATATCTTGGCGCCTTTCTCAAGATCGGGCACCGCAATCGCCACATGGTTTAATCGTCCGAGCATTCCGTATCCCTCTTCTTCTCTCCATGGTCGCACTTGATGCGACCACCCAGACTTTGCTCGAGACGGGCTGGGTGGTCGGGTCGTTGCCCCACCATGGAGAATTATGTGATGAGCTTCAACTCAACGACATTAGACTCGCGCGCATCCCCGTCAATGCGTTCTTTGCGTAAGTTCCGCAAGCATTCGCTGGCGCTGCTCCGGCATCTCGAGCCCGCGCGGTTCAAAGATATGACGCTCCAAAAAGTAGCCCGTAAGCTTGAACCCGTCGAGAATATCTTCGGTTGATTTCACAGGTTGTCCCAAAAGAAAACCAGGAAGCTTGAGCAATTTATCATGGTAGAGTTCACCGGCTTGCAGAGAAGCAGCTCGCCCCGTTTTTGGTGAAACATAGCAAAGATTTTCAAGTGTTCCTGTCACCGCGCACTTGCTCAGGTCCAAGCCAAAGCCCAATTCCTCCAGCAGGCCAAACTCCCAACGCACGAGCAGTGCCGGCCAATGCCCATCATTGTCGATGGCGTCGAGCACAATTTGAAACGCGTCGTACAGGCGCTGATGCGGCTCGCGCTCCGGCAAGGTCTGCGAAAGGCTGGTGAGTGTCGTAAGGCCCGCAAGCCGGAACGAATTTTCCATAATCGTACCCGCCGAAAGTTTCAGCGGCTCAAACACAAATACGCCCAAATGATCCTCAAGCCGTGCGCGCCAGGTCGCGGTCACAAAATTTCCAGGCTGCAAAACTGGCCGTTGGATGCGTGATCTGCCGCCCCGCACCAGACCCAGACAGCGCCCGTGCTCAGGCGTCAAAAGTTCGGCAATAGCGCTGGTCTCACCATGGCGGCGAACCGAGAGAATTACGCCGTGATCGCGCCATTCCATGTCGCGGCCTCAATTCCCCAAACCCATCATGCGCAGGCGTTCCGGGTCTTCGGTCCAGTTCTCGCGCACTTTCACAAAGAGAAAAAGATGCACCCGCCGCTCGAAGGATTTTTCAAGTTCTTCCCGCGCCAATTGCCCCAGCAGCTTGATCATTTGGCCGCCCTTGCCCAGCACAATGGCTTTCTGGCTGTCACGTTCGACAAAGATAACCTGCCCGATTTTAACTGAGCCATCCTTTTGCTCTTCCCAGGTCTCTGTTTCGACCGTTGAGGCGTAGGGCAGTTCTTCATGAAGCCTGAGATAAATTTTCTCCCGTGTCACTTCCGAAGCCAGGAAACGCATCTGCACATCTGCGGCCTGGTCTTCCGGATAAAGCCAAGGCCCCACAGGCATCAGGCTTGCAATCTTCTTGCGCAAGTCACCAACACCTGAACCCTTCAAGGCGCTGATCATGAACGTATCGGAAAACTCATGGACTTCATTAAAGCGCTTGGAAATTTCCAGCAAAACCTCGCGCCGCAGGAGATCAACTTTGTTGAGCGCAAGCAGGGCTTTGGTGTTGTTCTTCTTCAACCCTTCAATGATGCGCATGACATCATCATTGCGGCCCAGCCGCGCATCGGCGAGAAGCACGGTCACATCAGCCTCCGCCGATCCGCTCCAGGCATTTTCCACCATCGCCTCATCAAGCTTGCGCTTCGGACTGAAAATTCCCGGCGTATCTACGACAATGACTTGCGAGGCCCCTTCCATGAAGATGGCCCGCAGCCTTGCCCTTGTTGTTTGCACTTTGTGCGAAACGATAGAGACCTTCGAGCCCGCAAGCTGATTGACCAGCGTGGACTTGCCCGCATTAGGGGCCCCAATGATGGCGCAAAACCCGCACTGCGTCCCGGTCATTGACGGATATCCTCACGTTTCAAAAAATTGTCCGCCGCTGCCATTTCAGCCAAACGCTTGGACGGTCCAGACCCCTGAACCGCGACCTTGCCTTTGACATTCAATTCGACAGTGAAAAGGGGACTATGCTCCAATCCCTCGCGCTTGAGTATCCTATAATCAGGGATGGGAAGGCTACGCGCCAGCGACCATTCCTGCAGGAATGTCTTGGGGTCCTTGCTGACAGACCGGTTTTCCGCAATGTGCCGCGACCAATTGCGCAGGACAAAGGCCTTGGCTTCATCCAGGCCGCCATCAAGATAGATGCCGCCGATCAGCGCCTCTACCACGTCACCCACAACAGAGGCAATGAGGTTTACGCCTTTCTTTTGCTCGCTATGCCCCACGACAATAAATTCACTCAAGCCAAGTTCCTTGCCCACCTCGCCGCAGATTTCCCCGCGCACCAGGTTGCTATGCACGTTGGCCATGTGCCCTTCCCGGTGCGAGGGATTAAGCCTGAACAGTTCTTCCGCGATCACCAGCGCCAGAACCCGGTCACCCAGGAATTCCAGGCGCTGATAGTCATCGTGTTTGCGGTTGGTACTGCTATGGGTGAGCGCATGGCGCAGCAGAACTGTGTCTTTGAAGTGATAGCCAAGACGCTGTGCGATCTCTTCATGCCGCGTTTGTGAAAATCGGACCAAGACCCGGAATGCCTAGAGAAGGTTCAGGAAGCGGCCCCAGCGGATTTCGAAAGGCCATTTCCAGACTTCCCAAATGGTAGTGCCGCGCGAAATAGAAAAGAAAATGATGTCCGCCCGTCCCACATAGTTTTCGATGGGCACATAACCCACCGCGTCCAGAAACCGCGAGTCCTCTGAATTGTCCCGGTTGTCACCCATCATGAAATAATGTTCGGGGGGAACAACATATTCAATCGTATTATCTGCCGACCCATTTGCCACCTCGTCAAGCACACGGTAGGTCACGCCGTTAGGCAACGTCTCCTGATACTGCGGAATGGGATGCCCGCCGCCTTCGCCCAGAACCTCGTTGTCCACATAATCTTCAATACGCTCTTTTTTCACCGTTTCGCCGTTGATGAAGAGTACGCCGTCGCGCATCTGAATGCGGTCGCCAGGCAGTCCGATCACCCGCTTGATGTAATCAATTTCCGTATTGGTCGGCAGCTTGAACACGGCCACATCGCCACGCGTGGGCGTATCGGCCAAAACCACCCGGCCCGGAAAATCGATGGGGCAGCAGGTAATCCAGGTTGTGCCAAAACCGCCAAACGAGAAATTGAAGGAATATCTGCTGTAGCCGTAGGAAAGTTTGGAAACAAAGAGATAGTCGCCAACTTTCAGGGTTGGATACATGGAGGCCGAAGGAATGTTGAACGGCTGGTAAAAGAAAGTCCGCACGAAAAAGGCAATCAGAAGCGCCTGGATGATCACCTTTACGGTGTCCCAGATCCCCTCTTCGGATTTCTGGCGCATATCCTGTGCCGCCGCCATGTGGTAGTCTTTCTTGTGCATTAAAATCGCGCTTCCTGCGCTCCGTCCGCCCCTTGGGCTATAGCGCCAACCCCATATGAGGTGCAATGTAGCACCGTGCAAGCTCGGGTACTGTGACGAATTAACCACAGTCAGGGCGCGGCAACAGCCTCAATGATTACAATGGCCTGCGCGTACGGATAATCATCGGTGATGGTAAGTTGGATGCGAGCGAGGTGCCCGGCAGGGGTGATTCGCTCGAGTTGCTCCTTCGCCCCACCAGTCAGCTGCATGGTAGGCCGGCCTGAAGGTTCATTCACAACCCCCATGTCCTTCCAGAAAACACCGCGACGAAATCCGGTCCCAAGGGCCTTGGAACAGGCCTCCTTGGCGGCAAAACGCTTGGCGTAAGAAGCCGCCCTTTGCGCCCGCCGGTCTGACTTATTCTGTTCAATGTCGGTGAAAATGCGCGCCACGAAACGGCTGCCATAGCGTTCCAGCGTTTGCTCAATACGCCTGATATCCACCATATCGTTGCCCAAACCGATAATCATTTGTTGAGGCCCCGGCTTCCCGGCTTGATCGCTGGAATAGCAGCCAGCTCCGGCGGCAGGGCGTCGGCAGGATAAGCTGGAATTTCAAGGTTGGTCAGCGCAAACAGCGGCACACCCAAATCCGCTTTTCCACCCGAGCGGTCAATAAGACAGGCGGAGGCAATGGTCACTCCGCCTTCCTCCGTAATTCCTGCAATGCATTCGCGCGACGAAAGGCCGGTGGTGACGATATCTTCGACCATCAGAACTCGGGCGCCCTTGGTAATAGTGAAGCCGCGCCGCAGCACGAGCTTGCCATCGACCCGTTCAAAGAAAATGGCAGGAACACCCAATTGCCGCCCCATTTCATAACCCACCACAACGCCACCCATGGCTGGAGAGGCCACGATATCAATTTGCGCCCGGACGTTGTCAGTGATTCGCCCCTTCAGGGATTGGCAAAGGCGGTCCGCCCGCTTGGGATCCATCAGAACCCGCGCGCATTGCAAATAGCGCGAACTGTGCAAGCCTGAGGACAGAATAAAATGCCCTTCGAGCAACGCGCCGGCCGCGCGGAATTCGCCCAATACCTCGTCGTGGCTTAACATCTGCTACCCCGTTGCCCGCATGACCGAACTCACCGCATTCCGGGTTCGGAGCCCAGCGATGATATCGTTCAGGTGCCGTGCATCATGTACTTCCAGCAGAATGTCCAGATCAAAAAAGTCGCGCACGCCCTGCCGCGCCATCATCTGCAGTTCATCGATATTGCCGCCCTGGTCGCCGATGACCTGGGTGACCTGTGCCAGAGCGCCCACTTCGTTCAAAAGAACAACATTTATTCGCGCCGGGAACTTCTGTTGCGAGGCCAAGGTGTCCCAGGCCAAGTCAATCCAGCGTTCCGGCTGGCTGTCGAATTGCTCAAGGGCCTTGGC
>CAZHCO010000170.1:0-22042 GCA_964530965.1 uncultured Aestuariivirga sp. | reverse complement strand
CTTGCGCGTTTCAACCGAATAGGCTTCGGCTTCGACCTTGGCCTGGGCCACGATGTTGGCCGCATCTTTCTCAGCCTCAGCGCGCTTCTTCTGGTATTCGGCCAAAAGCGCCTGGGCTTCTTCGCGGAGCTTCCTGGCTTCTGCCAGTTCCTTGCTGATCTTGTCGGCCCGCTCGTCCAGCATCTTGGCAAGCATGGCGGGCACTTTGAGATAGATGCCAAGCCCCACGAAAAGGACGAAGGCAACGGCAACCCAGGTTTCTGGTTCACGTAACATGGCTTGCTCCTATTTGCCCAAGGTCTTGGAAACGGCAGCGGTTGCCTCGGCTTTGGTCACCTTGGCGCCGGTCAATTGCGTAACGATGTCGCCAGCGATTTCGGCGGCCATGGCAGCCACATCTTCCAGGGCCTTGTCGCGCGATGCCGCAACTTTTTTCTCAGCCGTTGCAATCTTGGCGCCCAGGGCCGCATCAAGCTTGGCCCGTTCCGCTTCAATTTCGGTATTCAGCTTGTTGCGGTTTTCGAGCGCAATGGCATGGGCCTTTGCCTTGGCATCGGCCAATGCGGCCTCATAGGACCGCACCGCATTTTCTGTTTCGTCCTTGAGATTCTTTGCTTTCGCCAGATCGCCGTCAATGGTTGATTTGCGAAGCGCAATCACCCCACCCGTGCGGGGAATGGCCACGCGCGAGATTACGAAATAAAGCGCCAGGAACGTGACAGCGAGCCAGAAAAGCTGTGGCGGCCAGGTAGACATATCAAGCTGCGGCATGGGCAGGCCCTATACAAAGTATGACAGGCGTTGCCTCATGCAACGCCGATCCGAAAAGCGTAACTGTCCGGTATCAACCAAACAGAATGAGCATGGCTACGGCAAAGCCGATGAGGCCCGTGGCTTCTGCGAATGCGAAGCCGAGGAAAAGCGTACCGCGCTGACCCGCCGCGGCGGCCGGATTGCGGAGCGCGCCTGCCAGGTAGTTTCCGAAAATTGTACCGATACCAACACCAGCACCACCGAGGGCAACTGCCGCAATACCTGCACCGATCATCTTTGCTGCTTCAACTTCCATTTTTTTCTCCTGTCGAATGGATGGGGTTTAGTTAGTGGTCAACATGCATGGCATCGTTCAGATACAAGCAGGTCAAAAGTGCGAAGACATAGGCCTGAAGGGCGGCCACAAGAAGTTCAAGGCCCATAAGGCCCACCATGGCGGCAAGCGGCAGCCAGCCAGCGGTCACGCCAAGCATGACAACAAAGCCCGCCATAACCTTCAGCATCATGTGGCCTGCCATCATGTTGGCGAACAAACGGATGGAAAGGCTCATTGGGCGGATGAAATAGGATACAATTTCGATCACAATCACCAGCGGCAAAAGAGCCGCAGGCACGCCCGATGGCACGAAGAGCTTGAGATAGCCAAAGCCATTTCGGATGAAGCCGATGATCGTGGCGCCAATAAAAACCACAAGCGCCAGCGCCAGCGTGATCACGTAATGGCTGGTGACCGTGAAGGAATAGGGAATGAGGCCAAGCACGTTTGCAAAGAGGATGAAGACAAACAGTGTCAGCACGAAGGGGAAATAGGTCCGCGCATTTTCATGCAACACGTCATGGGTGAAGCCATGCACAAGTTCATAAATGCTTTCGGCAACCGACTGCAAACGGGTGGGGATCAAATTGCGCGGCGCCAGAATGAAAAGCAGGGAGGCGCAGACAACTGCAATGACAGCCCACAGTGCCGAATTGGTGAAGGAAATATCAACGCCGCCGATTTCAATTGGCACCAGACGATTGATCACGAACTGATGGATCGGATCGATAATTTTTTCGCCATGTTCAGGAGCAGCTGTTGACACGTTCAATCCTCATCATCATCGTCTTTGACGGGTGGGGGCATTTCACCCTTGCCGCCGAGTAATTCTTCCGCCTGTTTGCTGCGCGAAAGACGCATCACGTTCACGACACCCGCCGCAAGTCCAAGAGGCATCAGTGCCAACATGATCCAAGGTGCGGTGCCGAGATATTTATCAGCGCCCCAGCCCAGGCCCATCATCACAAGAAGTCCCACGAGTAGTTCGCTGACCGCCCGTATTGCGAGACCCGCGGCAGATCCCTCCTGACTGTCAGGACCAGATGCGCCGCGCCGCTCTTGCAGGGTCTTGTCGAGCTTCTCGCCTAAGTCCTTGAGCCGGTCAGAATCTTTCATCATCCCACCCAAAACAAACAGCGAAAAAGCAGCGATTTCCACCCCTTAAAATCGAGCGCACCATAGTTACGGGGGTGAATTGTGTCAAGAAATGGATAGGATATGTAAATCGTTGTTATATCTTGGTTTTATGACGGTTATTAGCGATGCGTCGAAAAGTCCGTAAGGATTTGGAAAACTGTTTGATTCTGCTATCCCAGCGGCAAGCCCGATATTGCAAAGGAAGTTCACAATGAAAGCCGTTCTCTACGAAGCCTTTGCTGAACCCCCAAGAATTGTAAATGTTCCCGATCCAACGCCGGAGCCCCACGGTATTGTTGTCAAGGTCATGGCGACTGGCGTTTGCCGCAGCGACTGGCACGGCTGGCTGGGCCATGACCCGGATATCAGGCTTCCCCACGTGCCGGGGCACGAACTGGCGGGAATTATTGAGGCTGTCGGAAAGGATGTTACCCTGTGGAAAAAAGGTGACCGCGTAACTGTGCCGTTTGTAGGCGGCTGCGGCGCTTGCCCCCAGTGCCACTCCGGCAATCATCAGGTCTGCGACCACCAGTTTCAACCCGGCTTCACCCATTGGGGTTCATTCGCCGAATATGTTTCCATCCATCATGCTGATATCAACCTGGTGCGCTTGCCGGAGACACTTGATTTCGCAACCGCGGCCAGCCTCGGCTGCCGCTTTGTGACCTCGTTTCGTGCCATCGTGGATCAGGGCAAGGTCACCGCTGGCCAATGGGTTGCCGTCCATGGCTGCGGCGGTGTTGGCCTTTCCGCCATCATGATTGCCAATGCATTGGGTGCCAATGCAATCGCCATCGACATTGCAGACCAGAAACTCAAATTGGCCAAATCAGTAGGCGCGGTTGCCACAGTGAACGCCAGCAAGGTGGCAAATGTCGTCGAAGCCGTAATGGAAATATCGAAAGGCGGTGCCCATGTCTCGGTGGACGCCCTTGGCCATGCCACGACCTGCTTCAATTCGATCAGCAATTTGCGAAAACGTGGCAAGCACATTCAGGTGGGGCTCATGCTGGCCGAGAACAGCACGCCAAAAATTCCGATGAGCAAAGTCATTGCCCACGAACTTGAAATTCTTGGCAGCCACGGCATGCAGGCCCACCGCTACGACGCCATGCTGGCCATGATTCAGTCAGGGAAACTGTCACCCGAGAAGCTCATCGGAAAAACCATAAGCCTGGAACAGTCAATCGACGCGTTGATGAACATGGATAAGTTCGAAACCACGGGCGTAACCGTCGTGACAGAGTTCTAGAGCAAGCCAAGCTCAACAAGCGACTTCCGCAATCCTTCCGGCGATGTGAAATGATGCGCCTTCATGCCAACCGCTTCTGCGCCTTTCACATTGGTGGCGCTGTCGTCGATGAACAGGCAATCCGCCGCCTCAAGGCCATTGCGCCCCAGCAACAATTGGTAAATCGCGGGATCAGGCTTGATCAACCGCTCATCGCCTGAAACCACAATATCCCTGAAGTTATAAAGAAAGGGAAAGCGTTGTTTGGCCTCGCGGAACTTGTCGCCATTCCAGTTGGTGATCGCATAGACGGGCGCGTCGCGTGCCACCAGTTCATTGAAAATCGCGACTGTTCCGTCGATGGCGTGGGGCAGGGTTTCATGCCAGCGCTCGTCATAGGCGGCAATGGCCTTTGCGTGTTCGGGATGCAGCGCCGTTGCGTGCTTTACCGCTTCCAAAAAGCTCCGGCCCCGGTCCTGCTCCAGGTTCCACTCGTGATTGCACACATGGGCGAGGAACCATTCCATCTCAGCCTCATCGTCAAAATACTGCGTAAACAGAAAGCGCGGATCCCAGCGCAGGAGGACATTGCCGATATCGAAGACGATGTTCATGGCAGCGCGTTCAGCTTAGCTCGCCTCAGCCATCGCTTCAGCTTCTGCAAGGTTCACCGACACAAGCTGCGACACGCCGCGCTCCATCATGGTCACGCCAAACAGGCGATGCATGCGCGCCATAGTGAGTTCATGGTGGGTGATGATGAGGAAGCGGGTTTCGGTGCGTTCCAGCATGGCATCGAGCAGATTGCAGAAACGTTCCACATTGTGATCGTCGAGCGGTGCATCAACTTCGTCGAGTACGCAGATAGGCGAGGGATTGGTGAGGAACACGGCGAAGATCAGGGCAAGTGCAGTGAGCGTTTGTTCCCCGCCGGAGAGCAGGGAAAGCACCGTTGGTTTTTTCCCGGGCGGATTGGCCATGATTTCTAGGCCAGCTTCCAGTGGGTCATCGGATTCGATCAATTGCAGTTCCGCCTTGCCGCCGCCAAACAATGTAGTGAAGAGCTCGCCAAATTTCTCATTCACCGTGCCAAATGCGTCAAGCAAACGCAGGCGGCCTTCGCGGTTCAGGCTTGAAATGCCCCCGCGCAGTTTGTTGATGGCCTGCACCAGGTCATCGCGCTCCTTGATAAGCGTCGCAAGCTGGGTTGCAACCTGTTCGGCTTCCTCTTCGGCCCGCAAATTCACGCCGCCCAAACGCTCACGATCCTCGCGGAGGCTCTGAAGCCTGCGCTCAATGTGCTCGGTGTCCTCAATCTTGTCGACGTCGAGTCCTGCATTGGCAACAATCTCGGAAGGTGCACATTGCAAGGTTTCGGCAATGCGACGCTCGCTTTCCGCATGGCGTTGTTTCGAAGCTTCAAGGCGGGCTTCGAAGCGCGCATGATCCTCGCGTGAAGTCGAAGCCAGTTCCTGGGCCTCGCGCAGAATCTGATCGGCGGCGCGAACCGCATTCTCGCCTTCGGCCAAGGCATCAGCCGCAACCTTGCGCTCGGTTTCCGCCTCCTGCAGCATATTCATCAGCTTGCGGCGCTTGTCCGCCAGGATTTGTGGCTGGCCTGCAAGTTCGGCAATGGCCGCGCGGGTTTCTTCGGCGCGCGTTGTCAGATGTGCAATTTGTTCGGTTGCGCGCTTTGCCCGCTCGCCCCATTGTTGGTGCTCAGCTTCAATTGCCGCGAGGCGCTCTGCCCGTGCCTTCGCTTCACGTTCGAGGCCATCATGCTTGGCACGGGCTTCCGCGTAAGCCGCGCGCTCGCGATTGACGTTGTCTCGTAGGCTTGCCACCTCTTGCGCCAGCCCTTCCAACACCGGAATGGCCTGGAGTTCGGTCTGCGCCGATCCAAAACTCCCTCGCACTTCATCAAGCGATTGAGTGATGCGGCGGATACCTTCGTCGAGCGCACTGGTCTGTGCCAGACGCTCGGCAATTTGCCGCTCATGCTTTGCCAGCGCCTGCCGCGCCACTTCAACTGATGATGTTGCAGCCCGCCACGCCTCGCGTTTTTCGCGCTCGGCTCGCGCTCCCGCCTCAACCGACTGCTTTGCTGCTTCAAATTTCTGGTTCACCTCAGCCGCAATTCCCGCCGCGTCCTGCATTTCAATTTCAAGAAGCGTCAGGCGGTTGCGTTCGGCCAGCCGCTTTGCCGCCGCACTCGGCGCGTCTGCCGCCGAGGTAAATCCATCCCAGCGCCATACGTCGCCTTCGCGTGATACCAATCTTTGCCCGGATTGGAGTTGCGCCTGCAGGGCCTGTCCCAAAGATTTGGAAACGACGCCGATATGCGAAAGCCTGCGCGCCAGGGCCTGCGGGGCCTGCACAAAGTTTGAAAGGGGCTGCGCATCGCCCGGCAATGAAACTGCATCTTCCAAAGGCGGAAGACCGCGCCAATGAGTGGGCGCACCTTCATCCGATGACGCATCGATATCATCGCCAAGCGCTGCTCCTAGTGCCGCCTCATAGCCCCGTTCAACCTTGAGCTGGTCAACCAGCGCCGGCCACAGCTTGTCATCGGCGGCTTTTAGAAAATTCGTCAGTGTACGGACTTCCGTCTGCAGGCGCTCCGCCTTGCGCCGGGCTTCGTCATGGGCCTGGCGCGTATCCGCTTCAACCTGCCGGGCCACGCGTAGCGCCACTTCCGCAAGGTTTGCCGCCGTTTCATTGGAAGCCAGGACGGCAACGGCAGCTTCCACCGCCGCGGCAAGTGTCGGCCTATCGCCGGTGCTTCCCATCTGTTCAAGCAAGGCCTGGCGCTTTGCGCTGGTTTCACTCGCATCCCGTTCAAGGCGGGCAATGCGTTGCCGTTGCTCGTCAATCGAACGGGTGATGGCGCCGCGCCGCGCCGTAAGTTCGGAAAGCCGCGCCCCTGCCTGGTCGGCCACGTCCTGCGCCGTGGCCAGGGCACTGGCAACACTCTGCAAGGCCAAAGCCGCTTCGGCGCGCAAGTCGCCATCATTTTCCTGAGATGCCTTGAGCGTTGTGTCTTCTTCGACAAGCCGGGCGATGACGCTATTCGTATCGCGAAGCGTTTCATGCTCGCGCGTAAGATCGGCAACGGCCTGCACTAGACGTTGGTCCAGTTCCCTACGCCGCGTTTCAACCCGGCGCTCTTCTTCATCGAGGCTGTTGCGCTCGACGGCCATGCGTTGCAACACTGCGGCACGGATGGTTTCCTGCTCGCGCAGTGCTGGCAATTTTTCGCCCAGTTCATCGCGCGCCCGCAGTTTTTCGGAAGCAGCCCGGGTATTCTCGGCCAGAACGCGCGTCGATTCATCAAGCGCTGCGGCATCTTTCGCCGCACTTTCCACCGCCTCTTTCCACGCCACATAGAGGCCCGCCGCTTCCAGCTTTCTGATCTCGGCCGAAATCAGCTTGTATTTCTGCGCCTGCCGGGCCTGCCGCTTTAAACTGTTGAGCTGGCTTTCAAGCTGCGAGGTCACATCTTCAAGGCGGACGAGATTTTGCTCCGCCGCCTTCAATTTCAGTTCGGCCTCATGGCGGCGCGTATGCAGGCCAGTGATGCCCGCCGCTTCTTCAAGAATCAAACGCCTTGCCTGAGGCTTCGCATTGATGATCTCGGCGATCTGTCCCTGCCGCACCAGCGCTGGCGAGCGTGCCCCCGTTGAAACATCGGCAAACAGCAATTGCACATCCCGCGCCCGCACATCCTTGCCGTTGATGCGGTAGGCGGAGCCTGCTTCGCGCTCAATGCGGCGCGAGATTTCCAGAACCTCGCTGTCGTTGTGCTGGGGCGGCGCCGAGCGGTCATCATTCGACATCGTCACCATGACTTCCGCCATGTTGCGCGAGGGGCGCTGCGTGGTGCCGGAGAAGATCACGTCATCCATGCCGGAAGCGCGCATGGATTTGTACGAGCTTTCGCCCATAACCCAGCGCAGCGCCTCAAGCAGATTGGATTTGCCGCAGCCATTGGGGCCAACCACGCCCGTCAGGCCCGGTTCAATCAAAAGGTCCGTGGGCTCAACAAATGACTTGAACCCGGATAGCCGCAGCCGTGTAAACTTCATCTTGCCTCAATCCCCCGATCCGCTTCTTACATGAGAAGCGGATCAATCTTCGCCCGGAAGGCTTCAATCGTATTTTCGCCTTCATATCTTTCGCCGTTCACAAAGAAAGTCGGAATGCCCGTCACGCCAAAGCCTTCGGCCTTCGAGCGCACCGCCAGAATGTCCTTGGCCATCGTTTCATTCTTCAGGCACGCTTCAAAGTTTTCCTTGGTGAAGCCCGCCTGCTGGGCAATCTTGGAAAGCCCCTCTGCTGGATTTTGGGTCCACTCCGGCTGTGTGGCGAAGAACACGTCAATCAGCGGAAAATATTTTTCCTTTGGCGCGCAGCGCGCCACCATGAAGGCCGCAAGGGCCGCATCATTGTGCGGGAACTCGCGCAATATGAAACGGACCTTGCCCGTATCGATGTATTCCTTTTTCAAGGTTCCAAATGTCTCGTTATAAAATGCCGCGCAATGGGGGCAGGTGGCCGAGGCATATTCAATCACTGTCACCTTGGCGGTGTCGGGCCCCAAGACCATCTCGCCAAAGGCTGGCGCATCATTGAGACCTGTGAGGTCTACCGCATACGACGGCGCGACGCCCAGAAGCAATCCGCCAAGAGCGGCTGAACCAAACAGGACTTCACGTTTATTGAGCATTTTCATGGAATCTACCTACTAGATGTTGAGGGTTGGGAACAATTGATTATTTTTCGTGTGGAGAACCCGGCCGTCTGGCGAGCGCCCCTGCACCAAGGCGGTGCAGTGCCTCTTTCAGCTTTTCGTCGGCAATGGATTGAAGGCGCAGTTCAAGCGCTTCTTCGGTCTTGTCATCAATGATATTATCTTTATTTGTCAGTGCCTTAGATTTCGCCAGATGACCTTGCATGATCTTGATGGAAGTAATCGCGCCATAGCCATAGAACTGGTTGATGCGCTCGATGATCTGGTGGGTCTGGTATTGCAGGTCGAGGCCGCGCCCCGGTTCAGCCCGGATAACCAGGGTGCCGCCAAGCTTTTGCGCATTTTCGCCCGAACCCCGGGGCCATTTGATTCGCTCCGGCTCGCTATGCTGGGCCAGCGCCCCGCCCACAATTTCCGGCCAGCGCGCCATGAGTTCCCCATAGGCAAAGCCATAGCGGGCAAAACTTGCCTTGGTGAGTTTCGCAAAATGCTTGTCGAGCCGTTCCATGTCGCGTCTATATAATACTGTTTAAACGTGATGCGAGTGTTGATCCAGGACCATGGCAGAACAAGGGCCTCATGAAGATATGGCGGGAAAACTTCTGGCTTGGTATGACACCCACGCCCGCGACCTGCCATGGCGTTCAAAACCCGGCATAAAACCTGATCCCTATCATATCTGGCTTTCTGAAATCATGCTGCAGCAGACAACCGTTGCAGCGGTTCGGGATTACTACATTAAATTTCTTTCACGTTGGCCCAAGGTTTCCGATCTGGCTGCGGCAAGTCAAGACCATGTGCTGCGCGCCTGGGCGGGCCTCGGCTACTATGCCCGCGCCCGCAACCTCCATGCCTGCGCCATCAAGGTTGCGAGCGACTGGAATGGGAAATTTCCACATACGGAAGCTGCATTAAGAACACTTCCCGGCATTGGACCTTATACATCTGCAGCCATCGCCAGCATAGCCTTTGACCAGCCCCATGCAGCTGTTGACGGTAATGTGGAACGCGTGATGGCACGGCTCTATGCAATTGAAACGCCGATGCCGGCGGCAAAGCCCTTGATTAAAGAGAAGGCACAGGCGCTGGTACCGATGAAACGTGCCGGTGACTTTGCGCAAGCCTTGATGGACCTGGGGGCCACCATTTGCACCCCACGCACAGCAAATTGCAATATTTGTCCGTGGACTGACAATTGCAAGGGACGCAGGCGTGGCATTGCCGAAAGCCTGCCGCGCAAATTGCCAAAGATAAAAATCCCGACACGCCTCGGTATCGCATTTTGGGTTGAGCGCGACGATGGCCACATTCTTCTGCGAAGGAGGCCGCAGAAGGGATTGCTTGGCGGCATGATGGAAATTCCCTCAACTTCCTGGGGGCCAAAACTGCCTGACAAAGTATCGGCACCCGTTGAAGCCAAATGGACCAAATCAAAAACTCAGGTGGAGCACACCTTCACGCATTTTCATTTGCAACTCAGGGTCTGGAAAACATCAACAACAGAGTCGTCCTTGCCTGATGGTGGCGACTATCACTGGGTGCATAAAGACGAACTCGTCCATCAAGCCCTGCCATCCCTCATGCGCAAGGTTGTTGCAGTTGCATCCACATCTTAACCTCGCCCCCATGTATCCGGTTCAGTCTGTTACCCATCTATCGATTGGACAAGTATGGCAAATCCCCTAAGTTCCCGGAAATGCTTAGCATATGCCGGGTCGCCAAAATAGCCGATTGGCCATGGCGCTGAAAAGCAGGCGCTAACTCCGTGGCTCCATCACGCCATGGGCTTCTAGCGCCGCCTTAAGTTTGGGTCGCGCCCTGACGGCTTGCGCGAATTTCGCGATGGTCGGAAATTCCGCATGGACGATCGCTTCCTTTGGCCTGCTAAACACACACAGCATGAAGGCATAGATATCAAGCGCTGAATAGGCCTCGCCCATCAGCCATGGCCCTTCGGTCTCCAAGCGCTTGGCCAGGATGGCCCAGAGCTGGTTGCATTTCTCAATCGACTTTCCCAAAAGGAAAGCTTCTTCTGTTGAATTGCGCGAGTAAAAATTTCCGGCTTCACCCATATTGATCGCAATATAGAGATTGGTGCTCAGGAAATGCAGCCACGATAGGAACTCGCCGTAATCATCTGAACCCGGCTGCGGCGCCAGACCCTTGTCGGGATGGGCCGTCACCAGAAACGATACGATGGCCGCCGACTCAAACAGCGTCCGGCCATCTGAAAGCCCCAGCGCCGGAATATATCCAAGTGGACTCAACTCGCGGAACTCCGGAGCCGCAACCTGTTCCGGTGTCATCCAGATATTGGTATAGGGAACATCCATTTCCTCCAGCAGGAAATGCACGCACATGGAACCCCAGGCCTTCACATTGTAAAGCTTGTACATAGTGACGTCCTCCCCGCTCGCAAACTTTTAAACGTGGGTGTTATAGCAATCCTGTGACGGCTGGCTAGCGCCGCCCGCCGACCTCATCGATATGGGCAAGCATGTCAGCCGGGTCTTCAAACACACGGTAGGCACCTGATCTTTCAAGCTCGTCCGTGCCATAGCCGCCCGAGAGAAAACCAATGCCAAGAGCCCGCGCCCGTTGCGCCGCCAGCATGTCCCAGATGCTGTCGCCCACCACGCAGGCCGTATCAATCTCGATGCCCAGTTTCTCCGCAGCTGCCAGAAACAGGTCGGGATCAGGCTTTGCGTAGGCCACAAGATCGCGCGTGATGACGGGAACCTTCTCCGGATCAACGCCGAGAATTTTAAGTACCGGTCCGGCAGTCAGCATCCGGCCGGATGTGGCAATGGCCCAGGGAATTTTGTTGTCAGTCAGATATTTCAGCAGTTCACGAGCCCCGGGCAGGGGCCGGGTATTGGCGGAATGCTTGCTGTAGTGACTGGCATGAAGCGACCGCAACCGCGCCAGCTTCGCATCGTCAAATTCAATGCCGGTTTCCCGCGCCAGGGCCCGTGTGAACAGTCCGCCCGACATTCCGATGCGCCGGTGAATGCGCCAAATGGAAACGTCAATGCCCTCTTCTTGCAAAGCCGCGTTCCACGCCAGGACATGGTCATAGACACTGTCAACCAGCGTGCCATCGAGATCGAAAAGGAAAGAGGTTGGTTGCAGGGCTTTCATGAGGCCCGGCCTACTGCCTTGAGCCTTTCAAAGCAAGGCGCAATCGCGCAAGGCAGTTATGCCGCTGAACCCAATTCGGCCCGCACCTGCTGGCGCAGGATGTCGATGGGTACAAGATTGGTGCCCCTGCGCACATGCCAGAAGGTCCAGCCGTTGCAGGCTTCTGCCCCTTGCACATAGGCGCCGATCTTGTGAATGGAACCGCTGTTGTCCTTGCAAGCAATGGAGCCATCGGCACGGATGCGGGCCGCAACACGGGCCGTCGGGTCAAGCAGCATGTCACCCGCCTTCACCAGGCCGCGCTCAAGCAGCGAACCAAAAGGAATGCGCGGCTCAGCTCTTTTTGCCGTTGTTGTTTTCAGCGCTTCATCCGACAGAGGCTCCGTTGCCTTGATGCGTTCAAGGGCAGAGCGCGCATAATTTTCCTCGCGCTCGATGCCGATGAAAACCCGGCCCAGTTGTTTGGCGACGGCGCCGGTGGTTCCGGTGCCAAAAAATGGATCAAGCACGACATCTCCTGGATTAGTGGAAGAAAGCATGACGCGGTGCAGCAGCGCCTCCGGTTTTTGCGTTGGATGAAGCTTGTCGCCGTCACTGTTTTTCAATCGCTCGCCGCCGGTGCACAAGGGCAGCGTCCAGTCCGAGCGCATTTGTGAATCGTCGTTGAAGATTTTCATCGCTTCATAGTGGAATGTATATTTTGAGGTGGCGCTCTTGCCCGCCCAGATCATCGTCTCATGCGCATTGGTGAAACGCCGGCCGCGGAAATTCGGCATGGGATTGGTTTTTCGCCAGATCACATCATTGAGAATCCAGTAGCCCAGGTCCTGCAGGATTGAGCCAACACGAAAAATATTGTGATACGAGCCGATCACCCATAGCGCGCCATTGGGCTTCAAGGCGCGGCGGCATTCACTGAGCCATGCCTTGGTGAATTCATCATACGCGGCAAAGCTGGAAAACTTGTCCCAGTGGTCATCAACCGCATCAACCTTGCTCTGGTCAGGCCGTGTCAGGTCCCCCGCGAGCTGCAAATTGTACGGCGGGTCCGCAAATACGAGATCAACCGAGCCCGATG
The DNA here is from genome assembly GCA_964530965.1 of uncultured Aestuariivirga sp. Lineage (GTDB taxonomy): Bacteria > Pseudomonadota > Alphaproteobacteria > Rhizobiales > Aestuariivirgaceae > Aestuariivirga. The sequence continues at coordinate 9,615 of CAZHCO010000170.1, read as the reverse complement.
GGATCTTCTTCAATTCGGACAGGCAGTCGCCCACCAACACGCGGTTGTGGAGCGGCCTAATGTCCGGTTTTGTTTCGAAACCCATCGATGAACTCGGTATCCAACGCAACAAACGTGATTCAGATTTCCATCATGAATCTTTGCGGAGTCCGCGTGAATCGAATTCACTTATTGTGGTTAACGGGCCAACAGCTTGGCGATGGGTGCAAAGCTTTTTCGGTGGTGAACGCAAGGGCCAAGTTCGAACAAGGCTGCGTGGTGAATGGCCGTGCCATAGCCCTTGTGGCGGGCAAAGCCGTAACCCGGAAACTCCCGGTCGAGTGCCACCATGATCCGGTCGCGCGTCACCTTGGCGATGATCGAGGCGGCAGCAATTGATAGGGAACGTGCGTCACCGGAGATAATCGTTTGAGCCGGGCATGAAAGCTTGGGCGCGCGGTTGCCATCTACCAAAGCATAGTGTGGTGTTTCGACAAGACTGTGAAACGCTTCTGCCATGGCCCACAGAGTTGAAGCGAGAATATTGTCACGGTCGATGCGGACCTCGTCGCCGATGCCCACGCCAACTTTTGCCGAAACCATGATTTCCGCAAAGAGCCTCTCGCGTTGATCCTCCTTGAGTTTTTTGGAGTCATTCAAGCCGGAAGGTATCTTCTCTGGATCAAGAATGACAACTGCAGCGACCACAGGCCCAGCCCACGGCCCGCGCCCTGCTTCGTCGATTCCACAGACCAGCGAAAACCCCTGCGCTTTCGCCGCAAGTTCAAAACTGAAATCGGGTTTGTTGGACTCACCTCGTGCCATGGCCTCTATGAGCCATAAGCCATTGGCAAGCGCAAGATGAACTCCTTTGTCCTTTCCCGCAGGCGGGAGAGGAAGGGACCCGCCGCGGAACGCGGTGGGGAGGTGAGGGAGAGTTCGCACGAAAGCGCCCTCATCTATCCCATGTCACTTCGTGACATGGGCCCCTTTCTTCCCCCGCAAGCGGTGGAAGACGTAGATTCTAAATCAGCGTCAACTGCTCGCCGGCTTGCGGCGGCCGGCGAAAGAGGTTCGTGGCAAGGGTCGAGCGTTTGCGATTGATGCCAAGGCGTTCGGCAGCCAATTGAAAGCGCCGCCCGATGGTCCATGCATAGGGCCCCGTACCGGTCATGCGCCGTCCGAATGTAGCGTCATTTTCCTTGCCGCCACGAATTGATTTCACTAGCGACATGACTTTGGAGGCCCGGTCAGGCATTTCCGTCATCAGCCATTCCTTGAAAATATCCTTCACTTCAAGCGGCAAGCGCAGCATCGTGTAGCCAGCCTCTTTTACGCCAGCCACCGCAGCGGCCTTCAGGATGGCCTCAATTTCCATGTCATTCACCGCCGGAATAACCGGTCCCATCATCACAACGGTTGGAACACCTGCCGCAGACAACACACGAAGAGCCTCCAGCCGTTTCGCAGGGGTCGAGGCCCGAGGCTCCATCGCGCGCGCCAACTTCCCGTCAAGCGTCGTGACCGAAATTGCAACTTTCACCAGTCCGCGTTCCGCCAGGGACGTCAGAATATCCAGATCGCGCAAGGCAAATGCAGACTTGGTGACAATACCCACCGGATGATTGAACTCGGACAAGACCTCCAGGATTTGCCGTGTAATCCGGTAGGTGCGCTCAATCGGCTGGTATGGGTCCGTATTGGAGCCCAGAGCGATGGTGCGCGGGCTGTAGTTGGGCGCGGTTAATTCCTCCCGAAGAAGCGCCGCCGCGTTCGGCTTTATGAAAAGCTTGCTTTCAAAATCAAGGCCCGGCGAAAGCCCCATGTAGGCATGGGTGGGCCTGGCATAACAATAAACGCAACCATGCTCGCAGCCGCGATAGGGGTTGATCGAGCGGTCAAAAGAAATATCTGGCGATTGATTGCGAGCAATGATGGTTTTGGGCTGTTCTTCAAAAATCGTGGTTTTGAGCGGCGGCAAATCTGCCAGGGATTCCCAGCCATCATCAAAGAAGGAAATCCCGTTCTTCTCGTAGCGCCCCTTGTCGTTGTTGCGCGCCCCGCGCCCCCGCAACTGGTGCGGCAGCGATGTGACGGCGGAATCAAAGGAGACCGAAGGCCTCATATCTAGAAGCGTAGGCATGCCTCCAATATGGCACAGTTCGGAGAACATAACAAGAACGAAATTGTGGCCTAGCCCTTTTTCCGCTTCTGGTGTTCCTCCAGCCGGGGCATGATTTCCACGAAATTGCAGGGGGGATGGCGGAAATCCAGCTGGTATTTCAGGATTTCATCCCAGGCGTCTTTGCAGGCCCCGGGCGACCCCGGCAGGCAGAAAATATATTTGCCCTTCAAGACACCCGCCGTGGCGCGCGATTGCACCGTTGAGGTTCCGATCTTGGGAAATGAGATCATGTGAAAGAGTGTGCTGAAACCCTCAATTTCTTTCTCGAACAAGGGACGCATAGCTTCGATTGTAACATCGCGTCCTGTGAGGCCCGTGCCTCCCGTTGAAATGATGACATCAATATCAGGGCGTTTGCTCCACGCTTTCACAACGCGGCGAATTTTGGCGACATTATCTTTGGCTATTTGCCGATCTGAAACAGTGTGTCCCGCCGCCGCAATTCTATCCTGCAAAGTCTGCCCGGATTTGTCGTCGGCCAAGGTGCGCGTGTCTGACACAGTCAGGATTGCAATGTGAAGGGGGATTAGTTCGCGGGGGCTTGTCATTTATTTTTTCTCGAACATTAGGCGCGCTGCCGGCAGCACAAACAGGCCAGCCGAGATACGCGAAAACCAGCGGCGGAAATTCAGGCTGGTTGAAAGTGCTGCACCGATTTTTCCGGCAAACAGGGCAACAATGCAATTGATCACTGTTCCACCTGCATTGAAAATCATTCCGAGTATAAAGAGCTGCAAAAGCGGTGAGCCATTTTCAGGCCGGACGAATGGCGGCAAAAAAGCAAACATGAAGACAATGATTTTGGGATTGAACAGGTTGACTAATACACCAGCCCTGAAAGCCGCAATTGTGCTGCGCTGCTTTTCATCTTGGGCAAGTGCCGACATTGGTGACGTGAGCGTTGTGTAGGCAATCCAGATGAGATAGCAGGCACCTGCATAACGGATGAGATCGAAGAGAAGCGGATATTGCGCCAGAATGACGGCAACGCCGAGTGCCACAAAACCGAGATGGATGAGTGATCCTCCTGCAATGCCAAGGCTTGCCGAAATACCAGTGCGGGCTCCACCCTTCAGGGATTGTCCCAACACATACATCATGTCATTGCCGGGCGTAAGATTGAGGCTCAATGCAGCGGTCAGGAAAACCAGCAGGTCCGTGGAATTAATCAGCATCAACGGCTTCCTTGAACAAGAGGAGATCGCGCCATGCCAGGCGCTTCTGGCTCGCCTGTTTGAGCAGGTAACTGGGATGAAAACTTGGCAGCACCCGAATTTTTTTCTTAGCCATTTTGAGATCAAACCATTTTCCGCGAAGTGAAAGAAGCCCTTCGCTCTTGCCTGACAGGCGCTGGGCGGACTGGCCCCCGAGGCAAAGAATGAATTTGGGCCCGCAGAGTTCAATGGCGCGCAAAAGAAATGGCTGGCACAGCTGAATTTCTGCTTCTGTTGGGGTACGGTTGCCAGGCGGGCGCCACGGAATGAGATTAAACAGGCTTACGCCTCCGGCTGACAATCCAATCGCCCCCAGCATCTTTTCCAGCAGAAATGCGTTCTCCCCGGCAAAAACTTTGCCCTCGATATCCTCATCGCGCCCCGGCACATCGCCGATGACCATGATGTCAGCCAGGAAATTGCCGCCTGCAAAGCACAGGTTGCTGGCAGTTTTTTTCAAAGGGAAATTTTCCAGCGCGAGCAGGGCCGCGTGAAGGTCTTCAAGTGTGTTGCAGGCTTGCGCCGTTGATGGCGCGGCACGGGCAGGTTCAACCTTGGCAACAGGCGCAACAACAGGCGCGGCCACCACAAAGCGGTTGACCGGCACCTCGCCCACAATTTCATCGGCCCCCATTTCGATGAGCCAGGAAAGCGCCGCCTGCGCTTCGTGAGCGTTCATGTCGTTTTGCCTTGTTTGCATGTCCGAATTGGTTGTCTTGCGAGGCCGTATGAGCCACTATAACAGGCGTTATCCGGAAACGCATGCCCTTTGAGGAGTATTACCTGTGGATCAAGTTCAGCGCGAAACGATGGAGTATGATGTCGTCATCGTCGGTGCCGGTCCCGCAGGTCTTTCCGCCGCTATCCGCCTGAAACAGCTTTCCGGCGATATCTCGGTTTGTGTGCTGGAAAAGGGTTCGGAAGTTGGCGCCCATATTCTTTCGGGCGCCGTGATTGATCCCATCGCCTTGAACGAACTCATACCCGATTGGAAAGAAAAAGGCGCACCCCTCAACACGCCCGTGGTGGATGACAGGTTCTATGTGCTTGGCCCCAAGGGAGCGCTGCGCATGCCGAATTTTCTGATGCCGCCGCTCATGAACAACCACGGCAATTATGCTGTCTCCCTCGGCAACGTCTGCCGTTGGCTGGGTACGCAAGCTGAAAGCCTGGGCGTTGAAATCTACCCCGGCTTTGCTTGCTCGGAAGTTCTCTACCGCGAAGATGGCTCCGTGCGCGGCGTCGTGGCAGGCGTCATGGGCATCGCCAAGGACGGCAGCCACAAGCCTGACTACCAGCCGGGCATGGAACTCATCGGAAAATACGTCTTCATCGCTGAAGGCGTGCGAGGCTCCTTGGCAAAAGAGATCATTGAAAAATACAAACTCTCGGAAGGCCGCGAGCCGCAGAAATTTGGCCTCGGCATGAAAGAGCTATGGGAAGTGAAACCCGAAAATCACAAGCAGGGCCAGGTCACTCACACCATGGGCTGGCCTTTGGGAGCCAAGGCCGGTGGCGGCAGCTTCATGTACCACCTTGAAGACAATCTCGTCTCCATCGGCTTCGTGGTGCATCTCAATTATCAAAATCCGTATCTCTACCCGTACATGGAGTTCCAGCGCTTCAAGCATCACCCGCTGATCTCGCATGTGCTCGAAGGCGGCAGGCGCGTGGCCTATGGTGCAAGGGCCATCACCGAAGGCGGCTTCCAATCCGTGCCGAAGCTTTATTTCCCCGGCGGCGTTCTCATCGGCTGCTCCGCCGGCTTCGTGAACGTGCCGCGCATCAAGGGCTCACACAACGCCATGAAGACCGGCATGATGGCCGCCGAAGCAGCCTTCGCCGCATTGAATGAAGGCCGCGCCGGTGATGAACTCACAGGTTATGAAGAGGCCTACAAAAAGTCCTGGGTCTATGAGGACCTGAAGCGCGTGAAAAACGTGAAGCCCATGTGGTCAAAACTCGGCCTCGTGGGCGGTGTTGTGTTGGGTGCCTTGGATATGTGGCTGAACACGCTCTTCGGCTTTGGCCTCGGCACCTGGAAACACGGCAAGCCCGATAGCGAAACCCTGAAATCCGCCGCAAGTTGCAGGATTATTAACTATCCCAAGCCCGATGGCGTGCTTTCCTTTGATCGCCTCACCAATCTGGCCTTTTCATCAACCAATCATGAGGAAGATGAGCCGGCCCACCTTAAATTGACGGACGCCAGCATCCCGATTTCAATAAATCTTCCCACTTGGGCCGAGCCCGCCCAACGCTATTGTCCCGCTGGGGTTTATGAAGTGTTAATGGAAGAGGGCAAGCCGCCGCGCTTCCAGATTAACCACCAGAACTGCGTTCACTGCAAAACCTGTGACATCAAGGACCCGTCACAGAACATAACCTGGGTTGTGCCGCAGGGCGGCGAAGGGCCAAACTATCCCAACATGTAAACATGCGACGTGCAATTTTAGCGGCTCGTTTAAACAGAAATTAGTGTTGGATGAGCTTCTTTTGAAATTTTACAAAATATCTAAAATGCAACCCTTCCGCGCAACTTGTCTTTCATCCGCATAGCTTAGAACTCTCCCGATATTTAATCCTCAGGGAGAGGCCGCAATGCGCAATTTTATCGATGCTTTCGCAGTTTCCACACGTCAGAAGTTGAAAGCTTTTCGCAACAACCAGTTGGGCTCAGTCACCCAGATGTTCGCCGTTGCGGCCTTTCCAATGGTGATTGCGGCAGGTGCCGCCATCGATACGGTTCGCATTGGCCGTGAACAGGTTGCCTTTAATGCAGCCGTTGATTCCGCGGTTCTGGCAGTTGCCGCCGATGACCGCGCCAGTCTTTTGGGCCTGTCAGAAGGTGCTGCGGCCTCCAGGATTGCCGAGCTTGAAGTGTTTGCCAAGGAGTATCTGACTGAGAATTACACCCCGCAATTTGGTGATAGCACTGAAATCACCGTTGATATTGATATTACCGGCTCAACCATCGATCTTACCGCGGCCCATGACTTCCCGACAACGATCATGAAAATAACCGGGGTGGAAGAAGTCAATCTTACATCCCATGCCCAGGTGATGAAGGCTATGCGGCCAATTGAGCTTGTGTTGGTCATGGATACCACCGGTTCCATGGCGACTGACAACAAAATTGACGGCGCCAAGACTGCGGCCAAAGATCTGTTGAACACGATTTATGGCGGAACGGTAGGTTCGATTCCGGAAAGCGAGTACATCCGCGTTGCTCTCGTTCCCTTTTCGGGTGCCGTCAGGCTCAACAAGAACGCCTATGACTTCAACCTGGGTTGGATCGACACTACAGGTCTCAATCCACTGTCGAGACTCAACTACAACCTCGCGACCTTTCATAACTATCTCGGTTGGACCTCTCTGAAGACCTCAGCCACGGCGTATATGCAGTGGAACGGCTGCGTCGAAGCGCGGATGCGCGGCACCGCAGGAGCGGGAACCGACTACAATGTAAATGACGCGGCTCCGTCGGCCGGCACGCCTGCCACATTGTTCCCAGCCTATTTCAACATGGACACGGTCGGCACGAGCTATGGCGTCAATTATATTGGTACGACCGGAACCCCGAATGAATACACTGGACTTACGCCTGCCCAGCAGAGCGACACAACTACGGCCGGTCTTCTGTACAAACAGGAAAATCAGGCCAAGTACATCAATCGGGTAATTCCCGCAGAAAATGCGACCAACTCCGGTCCCTGGTCTAACTGTGCGAAAACTCCAGTTGTCCCATTGACCTACAAACGGGCAAATGTCGAAGCGGGCATCAACGCCATGACCGCCAGTGGCCCTACACTGATTGCCGAAGGCGTTGCCTGGGGCTATCGCGTCCTGTCGCCCACCGAACCTTTCACCCAAGTGGAAGGCACAAGCTCAATTCCTGCTGAGTCGGTCGCCACCTATGGCCACCCGCGCTGGCGCAAAATCATGGTTCTCATGACCGACGGTGACAATGATCTCGGCGCTGGAAGCTATGCGCTCAACGGAACAACCTACTCGGCCTATGGCCGTGGCAGGGAAACCCTCGCCGACAACCGATTTGGAACTACAAGCAGCTCGTCCATCATGACTGAGCTCGACAATGCCATGCTTGCCGCCTGCGCCAAGGTCAAGGCGGAAGGTACCGAGCTTTATGTGACATCCTTTGGCAATGGCGTATCTTCATCCACACGGGCCAGGTTGCAGACCTGCGCCACGGATGCGGACAACTACCAGCATGCCACGTCCAGCGCCGACCTCGCAGCCTTCTTCAACCACATCGGCGAAGATGTGCTGAACAAGTCGATTTACGTCAGCAAATAAGCTGAAATACAGGCAAATTTGGCGGCGGGCTCAGGCCCGCCGCTTTGCTATTGCGGTTATCCTGAAAAAACCCCATTTTACAGGCATGAATCACCCACGCGGCGAAAATGGCCGCCCTTTTTGAGACAGATGCCCATGCCTAAGTTTGCTTTGCCTCTTGCCAGCGTCGCGGCATTCCTGATGTTGGTGACGGCAGTCCCCGCGCACGCCGAGTTTTCAATTGACGAGGTGACCAGCCTGTCCGGAAACTATCTCGCGGGAAGGTCGGCCGGAAAGGAGCGCGATAACGAGATTGCGGCTGATTACCTCAGCAAGGCCCTGATCGAGGATCCGGACAATCCGGTTCTCATTGAAAAACTGTTTTTGCTCGAAGTCTCGTCCGGCAACTTGCCCGACGCGGAAGAACTGGCCGTCAAGGTCCTGTCGTTCAACAGCCAGCACCGGATGGCCCGCATCGTGCTTGGGCTTCGCGACTTCAAGGTTCGCCACTATGGCGATGCGCGCAAGAATTTTGCCGAAGCCTCCTACACGCCGGTGGGCGAATTGACGTCGGCGCTTCTGTCGGCCTGGGCCTATGCCGGGGAAGGCAATCTCAAACAGGCCCTCGCGGCACTCGACCGGCTTGAAAGCAATGATTCATTCGCCAATTTCAAATCCTATCATGGCGCATTGATTGCCGATTATTTATCCTCCGCCATGCGCGCCGAGGCTTCCTACAAAAAAGCCTACGAGCAGGCTGGCACATCATTGCGGGTGGTTCAGTCCTACGGAAATTTCCTCGAGCGCAATAATCGCCGAGACGAAGCAATCAAGATCTATCAGACATTCATAGAAGGCGGTGAAGACAACATATTGGTTGAACTCGCGCTGAAGCGCGCCAGGAACGGCAAGACACCACTGCCGTTTATTGCGACACCGGGCGCAGGTGCCGGCGAAGCCCTGTTCTCGCTCGCAGCGGCAATGACCGACGAACAAAGCATCGACGTGGCCTTGCTTTATGCGCAGCTTTCCCTTTCGTTCAATGGTGACAGGCCTGTCGTGCTGACCCTCATCGGCGATATCTATGTGGACACCAAGCAGTACCAGAACGCCATCAACGCCTACGAACAGACGCCGCCGGGCTCTGCGCTTCGCATCAATGCGGATACCGAAATTGCGGTAAATCTGCAGAGGATGGAACGCACCAAGGAAGCCCAGGAGAAGCTCAAGGCGATTATCGCGCGTGATCCTAAAAACTATGATGCCCTGGTGACCTTGGGAAATGTATATCGCAGCAACGAGGAATTTGCGCTCGCTTCTGAAACCTACTCAACGGCGCTGACGCTTCTCGCGAAGCTGGAAAAGGACCATTGGCGCGTCCTCTATTATCGCGGCATTGCCTATGAGCGGCAGAAAATTTGGGACAAGGCTGAAACGGATTTTCGCAAGGCCCTGTCGCTATCGCCTGACGAGCCTCTGGTCCTGAATTATCTCGGCTACTCCATGATCGAGAAAAAAATCAATCTCAGCGAAGCCCTGAAAATGGTGAAAAAGGCCGTCGAACTGAAGCCAAACGACGGCTATATCGTTGACAGTCTGGGCTGGGCCTATTTCCAGCTCGGTGACTATGAGGAAGCTGCAATTCAAATTGAGCGTGCCGTTGATTTGAATCCGGCTGATCCCATCATCGGCGAGCATTTGGGCGATGCCTATTGGCGCGTGGGCCGCACTCTGGAAGCAAAATTTCAATGGCAGCACGCCAAGGACAATGGTCCGGAGCCTGATGACCTGAAGCGCATTGAGGAAAAATTGCTGAACGGCCTGCCTGATGATCCGGTCACCAAGCCCGCTGAAAACAAGACCGGGCAGACAAACGGCTGATCAAATGCTCGTAACCGAGCCGGCCCACGCCAAAATAAATCTGGCCCTGCACATCATTGG
>CAZHCO010000169.1:0-13975 GCA_964530965.1 uncultured Aestuariivirga sp. | reverse complement strand
ACGATTACCGCCGGCATGATTCCAAAAGTTGAAAGTGCCGTGGCCGTGGTTGAATCAGGCGTTGAAGGCGTGATTATCCTCGATGGCCGGGTGCCCCATTCCGTGTTGCTTGAATTGCTCACGCCGCACGGCGTTGGCACGCGCGTTTCACGGACCGGTGTATGAGAGGTTTCGACCATATCGACACCTGGGTGTTTGATCTCGACAACACGCTCTATCCTGCCTCATGCCGCCTGTTCGATCAGATCGACAAAAGGATGACCGGGCTTGTATCCGAAATTTTGAAAATAGCCCCCACTGAAGCACGCGCAATTCAGAAGGGCCTGTTCCACAAGTACGGCACCACGCTGCGCGGCCTCATGGTGGAACATGAGGTTGATCCCATCTATTTTTTGCGCCATGCCCATGACATTGACTACGCGCCCGTTCCCGCCAACATTGAATTGGATGAAGCCCTGCATGCGCTTCCCGGGCGCAAACTGATTTTCACCAATGGTACTGTTGCTCACGCTGAATGTGTATTGAAGCAGTTGGGTGTCACCCGCCACTTCAAGGATATTTTTGATATCGTCCATTCCGATTACATTCCAAAGCCTGAGCGCGGGCCATACGAGAAATTTATCAAGCAAACCAAAATCAGGCCTGAAACTTCGGCCATGTTTGAGGATATCGCGCGTAACCTGCAGGCTCCCCATGATTTGGGGATGACCACAGTGTTGGTTACATCTGATGACAATGCAGACGCCAATATTCTGAATGGCATTGGCCGCGCCGACTATGTCCATCACGTCACCGGTGATCTCGCCGGATTCCTGAAATCCGTCTCTATAAAATTATCGCATCATCAAGAGGGAGCCTCCCATGAAAAACATTCAAGTCATCATTGAAGAGGCCTGGGAAGCGCGCGACAAGATAACCCTGAAAACCAAGGATCCAGTACGCAAGGCGGTTACGACCGCCCTGGAAATGCTCGATTCCGGCGAAGTCCGCGTGGCTCAGAAAGTGGCAGGCGCCAATGACGCCCAATGGGTCACCAACCAGTGGCTCAAAAAAGCTGTGCTCCTGTCTTTCCGCCTGAACGACATGGCGCTTACCGGCGGCGGCCCCGGCAAGTCAAAATGGTGGGACAAGGTGCCTTCAAAATTCGAAGGCTGGACCGCCAAAGATTTTCGGGCAGGGGGTTTCCGCGCAGTGCCAAATTGCATCGTGCGCCATTCCGCCTACATCGCACCGGGCGCGATCTTGATGCCGTCCTTCGTCAATCTCGGCGCCTATGTCGACAAGGGCACCATGGTTGATACCTGGGTGACGGTTGGTTCCTGCGCCCAGATCGGCAAGAACGTTCACCTCTCGGGCGGTGTCGGCATCGGCGGTGTGCTTGAGCCCATGCAGGCCGGCCCCACCATCATCGAAGACAATTGCTTCATTGGCGCGCGCTCGGAAGTTGTCGAAGGTGTCGTCGTCGGTGAAGGCTCGGTCATTTCCATGGGCGTGTTCATCGGCCAGTCCACCAAGATCATTGACCGCACGACTGGCGAGGTATTCATGGGTCGCGTGCCGCCCTATTCCGTTGTCGTATCGGGCTCGCTGCCACAGAAACCCTTCGCTGATGGCTCACCCAGCCCGTCGCTCTATTGCGCAGTCATCGTCAAGCGCGTTGACGAAAAAACCCGCTCCAAGACCTCCATCAATGAATTGTTGAGGGATTAAAACTTCCACTTCCGGTTTAAGTGATTCTCGGGGATAAAGCCCCTTGGGGGCTTCAACGGCGCCGTGCGCGCCCGGAGGAAAGTATGGATTGGAAATATCTCTTTACGAGCTTTGAAGGCCGTATCAGCCGCCAGCCCTTTTGGCTGAGCGTGCTTGCGATGATCATTGTACAATGGGTTGTTATCATTGTTTTGGGCATGATCCTGGGCACATCTATGATGGCGGGAATGGACCCCGGTATGGATCCTGAAGCGGCCATCGCTGCGGCGAACAAAGCCATGATCCCGATTTGGATAACCATGCTGATCTTTCTCTATCCGGCCCTCGCCATCTATGCCAAGCGCTGGCACGACCGGGGCAAATCTGGCTGGTGGACGCTGATTATCCTGGTGCCGCTGATCGGCAGTATCTGGTTTTTGGTCGAATGCGGTTTCCTGCGCGGAACCGAAGGGCCAAACCAATACGGCAACGACCCGCTTGCTTGAATTCTAGCGCTATTAACAATGCGTCCGGTCATTCTGGCCGGACGTATTTTTTGCCGCTATGCTGGTGCCCATGAAGAATACTCCAACCGATTCCGTCGCCATCCTGCAAAATCTCATCCGCTGCCGCTCCATTACCCCCCATGAGGGCGGCTCGCTCACCGTGCTTGAAAATCTTCTAAGCGCCCATGGCTTCGTCTGCCAGCGCCTGATCTTCAAGGACAAGGGCACGCCAGACGTTGAAAATCTCTTCGCCCGCATCGGAACGGCCGAACCCCATCTCTGCTTTGCCGGCCATACCGATGTGGTGCCAGTCGGCGATGAAGCAAGCTGGACCCATGAGCCTTTTGCCGCCGAGATCAAGGACGGCATGCTCTATGGCCGGGGCGCCACCGACATGAAGGGCTCCGTCGCAGCCTTCGCCGCCGCGGCCATCGATTATATCAAGCGGGGCGGCAAGCCTCCGGGCTCCATCTCATTCCTGATTACCTGCGATGAGGAAGGCCCCGCCATCAACGGCACCGTGAAAGTTCTGGAGTGGATGAAAGCTAACGGCCATATTCCGGGCCATTGCCTCGTGGGTGAGCCAAGCTGTGCTGAAAAATTGGGTGACACCATCAAGATCGGCCGCCGGGGTTCCTTGAGTTTTGATGTCAGCGTTGAAGGCACCCAGGGCCATGTGGCCTATCCCAACAAGACCGATAACCCCATTCCGAAACTCTCCCGCCTCGTGGACCGGATTTCCCACGCCAAGCTTGACAACGGCAACGATCACTTCGATCCCTCATCCCTTGCGGTCACCACATTTGATGTGGGCAACCCGGCAGGCAATGTCGTGCCCGTCCGCGCCACCGCAAAGTTTAACATCCGCTACAGCACCGAACATGAATTCCAATCGCTCCGCGATTGGGTGAACGCTCATATCGAAACGGTCAAAGCGGAGCTTGGCGGCAGATGGACCGTCAATTCTTATGAGGGGAAGGAAGCCTTTATCACCGAGCCCGGCGCATTCGTGGGCCTCGTGCAGGATGCGGTGGAACAGGAAACCGGACTGGTGCCAAAGCTCTCGACTTCCGGCGGGACTTCCGACGCGCGCTTCATCAAGAACTATTGCCCGGTGCTGGAATTCGGTCCGACCAACGCTACGATCCATCAGGTTGACGAACGCATATCCATTGAAGAGCTGCGCGCCACGCAAATCATCTATGGCCGCATCATCGACGCCTATTTCAATAATCAACCCTGACGAGATAAAGCCCTTCCGGCGGCGCGACTACGCCACAGGCCGTGCGGTCTTTCGCGTCAAGCGCTGCCTTCAGGTCTTTCGCTGTCCATCTGCCTTCGCCCACCAGCTTCAATGACCCCACCATGGAACGCACCTGGCTGTGCAGGAACGAGCGCGACTCCGTGCGGATTTCGATGAACTCGCCAAAACGGTTCACTTCCAAGCGGTCAAGCGTGCGCATCGGCGATTGTGCCTGGCACTGGCTGTCGCGAAAGGTTGAAAAATCATGGTGGCCCACCAGAATTTGCGCCGCCATATGCATGGCTGCGGCATCAAGCTCCACTGGCACAAACCAGACCTGGCCCAGATCAAGGGTCGGCGGCGCCCGGCGATTAAGAATGCGGTAGAGATAATGCCGCTTCGTGCCGGAAAAACGCGCATTGAAACTGTCAGGTACCAGTTCAGCTAGAACAACGCAGATCTTGTGTGGCCTCACCCCTGCATTGATCGCGTTGCGCAACACGAAGGGATCCCATTCGCGCAGCAGATCGACATGGGCCACCTGCCCAAGAGCATGAACGCCAGCGTCCGTGCGCCCAGCGCCCTGCACCATGGCAGGTTCGCCATTGATCCGGGCAATGGCGTCGGTAAGCACTCCTTGAATGGTCCGGTCATGCAGCTGAATTTGCCAACCGTAAAATGCCGAACCATCATATTCGAGTGTCAGCCTGTGGCGCGGCATCAGGTAAACCTTGTGCCTTTGGGAACGGGAAATCCGTGCAGGAATGTGGCGGCATCCATCATGCCTTTTCCTTCCCGCTGCAGGTTGAGAAGCCGAATGGCCTGACCGCCACAGGCAACGGTCAGCCGGTCATCAAGTACTACACCCGCCGCGCCAGATTGGCCGACAACTTCGCAAGCCAGGACTTTGACGCGCGCATCCTGAATACTCGCCCATGCGCCGGGAAAGGGCGACAGACCATGAATATGATTGCGAACTTCTGTTGCAGATTTTGAAAAATCTATACGTGTTTCCGACTTTTCAATCTTCTTGGCATAAGTCACGCCATTTGCCGATTGATCAGTACACGGAACAAATGAATTGGCCAGCGTCTCGACCATGAGTGAAGCACCAAGTTCTGCCAGCTGATCATGCAGCAGTCCCGCTGTTGTTGATGGCGAGATGGCAACGCGACCCGTTTTGCACACAGGCCCCGTGTCGAGACCTTCTTCCATCCGCATGATGCAAACACCGGATTCGTGATCTCCTGCGATGATGGCGCGCTGAATAGGAGCGGCCCCCCGCCAGCGTGGCAGTAACGAGGCGTGAACATTGAAGCAGCCCTCGCGCGGTGCATTCAGAATTGCGAGCGGCAGGATGAGGCCGTAAGCCACCACGACAGCCGCATCAGCCTTGAGATCAGCAAAAGACTTTTGCTCGTCAACGGATTTCAAGGAGAGAGGGGTTCTGACCTCCATGCCCTTTGCCGCGGAGTAATCATGCACAGGCGACAGGCGCAAATTCTGCCCCCGCCCCGCTGGCCGTGGCGGCTGGGAATAGACGGCAACGATATCATGCCGCGCAGCGATAAGCGCTTTCAGCGTGACAACCGCGAATTCCGGCGTGCCCATGAACACGAGCTTCATGAGCCTAAAGCTTTCCCAGTTTCTGCGCCTTCACGAATTTCTTGACCACCCGGTCACGCTTCAGCTTGGAAATATAGTCGATGAACAACACCCCATTGAGATGGTCGATTTCATGCTGAACACAGGTGGCTAGTACGCCGCTGGCGGCAAGTTCCCGGGGCTCCCCTTGCCGGTCAAGGAAGCGAACTTTCACCTCCGAAGGCCGCGTCACCATTTCATAGAATTCCGGAATGGAAAGGCAGCCTTCCTCGTAATCGCTCAACGCCTCACTGGCGGACATGATTTCCGGATTGGCCATGAAAAGCGGCTGGCGCTCTTCACCATCCTTGGAAAGGTCAATCACCACCAGCCGCTGGGGCACCCCAATCTGCACCGCTGCCAGGCCAATGCCTGGAGCGTTGTACATTGTTTCCAGCATGTCATCGAAAACCTTGCGCGCCGACTTATCCACGCCCGAAACGGGTTTGGAGGTTTGCCGCAGTAGCGGATCAGGCAGGGTAATGATGTCACGAAGGCTCATGGCCCTCAGATAAGCGAGCAGGCCTTATAGGTCAATCAGGGGGGCCGGGCACATCGCCAAGGCGGCAAAACCGTGCTAATGTTGGCCACTTTCGCCGGAAAAAGGCGGATAATCGCCTAGCCTCGCGAAAAGTAATTGGGAGGATGACATGGCAAGATATATCCTGCTTATGAACTGGACCGATCAAGGCGTAAAAAATGTCCGCGAAAGCCCCAGCCGTCTGGATGCGGGCCGGGCTTTGGCAAAGAAAATGGGCTGTGAACTCCGCGAATTCTATATGACCGCCGGCACCTCTGACATGGTGGCGATTGTGGAGGCCCCCGACGATGCTACGCTGGCGAAATTCAACCTCACCCTCGCCATGGGTGGCAATGTGCGCACCACAACGCTCAAGGCCTTCCCTGAGGATGACTACCGCAAGATTATTGGCAGCCTGTGACAGCAATGGCAAAGGCGGGCATACCCCGCCCTTGCCTTTTCAGCCCAAAACACCGATATAGCCCTCGGGAGGTTGGCGGCGGACGTACCGCTCGCCAACCGGGTCAGGTCCGGAAGGAAGCAGCCCCAACGAGATCGGAACGGGTTGCCCGTCCAGCCTCCCACCTTTAATGTTCTGAGCCATCATGACGGAAGAACCAAAAAGCATGAGCGCTCAAGGATACCGCGTCCTCGCCCGCAAATACCGGCCTAAGAATTTCGCTGACCTTATTGGTCAGGAAGCCATGGTGCGCACCCTCACCAACGCCGTGGCCACGGGCCGCATCGCGCAAGCTTACATGCTCACCGGCGTACGAGGTGTGGGCAAAACCACCACCGCCCGCCTCATTGCCCGTGCCCTGAATTATCCCGGCAACCCCTCCATCGAAATGCCGGAGCTCACGCCCCAGTGCGAAGCCATTCTGGAATCACGCCACATGGACGTGATTGAAATGGACGCGGCGTCAAATACCGGCGTCGACAACATGCGCGAGATCATTGACAGCGTGCGCTATGCGCCGGTTTCGCTGCGCTACAAGATTTACATCATCGACGAAGTCCACATGCTCTCCAAAAGCGCCTTCAATGCGCTGCTCAAAACCCTGGAAGAGCCGCCGCCCCACATCAAGTTTATTTTTGCCACCACGGAGATTCGCAAAGTCCCAGTCACTATTCTTTCGCGTTGCCAGCGCTTTGACTTGAAGCGCTTGGATGCGGCCCTTCTCATGCAGCACTACGCCCGCATTGCAAAGCTTGAGAATGTCACGATCGATGAAGAATCTTTGCGCATGATTGCACGGGCTTCCGAAGGTTCCGTGCGCGATGGCCTGTCGTTGCTTGATCAGGCCATTGCCTATGGCGAAGGTGTTGTGAAAGCGGCAGACGTTGCAGGCATGATGGGCCTCATCGACAGGTCTCGCATCATTGACCTGTTTGATGCCGTGATGACGGGCGACACGGCCCGCGCCATACACGAAATTGAAGCCCAGCATGAGGGCGGCGGCGATCCGGAAACCATCCTCAATGATCTCGCTGATTTCGTCCATTGGGTCACCCGTTTGAAAGTGGTGAAGGACCAGGCCTTGACCGATCCTTCGCGCACCGAGGCTGAAAAATTGCGCGGCAGCGATTACGCAACACGTCTCGGCATGGCCCATCTCACGCGGGCCTGGCAAATGCTGCTCAAGGGTATCACCGAGGTCAGCTATGCGGGCCAGCCCCTGCTCGCCGCTGAAATGGTGCTCATTCGCTTGGCCCATGCGGCTGACGTGCCCTCCGGTGAAGACCTGTTGAAACTGGCAAGGCAGAACCCGCCTGCCGAAAAGTCCTCGCCCATTGTCATGGCTCAGCCGCTAAAACGCGATCAACCGGTTGCCGAAACCGTAGGTTCGCTTGCCATGAAGTCGGAACTGTCGTCCCCGCAAGCGCCGACCGAAACCCGCGCCTTTTCCACCTTCGCCGACATCATTGCTCTTGTCGTTGAAAAGCGCGATGTAAAATTGAAGGGCGATCTCGAGCGCTTTGTCAGGCCCATTCGCGTGGCCCCAGGCCAGATTGAATTGGCAATGGAACAAGGCGCCTCTCCGGGGCTTCCCGGTGAATTGTCGCGCAAGCTTGAGGCCTGGACCGGTCGCCGCTGGATGGTGCTTGTGGCCAAGGAGGGTGGTGACAAACCACTCGCTCTTCAGAAAAAAGATGCAAAAGAATCCGCTTTCCGCGAGGCCCGCGAGGAGCCTTCCGTGCAAGCCATTCTCAAGCGCTTTCCCGGCAGCACGGTTACCGATGTTCGCGATCCCGAAACTTTGAAACCAATGGAAGAGAATGATGAAGAACCTCGGTGACATGATGAAGCAGGTCCAGGCCATGCAATCCAAAATGGCGGACATGCAAGCCAAATTGGAGGCGGCAACGGTCACGGGCCAGTCCGGCGGCGGTCTGGTGAAAGTAACCCTCACCGGCAAAGGCACCATGACGGCCCTTCACGTGGATGCCTCGTTGCTGAAAGAAGATGAGAAAGAAATTCTCGAAGATCTCATCGTGGCCGCCCACGCCGATGCAAAAGCCAAGAGCGAAGCCCTGATGGCTGAGGAAATGAAATCGGTGACGGGCGGCATGGCCCTGCCGCCGGGCATGAAGCTGCCCTTCTGAAATGAAACAGACCGCAGGTGTTGAAATTGAGCGGCTCATCCAGCTCCTGGCAAAATTGCCCGGGCTCGGTCCCCGCTCAGCCCGCCGTGCTGCGCTCTATCTGATCAAGAATCGTGAAAAACTCCTGTCACCCCTGTCCCTTGCGATGGCTGATGCCCAGGAAAAAGTGACCGTCTGCAGTGAGTGCGGAAATGTAGATACGATAGACCCCTGTACGATTTGCAGCGACCAGCGCCGTGACCGTTCCATGCTTTGCGTGGTGGAAGAAGTGGGCGACCTCTGGGCCCTTGAGCGTGCCGGCGCCTGGACCGGCCTTTACCACGTGCTCGGCGGAACCCTCTCTGCCATGGAGGGTGTGAGGCCGGAAGACCTGGCCATTAACCACTTGATTGAACGCGCCGCCGCAACGGGCATGCGCGAAGTCGTGCTCGCCACCAACGCCACGGTAGAGGGCCAAACCACCGCCCATTACATTACCGAACGGTTAAAGGGCCTTGGTCTCAGCACCTCCAGACTTGCTCATGGCGTGCCAGTCGGGGGTGAATTGGACTACCTCGACGAAGGAACGCTCACGGCGGCAATGCGTTCAAGGCGACCTTTTTAGTTAAGAATCTATAAACCCTTCGAGCAGGTAAGACTCCATAAACCATCCATTTGGATCATGCTTTGCTCCTTGACCTCCATACCGCCGGACAGCGTTCCGGATTGAGACAAAGGAGCGAAAAAGATGCAAATCCGTTCAAATCTGCAAGGTTTGGTGAAGCGCTTTGGCACATGCCAAAGGGGCACTGTTGCAATTCTCTACGCCCTGTCGGCAGTTCCGGTGTGTGTGGCTGCCGGATCGGCCATCGACTACGTCCGCTATTTTGCCGGCACCACGGAATTGCAATCCAGCCTTGATTCTGCAGCACTCGCAGCCGCCTCGACAAAAGACGCAACCAACGAAGAGCGTGTGGCGCTTGCTGAAGCGACTTTTTTGGCGAATTTGCAAAATGGTTCCCTTTCAGGCGCCGAAGTCACCCGCAGCTTCGAAATTGAAGACGACACCGTGGTTGCCGCGGCAGATATGGACATGCCAACCTCGTTCATGCGTTTTGGCGGCATTTCTTCCATGGCGCTCTCGATTTCGGCGGAAGTGGCGGTCCCCGGTGACAAGAAAGCCGAGATTGCCCTGGTCCTCGATTATTCCGGCTCGATGAATGAGACGATCGCGGGGGGCGTAAAATACGTGGCCATGAAAAACGCCGCCAAGGATTTGATCAGCGATCTCGAAGCCGCCAATCCCGAAAAGGTGAAATTTGGCCTCGTGCCGTTTTCCCACCATGTTTATGGAACCTTTGCCAAATCCCATATCCTCGGACAATCGGGCCTTGGCACCTGGACGGGCTGCACCCAGGACCGCAAATACCCCTATAACCTGACCGATGCGACACCAACTGCGGACAACAATACAAAGTGGGGTCAGGCGCAGGCTCCTGTGCATGCCGCGTGGGGTTGCAGTGGCTATACGAGCAATAACCTTCTTATGAAACCGTTGACCGACGATTTCACCGGCCTGAAATCACGGCTCGACATCATGACCCCCTATGCCTGGACCCACATTGCTGTTGGCGTGGAATTCGGCTTTCAGATGCTCTCGGACAATCCCGTGTTTGACGACGACGCCGCAAGCTATAACGCTGCAAGCTATGATGATGAAGAGACGAAAAAATTCATGGTTGTTCTGACAGATGGAGCCCAGACTGAACCTGCCTTTGGTTCAGGCAGCACCCGCACGGTGCCCCAGGGAGAGTCAAATCTTGAAACCCTCTGCACAAACGCCAAGGCCAAGGGAATTACCGTGATCACAATTGCTTATGATCTTGATGACAATGCCACCACCCAGCGTCTGAAGAACTGCTCAACCAATCCGAATACGAATTTCTTCGTCGCAACCGATGCGGCAGCCGTTGCCAGTGCTTTTACCAACATCAAGACCATCATCACGGCTGAGGTTTTCATCAGCAAATAAATCTTTTGTAAACGAATCATTGTAGGTTCCTGATTCATTTCAGGAACCTATAATTTTGCTTGAAACCGACCTATATCTCCCCGTGAAGCGCTTTCTTGAGGCGCAGGGCTATGATGTCAAAGCCGAAATCGGCGATTGCGATGTCCTGGCTGTCAGGGGTGACGAACCACCAGTAATTGTCGAGCTGAAAACCGGTTTCAATCTCCAGCTCGTGCTGCAGGGCATTGACCGACAGACTGTCACCGACACCGTTTATCTTGCCGTTCCGGAACCGAAACGCCCGCTTCCGCGAGACATCCTGGGCCTGTGCAAGCGCCTGGGCCTGGGGCTGCTGGTGGTGAACAAGGATTGGGTTGAAGCCTATCTCGATCCCTCACCTTATCAGCCGCGCAAGGCACAGCACCGCAAGGCCGTTCTTCTGAAAGAATTTCAGCGCCGCGTGGGCGATCACAATTCCGGCGGCAGCAGCAAGCGCCCATTGGTGACTGCCTATCGCCAGGATGCCTTGCGCTGCGTGAAATTCCTCAAGACTACGGGCGCATCAAAAGTTTCAGACATTGTTGCCCAAACGAAAGTTGAGCGCGCGGCAGGAATCCTTCAGCGTGACCCCTATGGCTGGTTCGTGCGGGAAGATCGCGGAATTTATTTTCTTTCGCCCAAAGGTGAGGCGGCAGTCACCATGTTCGCCGATGTTTTGGCCGCCGTCTGATTTTCAGGATGGGAGTTTCTGATGCGCCGTTTCAGCCGCCTGATGCCCCACCACACCAGCAGGAGTATGACCGGCACCAGGGCCCAGTCGGGAAAGCTGACGCCTTCCCCAAAGAAGTGCTTTGCTGCGCCATTTACAAATATTGCGGCAATGTTGAAGAGATAATAGCTGATGGCGACGACGGATATTCCCTCAACCGTTTCCTGCAGCATCAGTTGCTGCCTGGTGCGCGCTTCCATAGAGCGCAGCAGCTGCTGGTTCTGGCCTTCCAGCGCAATATCAACGCGCGTTCGCAACAGGTTACTGGCGCGCTCACTGCGGCGTGCCAAATCGGCAATGCGCTCTGCCACCGCAAAGCAGGTCGTCATCGCCGGACTGAACCTGCGGTCAAGAAACACGCCAATTCTCTGGTAATTGACGGCCCGCTCCTCGCCAAGCTCCGCCACGCGTTTTGTGACGAGTGCACTGTAAGCCCGCGCTGCGGCAAAACGAAAACTGCTGCGATTGGACATTTCTTCCACATCGCGCGCCGTGGTGCTGAGGCTGGTGAGCAGCCTTGCATCTTCATCGATACCATGGGTCGACAGCATGCCCTCAATTGTTTCGGACAGGGATTTTTCGAGCGAGCCAAGCCGCGCCTGCAACTCCAGCGCCAGGGGAAAGGCCAGAAGCGCCATCATGCGGTAGGTTTCAATTTCGTGGATGCGGCGCGAGACACGGCCAAGCGACAGCGGCGTCAGGCCCTGATCCTGAATCAGAATGCGCGTATAGCCGTCATCACCGATCTTGAAATCGGTCCATACCGTGGCGCTGCCATGGCTAACCTTCGAACCTGCCAGATCCTCGTGGCCAAAATATTTTTTGAGAAACTGGGGCGTTGGCACTTTCATGTCTTTCGACATGACTTCCGTGTGAATGGCCACCAACCGCTTGCCCGGCAGTTCATCAATCCAGCCCAGCGGAAGAAGGGAAATGGCCTCAAGTTTTTTGCGGGTGTTTTGCGCCGTAACACTGATCCGGTAAAATTCTCCGTGGCGTTCATATTTGAACAAGCCAGAAACAAGGTCAGCGCTGTGGTGGCGGGCACCCTCAAGGGGAGGCTTCACTCCAAAGGCATCGCAAAGCTTTGTCACCTGCAAAAGCGGTTCACTGTCTTCTTTTGTCAGCGTGAAGGCCAGATGGGTGATGCGGGCGGGCGCCACAACCGCGAGCCCCGGCCGGCCATGGATTTCATCGTTGAGGACGTGGCGAAGTTCATGATCCAGCATTATTTCTCCCTGTTATGGGGCCATTACCGCAGGGTCAATGCGGCGCAATGACGGCAACAGGGATTGACGCGGGCCATATTCGGGTTAGCTTCCTATGTTTTGAACCCTTGTTCTGAATATGATATGAGGTGAATGTGACGGCAGTAACCGAAGTAACCGCACCCCCAACAAGCCGAAAGGCTTCTAGGCCCGTGCGCCGGCAACAACTGATCGATGCCACCATCGTGGTCCTCGCCCGAAAGGGCTATTCCGCCCTCACCGTTGCCGATGTGGCCAAAACCGCGGGGCTTTCCGTTGGCATCATCAATTTTCATTTCGAGAGCAAGGAAAAACTTCTCGCCGCCTGCCTCACCTATTTGACAGAGGAGTATTACCGGAATTGGCAAGGTGCCTTTGCAACCCCGGGGGCCACGGTGGCCGAGAAATTGCAGCTCGTCGTCCTTGGTGATTTCAACGACAAGATTTTTACCCCCGATAAATTGGCCGCCTGGATTGCCTTTTGGGGCGAAACCCAGGGCAGGCCCATATATGTGGAAATATGCTCGGCCTATGATGAAGAGCGAACCAAGGTGGTCAGCGGCCTCTGTGAAAAGCTCATCAGGGAGGGTGGCTACAAGCTTGCCGCCAACACAGTTATGCGGGCGCTGGAATCCCTCGGCGACGGCTTGTGGCTCGGCGTGAATTCGCAGGCAAAATTCACCATCAACGCGGCCCAGGCGCGCATGGCATTGCAGGCAACCCTGGTCTCATTTTTTCCCAAGCATTTCCAGGCATGAGTTTTGATCTGCCAGCTGAAGCGATTGGTTGGCGCAAAAAAGTGCGGGCCTTTGTCGAGAGCGAATTGCAACCGCTCGAAGTTGAAGCAGAAATGAACGAAGGGCACATTTCAAAAGACTTGCGCCAGCGCCATGAGAAATTTGCCATTGATGCGGGCATCACGCTGATGGATACGCCGAAATCATTGGGCGGATTGGCGCTGCCCCTTCTGACGCAAGTGGCCATCGTTGAGCAGTTTGGCCGCGTCACCAATGCGCTGGGCTGGTGTTATGGCGAAGTCCAGAGCTGGATGTTTGAAGCCTGCAATGCCGATCAGGTGAAGCGTTATATTTTGCCCATAACGCGGGGCGAGGTGCATTTGTGTTACGCCATTACCGAGGAAGACGCAGGCTCCGACCCCGAAGCCATCAAGACCACAGCAACGCGTCAAGGCGGCCACTACCTCATCTCCGGCGAGAAATGGCATGTCACCAGTTTCAATCTGGCCAGCACCATTATCGTGCAGGCCAAATTGCAAAGCGGCGAACACTGCCTGTTTTTCTGCCCCGTTGATGCGGCCGGCGTTCGCGTTGAGCGCACGCCGCTCTACACCCACACCTATGACCATCATCACCCCATCGTGTCCTTCACCGATGTCAAAATACCCGTTGCCGACCGCATTGGCGAAGAAGGTGCTGGCATGGGCTTTACCCACGCCTGGTTCCGGCGCGAACGCCTGATGATCGCGGCCCGCTGCTGCGGGGCCATGGCGCGGCTGATTGAAGAAGCCGCCAATTTTGCCAAGACCCGTGTCGTTTCTGGCGATGCCATTTCGAACTACCAGCTTATTCAAGCCATGCTGGCCGACAGTGTGGTGGACCTGCAGGCGGCAAGGCTGATGACCTATGAAGCAGCTGAAGCCCATGACCGGGGCGATGATCTTAAGGCCCTCCATGCCCGCTGTTCCATGGCCAAGCTTTTTGCTTCGGAGGCGGCCTTTCGGGTGGCCGACCGGGCGGTGC
>CAZHCO010000168.1:0-8422 GCA_964530965.1 uncultured Aestuariivirga sp. | reverse complement strand
GATGCCATGGGCGAGCCCTTGTCAATTGCCATGAAGGCCATTGGCACCAACCGCGCCCGTTTTGGTGAAATCATTGAAATCCTCAAGAATTCCGATTTCGGCATCATCGCCGCAGAGCGCAATACTGCTGAACTGCAAAATATTTTCGATTCCATGTCGTTCAACAAAGCCCGTGTGCTTCTCACCTACTGGGACTGGGCCGTCCTGAAATCCGGCCCCTACGCCCCGGCAAACTGATTTCGCTGCGCTTATACATTATGACACCGCCGTTATTCCGGTGAAAAGTCAAAATTCCGCAAGATAGACTGTATTTCTAAGTATAGACTGAGTAGTATGCGATGCTGCTTGGGTGGGAAATAGCCATGGCCGATGTTTTGGAACCGAAAAGAAGTGTGATCGACCTCACGGCGGAAATCGTGGCGGCCTATGTAGCCAAGAACACAGTCACCCAGGCCGAGCTGCCAAAGCTGATCGGCGAGGTTCACCGCGCCCTTTCAGGCGCAGTCAACCACGCGCCATCCCGCGAGGAAATTGCGGAGACCAAGCCTGCCGTCACGATCAAAAAGTCCCTGACCGCCGATTATCTCATTTGCCTGGAAGACGGCAAGAAATTCAAATCCCTGAAGCGCCACCTGCGCAGTCACTACAATCTCTCGCCTGAACAGTACCGGGAGAAATGGGGTCTCCCGGCGGACTACCCCATGGTTGCCCCCAATTATGCCCAAGCCCGCTCCAGCCTGGCCAAGCGCATGGGGCTGGGCCAGCGCAAGGCACGGAGTAAGTAATTATTTCTGCTGACTCTTGCGGTTCGATGAACGCCGATTCATAAACAAAGGACCGAATCGGGAAACGATTCGGATGTTAGGGGCGGCAGTGAAATCCAAATCAGCAAGCACGGTTTTCCGGGCGCAACTCGTTGTGCCCGAACAGCGAAAGCTGTTCGACTACTGGACTGAAAAGTCCGGTGGCCGCCCGATGCCGCGTCGCTGCGACATAAATCCCGTCCATATCCCCCGAATCCTTTCCGGCATTAGCCTGGTTGACGTGAGCCCGGACAAGACCCGCTGCCGCATCAGGTTGGCAGGAACACGGCTCCGTGAGATCTATGACCGTGAAATCACAGGGCTTTTCATCGAAGATCTGGATTGGGGCGACAAGCACGACTATTGGATAGCCGCCTACCGCCGCACCATTGAGGAGGGGAAACCCACCCAGGGTGTGGTTCGCGGCCCCCGCACCCACAAGGAGCATCTGGTGCAATACTGGCTGAAATTGCCTCTTGCCGCCGACAACGGCGAAGTGGGCATGCTGCTCTGCTACGACTATTTCCAGTCCGCTTCCGAAGACGCCCACATGCAGATCGTGGCCGCCATGGCCTGAGAATTTTCCGCCTTCTCTAGGGTGGGTTGAACGGCTGCATAATTGCCTGAAACACCGGCAGCGCCTCAAGGCGCGCCGCGTGGGCGTTGAGTGCTGGAAAATCCGCCAGAGAAACCAGCCCCGGATGCGCCTCGGTGATGAAGCGCAGAACCGCGGCAACCGCAATGTCGGCGTGGCCGATGCGGCTGCCAAACCAGTAGTCGCCGGTCCTGGCGGCGCGATCGGCTTCGAGTGCGACGAGAACACCGGATATCTGCGCCCGGCACCGGTTGACCCAGACATCGGACACTTCCTTGTGCAGCCGCTTTTCGTAAAAAAGGCTTACGGCCTTTTCGCCCAGCCCCGTCGCAAGACCCGCAATCTTCAGCGCCTGGTGCCGCGCAGGCTCGGCGGCCGGGAACATCACGCGGTCAGCAGGCACGAGGCTGTCGAGATAATCCAGAATGCTGTGGCTTTCGACTAATACTTCGCCGTCATCCAGCACCAAAGTCGGCACGCGGGTGAGCGGGTTATAGGGCCGGATCTTCTCCGCATCGCCAAACACCGACCATGGCCGGTGCTCGAACGGAAGCTCGTACAAAGTCAGCGCAATGCCAATACGGCGCACGAAAGGGGAATCATACTGGCCAATCAGAATCATGAATTGTGCTCCAAGGGCAAAAGAAGAAACTGCCACGCCATAGGTGAACACAGCAAGGCATCGCTCAAGCGATGTTTGTGGAAATAAAATCCATGATAGGTATTGATTCCTTGAACTAATTTTGCTAGTTTTTCCCCCAGAGGAGAAAACAGCAATGGTCAAAGCCCGTCATTCCGAACCAGCCCCAATCTTCAATAAAAACGAAAGCCCGCTCTACCGCCTTTTTTTCCGCAAGGATTCAAAGGGCAAGTCCATCATATCTGAATTCCAGTTCGCGGCAGGAGAACGCCTGCGGGTTGACTACGAGCGGGCAAACTTTGAGTCGCGCATTATTTCCTCGTGGGAAGGCGAGCGGACCGGCGCGCGAAACTACAGCGCCATCAGTGATAACCGCATTGCCTCGCTTTCAGATAGCGCCATCGACGCGCGCAAAAGAGTTCAAAACGCCTTTGATGCGGTGGGGCCGGAACTTTCCGGCGTGCTTTATTATATCTGTTGTCTGGCGGGCGGACTGGAGCAGGCCGAGCGCATGTTGAATTTGCCCCAGCGCAGCGGCAAAGCCATTCTGTCGCTGGCCCTCACCCGGCTTGCCCGTCACTACCGTCTGCTGAAGCCGCCCACCCGAAGCGGGGAAAGTTCAAATTTTGCCCACTGGGCGCTGGCGGATTTCCGGCCGCGGATCATGCCGCAAGATGCACCCGCGCATCAGACTTGATGCGCGCCACCATTGAAACCAGGCCGTTGGAGCGCTGCGGCGTGAGGTGTTCCTTCAGGCCCAGCCTGGTGAATACGGCATCCGCATCCTGCGCCAGAATCTGCTCAGGCGTCTTGCCGGAAAAAATCATGAAGGCGATGGCAATGAGGCCTTTGACAATGAGGGCATCGCTGTCGCCGCTGAATTTCAAAACCTTGCCGTCGTGTTCGGCATGGATCCACACCTGGCTGGCGCAGCCGCTCACCTTGTATTTGGCAGTACGCCATTTCTCGTTGAGATCAGGCAGCAGGCGGCCAAGCTCAATGACATAGCGATAGCGTTCTTCCCAATCGTCAAGAAGCTCAAAATCTGCCTGCAAACTTTCAATGGTATTCGAGCTCAACGCCTAAACTCCGGGGAACATGACTTACCCTAAAGATAGGCGTTAGTGCAGCCGTACTCAACTGGTCTTGGCGCTTGCCGGACCCCGCCAGACCGGAATGAGGTCTTCCAGGCGGAGCGTTGATTGGGAAGCCGGAGAAGTCTGCTTGGCCGAAGCCAGCTTTGTTGATCCTGTCTTTATGGGATCGCTGCTTTGGGCAATATCAGGCTGGAGGGCAGTTGAAGGCGTTGGATTGGCCTCGTTTGCCCACTCGTAAATCAGGCGGGCGCCATATTTGGCCTTGAGTTCCAGCTTATGGGCAACAAACCCCGCCGTTTCGCAAACACCCGGCTGGCGTTCACAAAAGGCGGCAAGGTCGGAGTAGGTGTTTGTGGCAACCTCAAAATAGCCGGTATCGGCGGTGTTGCCGGCTAGAACCACCTTATTTGAATCGTCAGGCGGCGACGGCATAAAAACCGTAATGCCCGTCAATACAAGAATCGTCCGAAGAATACGCATGTCCACACCCTTAATTGCAGCCAGTTGTAAATTGGATTTATTTCAGTCGGTTGAAACAAAAAGAGTGGATTCAAGTTGAATTTTGCGAAAATTTTAGGCCTTGTTTTAACAGTTTTTTTACCGTGCTAAGCAACTGAAAGAGCGCGGGAAATTCGTGGAAAGGGGCTGTTAACCAACGTCCTCCAAGGTGGCGCGATTGGGACCACTCTTTGTGTGTTTGGGTATGGGTAATATTTCATGAAAGATGTGCTGGAGGAAGGCGGGCCAAAGCTGCGACCGCTCTCGATCCTGGCCCTCGCTGCCACTTTGACCTTGAGTTTTGCAATTCTTTACAATGCATTCCTCGGGCAGATCGGAGGCACGGGCCGCTCCAGCTTTGTTGCCTCCGGGGAATCCGCCACTGGCGCTTCAACGCGCGTTGACGTGAATGTATCTGACCGGCGGCAGGGCACCATTGTCCTCAAATATGATCCGCGTGTTGAGGAAGTCCAGCGCGGGCTTCTGGCAACCGGCAATTACAAAGGCATGGTTGATGGTGTTGCAGGCAAGCGCACCCGCCTTGCAATTGCCGACTACCAAAGAGCCGCAGGTATCAAAGTCGATGGCGAAGTCTCAGGTGAACTCATTGAACATCTCCGCTACACCCAGCAGGTTGCTGCGGCCTCCGAATTTACTGCAAGTGTCGCGGAACTGGAAAAGGACCCGGGCGAGGCGGCGGCACTTCGCCAGGTTCAAACCGGCCTGGCTGAACTTGGCTATGCGCCCGGCGAAATCACTGGCGACATGACCAGCGCCACCATTCAGGCGATCATCCAGTTTGAAAAGGACCGGGGCCTGCCCAGGAATGGCGCCGTATCGCCCGAGTTGCTCGCGGAAATTTCCAAAATGAGCGGTGATTCCTTGGTGGCCAGCGAATAGCCGGCGGCACACTCATGCGCCTAAAATCAGAAGTCTGGGTTCAGGCCTTCATGCGCAAGTGCAACGCTAAAGGAAAATACTGCACCGTTGTTGCAAAAGGGGCACCTGAAGCCGGAGCGATTTTCGTGATCATAAACCGCCTTGACGGGCGCTTTCATCTCTTTGGACCAGCTCCAGGCCCCGCCTTTGATGACCACGGCGACCGGCGCTTCATCGAAGAACTCGCATTTCCCGCAACCGAAGCTGATGTCTCAGCCATTTTGGCACGCCGGAAAAAATTTGATTCGGATTTATGGGTTGTCGAAGTGGAAGATCGTGGAGGCACGGCCGGACTCGTGGGCCTGAAAATATGAATTTTGGTTAGTCAATTTTTAACCAAGTCTCGCCTTAACTGCAAAAAAGCGGGATCGAACCCGCGAACAAGACTGCGCCTGCGAGGAATGGAACAATGAGTGTCGTTTTGCAGTTTCCTTACAACCGTGTCGCTTCGCGCGACCCGTTTGACATGGTCCATTCCGCCGAAGTTGTCATCTTTCCGGGCGTTCGGATCGAGCGAAGCAATCTTGATCTGGCAAAACCCCCGGTATCAGCAAAGAAGCGCCGTGCCTCACAAGCCGCAATCGACGAAGGCATGGCTTAGGTCAGGTCACGGCCTTTCCACAGGAGCTTTTTGAGAGTGTTTCCATAAGGCCTTCGCGCATGGCCTGATCCACTGCGGGCACCCAGAAGAGGGCGAATCCGCGCTCATCCGACGACAACACCTTCCAGCCGGAAGACTCCACCAGATTGTCATCCTCCTCCCTCAGCGAAAGCACATCAAATATGCTGGGCGCCATCGCCAATTGCAGGCTGAATTTATCAATGCCGGATTGTTCGTCGGTCACCGTGTAAAGGGTTTTTCCGAACCTGGAATAGACCGTCAGGGTCCATATCCCGTCGGGTAGGTTGGCATCCAGTGTTATTGGCCCCGATGTCAGGTTGAACCGGCAAAGCCCAAAGACCGTGCCGCTGGGATACTCTGGAAAAATTTTACTTTGTGCTTCGCCGGGAAGAATGAAAAATTTATTGTCGGGCATGTCGCTTGCCAGAAGATCGAGGTTCCGGTCAAACAGGAACCCCGGCGCAAAAAGTACCGTGCTGATATGCACGATGATGGCAAGGACCGCGGCAGCGGTCACCCAATACAGGTTCCGCATGCTCAGCAACTCACCCGTTGCACCGATGGCAGCGTCACGTCTCCCGGTGCCTCGGGACTGCCCGCGTTTGAAACGACCATCTGGAGCACGATGCTCCCGTCCACTGCTGGTCTTATCCAGTTTCCGGCAACGGGATATCTCGCCATGGACACACTTACGGACCTGTCGGGGTTGCGCACAACATCTTCCGATGTGACCACGGCGGAAGACTCGTTGTCCTGAATGTCCAGCGGGCCGACAGACAGGCTCCACCAGCGCGACTCCAGGTCCTTGGCGGAAATCTTGTAAATGCAGTTGGCGCGCAATGTGCTGCCTTCATCATCGCGTGAATTGGTATAGACCTGAAACAGCGACTGCGCGGGAGGCACTCTCCCTTCAAAAAGAAAATGCGCCCGCGCGTAGGGATTGGAGGAAGTCCCCGATGCCAGGTCCCAGACACGCCAGTTGCCGGTAGTGCCTGCAGGCATTGAACCCACCGAATCAATGAACGACAGGGCAGAGGCCCACCCACCCACAACACCACAAAGAACACTGAAGATTTTTACCGAAATCCGCGCCATCAATTACCCAGCAACTTAATCGAAAACACCCAGTACTTTTTTTAGGACTGATTTTTTCTTTTTCTTCTTCTTTTTCTCCGGCTCAGCCGGGATAAAAAGTTCTTCAAGGAAAGAGCCTCCGGAATCCACATCGGCGTTTGCGTCCGGAAGAACCAGGGTATCGTCAGGCGCCTTGGCTACCTTTGTGTCCGTGGTTTTTGCGGCTTTCTTTACCGGCTTCTTTTTCTCGAAAAGCGAGAACATGTCATTCAGCACAACGGCCACGCCATCGGCGTTTGCAGGCTGGCTTCCCGTGTCGACGGTTATGATGCCCGTTTCCTCATTGGCGATCAGTGTCGTATTCGCGGGCAGTTCGGTGGCGGCAACCGCATAGGTCTCGTCAAGCGGAATGCCTGCGAGGCTTGCGGGCTGCTGGCCTTCTTCGGCAACTTCCATGATCCGTTTCCACGCGGGCGCCGGAACGAGGCCGCCGGTTACCTTGTTCATCGGCGTGAAATCGTCATTGCCGACCCAGACGCCCGTTACATTATGCGCCGTGAAACCGATGTACCAGGCGTCCCTGTAGGCCTGGTTGGTTCCGGTCTTGCCGCCCTGCGGGGCAAAACCAAGATCGGCCCGGCGCGCCGTTCCGTGTTTTACAACCTCGCTCAGCATGGAATTCAGCTCAGCGATCTTCTCTTCTGGCACCACCTGCTTCGCAGGCTTCGCAAATTTGCTCCGGTCATAAATGATATCGCCGTTGGGCCTTCTGATTTCCAGAATCGTATAGGGCTCGGCAAGCTTTCCGCCTCCGGCGAAGGTGGCGTAACCCCGGGTGACATCCATCAGGGTGAGTGCGCTGGTGCCCAGAACCATGGGCGGCCAGGTTTCAAGTTCGCCTTGAATGCCCACATCATGGGCCGTCTTGATGATGGCGGGCCTGCCGATATCAACCATCAGCCTGACCGGAACCGAATTGTATGATTTGGCCAAGGCCGTTGTCATCGTCATGCGCCCGCCATATTTGCCCGAGTAATTTCCCGGCGACCAGCCGCCAACCGAGACGGGGGCATCCACCACCATGCGGTCCGGCGTATATCCCTCCAGAAGGGCCGCGAGGTAGACAAATGGCTTGAACGCCGAACCTGTCTGCCGCTCGGCGTTTGTGGCGCGGTTGAACTGGCTGCTTTCATAATTGCGCCCGCCCACGATGGCCTTCACGGCACCTTCGGGAGTCATGGTCACCGAGGCGGCCTGGCTGAACCTGTAGCCTGGTCCTTCCGTGTCGACGACATCGTTGAGAATTTTCTGGGCCGCCGTCTGCAGCTTCACGTCAACCGTTGTTTTAACCTCGATCACATAATCGCTGAGCAGGCGCTGTTCTTCGAGAAGTGCTATCGTCTCGCCATAGGCCCAATCCAGGAACCAGTCCGGGCTGTCAAGGCTGCGCTGGGCAATCACCGGCGGTGCTTCGCGCCGCGCCTGCAAAAGTTCCCCTTGCGTGATGAAGCCTGCATCGAGCATGCGGTACAAGACAACATTGGCCCTGGCCTTCGCTGTCTCGATATTCTGGTGCGGCGCAAATTTAGTCGGCGCCTTGAAAAGCCCGGCTAACATCGACGCTTCTGACAGATTGACGTCACGGATGGATTTGCCGAAATAAAACTGTGCCGCGGCCTCCACTCCGTAATTGCCGCCGCCGAGATAGGAGCGGTCAAGATAGAGTTTCAAAATCTCCTGCTTGGAAAGCCGCGCTTCAATCCAGATCGCCAGGAAGGCCTCATGCACTTTTCTGCGAATGGTGCGCTCGGGGCTGAGAAAAAGATTCTTTGCTACCTGCTGGGTGAGCGATGAGCCGCCTTGCACCACAGTGTTAGCCCGCGCATTCTGGATAATCGCGCGCGTCGTTCCAATCAGGTCAACCCCGAAGTGATCAAAGAAGCGGGCGTCTTCCGTGGCAAGCACGGCCTTGATCAGATTCGGCGGAATTTCTTCAAGGGGAATGGCATCATCCTGCCTGATGCCGCGTTGGCCGATGATTTCGCCGTTCACATCGGTGAAAGTGATCGCAAATTCGCGCCCCTTGTTCCAGACATCGCCCGTGCCTGAAAATGGCGGCAGCGCAAAGGCCAGAAGGCAGAAGGCAAAAACCAT
>CAZHCO010000167.1:0-1982 GCA_964530965.1 uncultured Aestuariivirga sp. | reverse complement strand
TAGACCTGCCGGGGCAAGAGTCAGGAGCCCCGTAGTTTGGATAGCAGGGTGGCGGGAAACCAAGATCCTGAAGCCTATCGACAAGATCTCCCCTGGGGAGATCACGAGCCGCCGGGCCGTAACGACAGTGAACGCGAATGTGGCCTCGAAATTGATTGGACCCGAGGGCCGAGCCCGCATCCGTAGGGCGAAGGCAGCATGGGGTGCCGAACTCTGACCGATACGGCATTCCCACCTCGGCGGGGTGGAAGCGACAGCACGGTGGCAAGGACATGCCGAGCAACTGGAGAAGCCCTCCTCGTCCCGGTGCGAAATCACCGGAGCAGGGTAGATCGTATAACCGGCTCAACCGGGAAATCGATTGACGACGAGAGGGTGGCGGATGGGTCCGTATGAGCGTTGAGGCGGAGTAACGTCCGCGGAGCAAAGGGGCCCTTCTGTCTGTGATGTCTCCTTCAATCGGGAAGGCAGGGACGAGATGACAAAGGCGTCCATCAGTCTGCAAGACCTGAGGCGGAGACTATACGTCAAGGCGAAGGCTGAGACGTCCTGGCGGTTCTGGGGTTTGTACGTCCATGTCTGCAAACTGGAAACTCTACGCGCGGCGTATTCGCTTGCTGAAAAGAACGATGGCGCTCCGGGAAGTGACGGAGTGACCTTCGGGACAATCGAGGCGCAAGGCGTCGAGGCATTCCTCGTGCAGATCAGGGACGAACTTGTTGGGCGCACATATGTTCCGTTACCGGCCCGGAGGCAGGAGATTCCGAAGGACGGCGGCAAGGTCCGCGTCCTCTCGATTCCTGCGATCCGTGACCGAGTGGTGCAGGGTGCGCTCAAGCTCATACTGGAGCCGATCTTCGAGGCCGACTTCCAACCGGGATCGTTTGGATATCGTCCCAAGCGGTCAGCTCATGAAGCGGTCGACCGGGTGGCGAAGGCGATTGTTCAGCAGAAGACACGCGTCATAGACATTGACCTGCGCAGCTATTTTGACAATGTCCGGCACGCCCGGCTGTTGGCCAAGGTGGCGCTACGCATCGATGACGATGACGTTATGCATCTGCTGAAGATCATGCTGAAAGCCAACGGGCGATGCGGCGTTCCGCAAGGCGGTGTGATCTCCCCGCTGCTCAGCAACCTCTATCTCACCGAGGTGGATCGGATGCTTGAGCGGGCCAAGGAGGTGACACGCAACGGCAGGTTCACCTATATCGAATATGCGCGTTTTGCTGACGATCTGGTGATCCTGATCGATGCCCATCCGCGAAATGGCTGGCTGATGGGGGCGGTTGAAAAACGCCTTCGGGAAGAGTTGGCTGATCTACAAGTCGAGATCAATGAAGAGAAGAGTCGAAGTGTGGATCTCGGTCGAGGCGAGAGCTTCGGCTTCCTCGGCTTCGACTTCCGCCGCATCCGCAGTCGACGGGGCGCTTGGCGTGCCCAGTGTACGCCGAAGCTCAAGAAACGAACGGCTCTGCTGCGGAAGCTCAAGGACGTGTTCCGTCGCCACCAATCGCAGCCAGTCAGCCGGGTCGTGCAGTTGATCAACCCGGTGCTGCGCGGTTGGGTGAACTACTTCGCGGTGGGAGATTCCGGCGAGTGCTTCAGCTTCATCAAAGACTGCGTAGAGAAGAAGGTCCGGCGCCATATGATGCGGGCTCGGAATCGAAAGGGCTTCGGCTGGACGCGATGGAGTAGACCATGGCTGTACGACACCCTGAAGCTGTTCAACAGCTATCGGGTTCGGCGGCCAGGGCCGAAAGTCGCTCCGGCAGGATAGGTCCCATAAGCCTCGAGGTGAAGCAGACAGGAGAGCGTAGTGCGGGAAATCCGCACGCTGCGTTCGACGTGGCGGGGATTGGAAACGTGGCATGGTCGAGATGCTGTGACACTCGCAGACGAAAGAGCGAGACAACAGGGAACACGAACATCGGCCTAAACCGGCGCGCCAGTCCCCGACCCTACCTGTGAGAGGCTCGGGG
>CAZHCO010000166.1:0-1067 GCA_964530965.1 uncultured Aestuariivirga sp. | reverse complement strand
CGAAATTTGTGGAAAATCTACCTGATTTCAGAAAATTACAATTCGCTAAAGCATTGATTTCATTGAAGCTGAAATTTTGGCGGCTCGACTTTAATTATAATTTGATCCGTTCTCTGACGTTTTCACACAGCCTCGACCCATCTGAGACATTGCGACTGCGGTTTGTTTCCGGATTTATTTCATTGCCGTCTTAGATGCTCTGCCTATGATGATATTAGCGGAGTTGCGAGTATCTTGGCGCCCGCATCGAACTTTACTGGTTTCTGTATAACTTGAGAGGAGTCGAGCATGACAAAGAACTTCCATGGCTTCCAACGACAAGCCCCTGCATGGACTAACTGGTTCGGCAATCAAAGTTGTGCACCCACACGTATCGTTGAAGCGTCAAACGAGCAAGATGTCGAGACGGCTATAGTCGAGGCCTCGCGTTCCGGGCTTCGTCTGAGGACGCCGGGGTCTGGACATTCCGTTACCCCAGTCAGCTGCACAGACGGCATGTTGCTCGACACCCGTGGGCTGACTGGCATCACTACCATAGATAAAACGTCGCGAACAGCAACGGTCAGGTCACATACCACGATTGCTGAATTGGGGGCGCCTCTTTGGGAGGCTGGCCTCGCGCTGAAAAATCAGGGCGACATCGACACCCAGACGATTGCAGGTGCTGTTGCAACATCTACCCATGGATCAGGCCAAACTCTCGGCAGTTTCTCCTCAATCTTGTCCGCCTGCCGTCTCGTCGATGCCGATGGCAAAATCCGTGAACTCTCACTCGACAAGAATCCTGACGAGATGGCCGCTGCTCAATGCTCAATCGGTATGCTAGGCGTCATGACTGAACTCACAATCCAGTTGGCACCAGCTTGTCATCTTCACGAACAGTTCGTTTTCATGCCACTCGACGAACTGAGGGAGAGGTGGGTTCTGCTGCTGACCGAGTACCGTCACTTTTCATTCTTCTGGATGCCAACCGACGCGTCCTCTGAACTCTATGGATTTCCACCGGCTAAGGCCGATTTCTGCATGGTGAAACTCTACCAGGAAACGGCAGAGGAGCCAGGTACGCG
>CAZHCO010000165.1:0-8435 GCA_964530965.1 uncultured Aestuariivirga sp. | reverse complement strand
GGTCGTAATGAACTTCAACCGCTCATCCATAAGTCCAGTCTCTCGCCATCCCATCGCCAGGTCCTCCCCAGCCAACTCTTACGAGAACTGTTACCTATCTAACCGGTCCCTTCTGTTACCTATCTATCAGGTTCGGACAATGCTGACGTCTTCCCCTGCGAAGCGGGGGAAGAAAGGGGCCCGTCCGGCGTAGCGCAGCGAAGACGGATGGGATAGATGAGGGCACTTCGACCTCGTTCCCCTCACCTTTACCATTGCGTTTCGCAATGGGCCCCTGTCCTCTCCCGCTTCGCAGGAGAGGACATGCAGCGAGGCCTTCATATTCAGTGCTTAACCGGACAGCAGTGGATCAAGTGCGGGGATGACAATTTAGAGGATCGATTTCTTAAGTTAGCGCCTATGGGCATGAATCCGCCATGGCCCGCGCGTTGACAAATATGCGGGGGGTGCTTAGCTCGCGTTTCCCATGGCATTGTTGGGAAGGCCGCGATGTTATACCCCGAAGGCGTTTTGATTGATGGCATGACGGGCGCAGTCACGCCCGAGACCGGCCGCTACAGCAAGAGGCTGAGCGGGCTCGCAGGGATCTTCCAGGACAGTTCCGCTTTCGCCCGCGCAATTTCCGGGCAGGGCGATCCGCTTGTCTATGAAGTCATCGATTACCGGAAGCCCGGCAGCGACCTGTTCTTCGGCACCACCACCATGCAGCCGGGCAAGGTCGGTGCGGAATACTATATGACGCGCGGCCATTTCCATGAACGGCGTGACCGTGGCGAAGCCTATTATACCCAGTCGGGCGAAGGGCTCCTGCTGCTCGAATCCCGCGCTGGTGAAACCCGCACCGTTGCCATGGGCCCCGGTGTCTGCGCCTTCATCCCGCCGGACTGGGCCCACCGGTCAATCAACACTGGCCGTGAAAAGCTGGTCTTTGCCTGGTTTTGTGCAACCGATGCAGGCCATGACTATGGCCAAATCCTCGCGCGCGGCATGCGCAAGCTGGTTGTCGAACATAACGGCGCGGCGGCGATCATCGACAACCCGAATTTCAAGACATGACCATAAGGTTTGATGTCGTAGCCTTTGGTGAGCTTGTCGTTGACCTCATTCCGGCGGAGAGCGGCAGTGGCAATCTGCTGTTCAAGGCTGTGCCCGGTGGCGCGCCGGGCAACGTGGCAGCCGGCGTCGCAAGGCTGGGGCAGCGCGCCGCGATGCTGAGTAAAGTGGGGCCGGGACTTCTCGGTTCCCTGCTGATTGAGGCCCTGGCGCGGGCCGGCGTCGAAACCCGTGGCATTGTGCGTTCGAAGGTTTCCCCCACTGCCCTTGCGGTGGTCTCGCTGAACCCCGCCGGCGAAAGCGATTTTCTACTGTATCGCGATGGCTGCGCCGACAGCCGCTATGACGCCAGCGAGGTCGCACTTGATATCGCGGGCGCCTGCCGGGTTCTTCATGTGGGCTCCCTGTCGCTTGGCTCTCCCCTGTCGGCGGAGGCCCAGC
Organism: uncultured Aestuariivirga sp.; assembly: GCA_964530965.1. GTDB lineage: Bacteria > Pseudomonadota > Alphaproteobacteria > Rhizobiales > Aestuariivirgaceae > Aestuariivirga. The sequence goes on along the minus strand of CAZHCO010000165.1, from coordinate 6,941 downwards.
GTTTGGCCGTAAAAACCGCAAAGAAGGCAGGAGCCCTGGTCTCGGCTGATGTTAACTTCCGTCCGGCGATCTGGAGCAATCCAGGCCAGATGCATGCAACGGGGCGGGAAGCGATAGCGAGTGCTGATATCGTCAAGGTCAATGCGGATGAATTGCTGGCACTTACATCTGCCGCAGATGCGGCAAGCGCTGTCAGAAGCCTTTGGCACAGCGGCCTCAAAATATTTGCCGTCACCCACGGGGCTCGCGGCGCAGAACTCTTTACCACGCGTTGCCATGTGAGCATTGCCGGATTCCCGGTCAAGGTTGCAGACACGGTCGGCTGCGGCGACGCTTTCACAGCCGCGTTGCTCGTAGGCCTTCCGCCTGAGCGCCTTGCCACCCCTAACGAAGAAGAGCTCTACACCATCGGCCGCGCGGCCTGTGCTGCGGGCGCAGCGGTTGCCCGTGTTGCCGGCGCCATGGAACACATGCCACGGCGGCAGGATATCAACACTCTCATTGCAGATCTGGATAACGCTGGTTCGTGATCAAAACCGGACTGTGATGCGTGCCGCAACGACCAGGAACGCCTGCCGCATACATTTTCCACATGTGCCGATTTGTGAAGTGAACCTTGCTAAAACACTGAATGCTGTCGTTTTTCGACTGTTATGCCCCGCCATTGAAGTTATCCCCTGTAAGCCAGGATTAACCAAATTACACCCGGCCCGAGTTGACTATTCGACTTTTACGGCCTTCCCGGGAGGCAACAGCGCAATTGGGATAGCTGCCGCCACCATCGCACAGCCAGGACAGTGGTCAAATGGGCGGGCGGATCGATCCGGAATATGCCAAGGGGGCAACGTCACCCATACTGACAATCAAAAATTTCATTAGGTTGTTATTAACAAGGGTCTTGGGCTTTTTCCGCATGAGTTGAACTAACTCTTGAAAAAATTCAACAGTTTCCCAAATTCCGCACCCTCAAATTTAAAGGTCTCACTAAGCGGTCTGCTCGAAACTCCTATGAGACTAGGGAATAGATCTTTTAAGAGGTCGCTTTGGCTATAAACTTGCGCACCTTTTCGTCAGCCAAACGACCGTACGGTGTCAAGCACTATTTTCCTATCTTGTGATTTTATGCTAAAATTCTTTTATGGGTTGGCTGGCGGCGCGGCCGGAGGAACTTGAGAGTTGATGTCCGGTGCTGTCATCGTTTCCGCCACGGTCGGGAAATCCTCCGTCCCGCTCCAATCCATGGTCAGCACGAAGGAAAGGGTGACCGCGAACGCGATGATCGCCATGATGACAATCAGCGGGCCGCTCACATCCCGGCTTGAGCGATAGGCCAGATCGCGGTTGCGCGTTATCTCCCTGGGTCTCGGTTCCAATTGCGGGTTGGGTGCCATGGCTGTTGCTCCTTGACTTGCGATCACGCGTCCTGATTACGCATTTCCTCTTCTATGGCATCAGGATCGCCCGCATCGTCAAAGCCGGATTCCTGTTTGACCACCCTGCGTTCAGCGCCGGTATTATCCGGGGATTCGGGGCCGCCGGCAGTTGCTTCCGTGCCCTCATCCACTTCGAGGTCTTCATTTTCTTCCAGCTCGATACGGGTTTTTTCAATATCCCTGGCAAGTGGAGGACGGCCGGTTCGCGGGTCATGGGATTTGTGTTTGTCCATCATGGCAATCTCCTTCAGCCATTGCGATTGAGAAACTCGGGGGAATGCCCGCCTTTCGCGTGGCGGTTTCCGGCGAGGGTTTTCCAGAACTCAACGCCATCCTCAACATCGGAGATGGCGTCGTGCAGCATCTTGTCCACGGGAAGCCTTTCCCTGTCCGCTGTGGTAATTGCGGCGAATTTCGGATCAATCATGTTCATCGCGCGTCCCTTCAATCCTGATTACCTGTTTAATGGCCGGGCGCTGAATTGGTTCCGCCCCGTGGAACCAATTTTCAGATCAGGCGTTTTATCTCCGGGGTTCAAAACCGAAAGGATTATTGAACATGGAAGATTTTGACAAAAAGCCAATTAATGTGAATCAGTCGAGCGAGAGCTCGGGCTCAACCATCGCGATTATCGTTGCGGCCCTGGTTCTGGTTGTGGGTGCGTTCATTTATTTCGGCAACAGCTCGGCCCCTACGGATAACCCGCAGGTAACGCAGAACAATACCACGCTGCCAGCCCCGATTGTCGAACCAGCTGATCCGGTGCCGGCAACGCCCCCGGCGGCCCAGCCAGAGACTGCACCAATCGTGCCGCCTGGTGACGCACCTGCTACCAATCCATAGATTGGCGATAAGCAGTCAGTGCAAGGCGAGACCAGGAAAAAGCCTCCGTTCGCGGAGGCTTTTTTCATTGGGCGGGTGTTGGCGCTTGTGGAACTTTTTCAACCGCCTCGGCGTTCTATTGCTCAGAAGAGCGGTTTTGACGCCGCTTTGAATCGGAGAACGAATATGCTGCCTCCAGCGCATCCATCCAAAGCACCGCCCGACATCGGGTTTTTCCGCAATACCGGGCTAGCTCTCGTGGCCCTCACCCTGCTCACCGGAACCATCGCCGTCGGCATGACATTCATCAGATTCTGAGCCGCATTGCGCCCCCAATGTTTTGGCCGGGCGATCGTCACCCGGCCAAAACTTCGGATTTTTTACTTGGGCCTAGCCCTTGATGATATGCCAGACGCCGCCTACGCCATCGCCTGTCATGTCGCCCTTCTTGGCATCACCTTCGAACAGATAGGTGGGCTTGCCGTCAAAGGCCAACTGCATCGTGCCATCGGTGCGCTTTGCCAAGGTCCAGCCTTCGGGCAGCGCATCGCCTTCCTTGCCCACGTTCGCGGGCCACTTCACGGCGCAGTCATCATAGCAGCTGGAAACGCCGGCCTGGTCCTTGTCAAAGACGTAGAGGGTCATGCCATCCTTGTTGGTGAGCATCTCGGCGGCACTGGCAGCCGTGACCGAAAGCAATAGGGCTGCGCCCACGTATGCGCTGCGTGTCATGGTATTATTCATAGCGATTTCTCCTTGGCATCCTTAAGCCGGACGCGGGGCTGTGACAGGATCAACTCGGGGCCTCAAGGCCTTAGTCCTGTAGTGATGACCCAACGGGGGGCAGCCCCTCGTTGTTCCGTTTATTACCGTTTATTAATGACCACTCTGGCCAATGCGGCCCATTTGGCGCAATATCACGCTCAGCATACCGAACCGAGGAGAAAACAAATGGCCAAGGGTCAGCTCAGAAGCAACCGCGAGAAGAAGAAACCGAAACAGGCGAAGGCAAAACCTACGGGCGCCGTTTCGCAGTTCGCCGTCATGCAGGCAAAGCCCGCGGGTTCATCGACGGCCAAGAAACCATAGCTTCGCCAAGGCGCCGGTGACGATCAGCCAAAACCTGGTGGCCTTTTCGGCTTAAGCCGCCGTTAACCGGATTGAACCGAGGATAGGCGGATGACGCGAGGAGAACTCGAAAAAGCCCGTGCCTGGGCCGACGAAAAGCTCAGCCTGGGGCAAGAGCCGCCCTGGGCTTGGTATCAATTTATGAAGCTCCGCGAAACGCTCGACGCCATCTTGGCTGGCCAGGCGGCCACGGCTGTTTTCAGCCCCACGGAGCGTTCACCGCAACTGGCTGAGCGTCCGGAAAGGCATCTTCGACTCGTGGGTGGAGCAAATCAGCAAGATACTTCTCAACCCCGTCACGCTGGATTGCCGATACAGCTGCCCATGTAACGTAAAGGCCGCCATTCTTGTAAGCCAGGACGTCTGAATCAAAGCGGACGGCCCTTAGCCGCTCGGCAACAATGCCCTGTCCAACCTTTACAGTGCGCGGAAGTGTTCCACCGTGCCAAATAATATAGACACCTTCGGCTCTGACATTTTCGAGGTTGAGTCTTTCAAGCGGCCAATAGGTGTCGTCCGAGCACTTGTTCCAATAAACCGTCAGCACTCTTGTCTCCTGTCGCGGCAATATGCCGTGAGCGACAGGAATCCAATTTTTGATTCGTGTCCATAGCGCGGTCCTGTTTTTTTCTTTTTTTCACCGACATTATTGCGGGGATTTCTGGAGTGCCCAGCCTGCAGGGTGCTGCGCCGGGATGACGAAAATGAGAAGTGCGTTCGTCCCGCCGCGGACAAGTTAAAACATTCCGGTGGGTTCCTGCTTCAGTAAGCAGCCTTGTCCTTTCCGAATATGTGGTGCTTATGCCACTGCGAAAGGAAATTTTAGTGCCGAATGGGACGGCATCACAAATCCTGTTATTTTGGTGATTCGAAAACCCGGGACGGTGGCCAGGAGCGTTCTTCAAGGCGACACTGGACCGGAAAGTGCTCAACACAGTCATTCTTGGGTTGTGATTTTGCGTATGTGCCTGCGTCCACAAGTAATGGTGGAACTGCTCGCGACCAGCCACAGTGCTGCGGACGCGAACATACTGCAAAGGAGAACTCAAATGTTTGCGCATATCCACTCATTTAGATTCGCCGCAGTCCTCGCTGTAGTAACCCTCTTCGGCAGTGCAGGCGTTGCCTCGGCAGCTGCTCCCTGCGGCAGCCGCGACGCATTGGCTAAGTCGCTTAACACCAAGTTCAAGGAAGCCCGCCGCATCATGGGCGTGGTGAACGCCAGGGCCGTCATGGAAATTTTCATGTCGCCACAAGGCACCTGGACCATGCTGGTCACCGACACCACCGGCACCGCTTGCGTCATCGCCAGCGGCCATGATTGGCAGGAAGTTCCGATTGAGATGACGGGACTTGATAGCTGAAAAAGCATAGGCAATTTGCGCCTATCGGTAAGATTTTCGTGAACGAAGTATTCAGCCGTCTTCTCCCTATGGAACTAATTCTTGGGCTGTGTATAATGGGGCTGGTTGTCCCCCTGCAATGACAACCGAAAAGTCTATGGTCCTAGGACCCCCCGTCCCCGCAGACTGCCTAGGACCATAGCGTTTCAACAAGCTTCTGGATTTTTGGAACACGCTTTTCGAGCGCAGTGGCGCAGCGCCGGTGACGATTAGCCAAAATCTGGTGGCGGATTAAAATTCCACTAAAATCCCTCACCCTGAGGTGCGAGGCCATAGCCGGGCCTCGAAGGGTCTGCCGGCCAAACTCGTGGCTATCCTTCGAGGCCCGCGAAAAGCGCGGGCACCTCAGGATGAGGCTGGAAGGAAATTTCAAACCGGGATACTATTCAACTTCCGTCATCCCAACGCAAACCGTTTAACTTCCGCCATCCCGATTTAAACCCTCACCCTGAGGTGCGAGGCCACAGCCGGGCCTCGAAGGGTCAGCTGGCCAAACTCGTGGCTATCCTTCGAGGCCCGCGAAAAGCGCGGGCGCCTCAGGATGAGGCTGAATGATGTGGAAATTACAAATGGAGCGGAATGCGGGGGTGAGGGCCCTTGCCCCAGTTGCGGGCGTTTGCAATTGCCCGCTTAGTCTTTTGCAGAATACTGTAAGTTAACTGTTGACAAATGAAAGCTAATTGCTTACACTTCCCATGTGATCAAGACATTCAAAAGCAAAGAACTGTCCGCCCTTTTTGCAGGAGGAAAATCAAAAATTGATGCCAGATTGCACAAGCGGATATTTTTGCGCCTCAACCGTATGAATGCAGCGGAACGAGTTGAGGAAATGAACCTTCCAGGATTTGATTTTCATGCCTTGCGGGGGTTTAAGCCCACCCGGTATTCAGTCCACGTCAATGGGCTAGCGCGCTTTCCGCTCAGGTGGAATCACCTGAGCGAAAAGAAATCGCGCCAGATTAATAAGCTGGAGCATGTTCTTATCGGCAAAGTCGTGCAACTTTGCCGGAACATGCTCTGGTGCATTACATTTGAGTTTCTGAATGGCCACATTTACCAGGTTGACCTTGAACAGTATCATCAGGAGTTAGTTGAAATGCCCAGTTACAAAGCTATTCGTGACCCCAACCGCTGCCCATCCCATCCCGGGGCCCTGCTTGACGATATTATCCCTGCGACAGGCATGACTAAGGCCGAGATTGCCTCGCGGCTCGGCATCTCGCGCCAGCATCTCTATGATCTCTTGGGCGAGAGGAAGCCCGTATCTGCCAATGTCGCGGCCCGCCTTGGAAAGCTGTTTGGCGATGGCGCTGGCATTTGGCTACGCATGCAGGCTGCCCATGATGCCTGGCATGCGGAACGGGAAGTTGATGTAAGCCATATCAAGACGATCAAGGCCGCGTGAAACGTGAGCTCTCGCCTTGGCGAAGCTGAAGCGTCGCTTCGGCGTAGCCAGGTTGCGGGAATGACGGAAGTGAGGGTCGCTTCACTATCGTCTTCTCCTGCGAAGCGGGAGAAGAAAGGGGCCCATCCGGCGTAGCGCAGCGAAGACGGATGGGATAGATGAGGGCACTTCTACCTCGTTCCCCTCACCTCCCCGTTGCGTTCCGCAACGGGTCCCTTCCTCTCCCGCGTTCCGCGGGTGAGGACAACCAGCGCGAACGTCTTCTTCTGCGGAACGCGGGAGAAGAAAGGGCTCCCCTCAAAGAGTCACCCCAACTTCCCCGCCGCGATCGCCAGCACGCGCTTGAACGCGGTCATATCCGTGAGCTCAGCGCCCTTAGGCGCATCGCCCACCACCACGGCGCCGCCGCGGCTTACGACGCCGCCGTGCAGCATCAGGTTGTCGATGAAGCCTAAGTCTTCGATCAGCATGTGATCGGGCCCACGTGGGCATCCCTCGGCGTCGGCGTACCACTCACCTTTGAAATGGGCGCGGGTGCGCTCTGCGTGGTCGGCCCTCACATTGGTATAGGCGAAGGCGGGCAAGCCCAACGCGCACATGAAGCCGAGCTCGAAGCAGGTGCCGGTATCGGCGGCCAGCCCACGGAACGGCGTGAGGTTGGCGATGATCGCGTGCGCCCCGTGCATCAGCTTCTCGTCGATGGCGCTGATGGCGAGCCCCAGCTCCCACTTGCTGGAGGTCGGCGGGAAT
>CAZHCO010000164.1:0-57152 GCA_964530965.1 uncultured Aestuariivirga sp. | reverse complement strand
GGGCTTTGCTATCGAAACAGCGGAATTTGCCACGATCGGGAAAACGATTGCACAATTGCGTTTTCCCACGTTGGTTGTGCAGGAAGGCGGCTACCCCAGCCCAAGCCTCGGGCACAATTTCGCCTCGCTGTTAAGGGGTCTGGGTGCATGAGTTTTGAAATTCGGACAATGCAGGACAATGAAGTTCAGATTGTAGCCGACATGGTGCATGGGCTCGCCCGCGACTTGCGCCTGAGTGTAGTCCCCGCTTTGACCGGAAAAACTCTTCTGGAAAGCCTCGACCTTGTGAATGTTGTAGTTGCCGTCGAAGAACGAAGATATCTGGGCGCATGTCTCTCGCTCATGACCTTTTCCACCTTCCGCGGCAGCAAGGGTGTTTACATTGTCGATCTCTTTGTTGATGCGGATGCGCGAAACCGCAACATTGGCGAGGCACTCTTGCGGGAAACAGCGCGGCGCGCCAAGGTGAGGGGCGCCAATTTCATCAAGCTGGAAGTTGACGTGACCAACACGGGCGGCGCAAGGTTTTATGAGCGCCTGGGCTTCAAGAAAAAACCGGAAGACAGGCTGTTCATTCTCGAACAGGATGGCCTGAACAATTTTATCGCAGAGAGGAATGTCCCATGACAATTAAGCGCGTTGGATTGATCGGCGTCGGCCTCATGGGCCATGGCATTGGCAAGAACATCGTGAGCAAGGGTTTTGCGCTGAATGTGATGGCGCACAAAAATCGCGCGCCCGTTGAAAGCTTGGTGTCCATGGGGGCAAAGGAATGTGCCTCGCCCGCCGAAATCGCCAAGGCTTCAGACATGGTCATCCTCTGCGTCACCGGAACGCCGCAAGTTGAAGAGGCGATTTACGGCGCGAAGGGATTGAGCACGGCCCTGCGCGATGGCCTCATCATTGCCGACTGCTCCACCGCGGAACCGTCCTCCACCATCAAGATCGCAGCCGAACTGAAAGCCAAGGGCACATACTTCGTCGACACGCCAATGACGCGCACCCCAAAGGAGGCAGAGGCCGGAAAACTCGGCCTCATGGTGGCCGGCCCCCCAGATATCCTCGCAAAGATCAGGCCCGTGCTCGATTGCTTTGCCGATACAATCGTGAACTCCGGCGATGTGGGTGCCGCGCATCAGTTGAAGCTGCTCAACAACTTCCTCTCGATCAGCCACGCCGCTGTTGCCGCCGAGGCCATTACCGTCGCCGGCAAGGCGGGCGTCAAGATGGAGGCGCTCCGCGATATCGTTCTTTCCGGCGGTGCCATGTCCGTGATGTTCGAACGCCTGATCAAGGTTCCACTTGCCGATGACGACACCGCCGCCAAATTCGCCATCAAGAATGCGAGGAAAGACATGCGCTATTACACCAACATGACCGAGCAGTTGCCGGTCGCCTCGTTCCTGGGCGAAAGCGTGCACCAGCTCTTCGTCATGGCCGAGAACATGGGCTTCGGCGACCGCTTTATCCCGCGCATGATCGACGTGTTCCAGAAGATCAATGGATTGAAAAAATAACGTAGTTTCAAAGACTTGAATGGTGGAGCAGGCACTTGATAAATAGCCGGATTCCCCACTAGGCCAATAGAAGTTCCAACAGTTTTCCGAATTGTTAATCAAAAGTGTTGGAACTTTTGATTTTACAGGATTTTTATGCTAGTTCCAACATTCAGGAGGAAAAACAAGATAAAGTGTTGGAACCATGGAAAAATTCGTTGAGCTGACCAATGACCAGCGGCGGGAGATGATCAATACCCGCCAGCGCTTTCAGGCATTGCGGCAAGCTGAAAGCCGTGCGCGCGGGTATCGCGGTTCCATGGTGTGGGAGAAAACCAAGGGTTATGAATACCTCATTCGCGCCTTCTATGAAAACGATACGGGCAGACGGAGGCAGAAGTCGCTTGGCCGCCGCACGGCCGCAACAGAAGGGATCAAAAAAACCTTCGACGCGGAACGCAGCGATGCGCAGGAAGAACAAGAAAATCTCAAAGCCCTCATGGTGCGGCAGGCCGCGATCAACAGTGTGCTCGGACTGGGCCGCGTGCCCCTAATGGCGGCCAAAATTCTTCGCAACCTGGAAACCTCTGGCCTGCTTGGAAGCGGATTGCGCGTGGTTGGCACCAATGCCCTTTATGCCTATGAGGCGGCCTGCGGTGTATTTCTTGACCCCGGCATGACGACGACGGAAGACATCGATCTGTTGTTTGATGCGCGCCGGCACTTACGGCTTGTCGGCGAGAAGCCGGAGAAAGGCACAGTTTTTCTTGACCTGCTGCAACGCGCCGACACATCATTCAAGCGCCTCAACAACACGTTCAGGGCGCAAAACCGCGATGGCTATCTCGTTGATGTGATAAAGCCGTTGCGCAATACGCCGTGGAAACCTGAAGGGTCGCTTTCATCTGATGAAAATGATCTTGAGGCGGTTGCCATCAAAGGTCTGGTCTGGCTTGAAAATGCGCCGGGCTTTGAGCACGTCGTCATTGATGAAAAAGGAAATCCTCTGCGAATGGTGGCGGTCGATCCACGCGTCTTCGCCGTCCATAAGCATTGGTTGTCGAAACGCATTGACCGCGATCCCTTGCAACGGGGCCGAGATCTCGCACAGGCAAAGGCCGTGTTTGCGCTGGTGCGAAATCATCTCCAGCATCTGCCGCTTGAAGCTGATGAGTTCAAGATGATGCCAAAAGAAATTGTAGAGAAAGCATTTACGGACTTGACGGCAGGTAAATGAACTACGGTCCGGCGAAAGCGGGATGACAGGGTAAGAACGACGTTGTTCGCGACCGTCCTTCACTCCCCTCACACCGCTTCGTGTTGCCCTGTGATTTGCAAACTCACGGTGACCCGGCGCAATGTCCTCCCCAGCAACAGGGAGGATCACCATGAGCCGCATCGAAGTCCGCAAGGGCATGCCCGATGTCCAGCTAACCCGCGCAGAATTTGAACACCGCTTTCGTGACCGGTTCTTCGATCCCGCCTTTGCCAAGAACGAAGCGGCCCTCAAGGCCATCATCGACACCGCCTGGGATGGCTACGACGCTTACCGCAAGAACCCCGTAAAGCGCGTGGCGGGCGAGGGCTATGCGAAACCCACGGCGGAACTTCCTGTGGAATGGCTGGCCACCAAGGCCGCCATCGATGCCGCCGAGGCCCGCCAGAAAAATCCGAAGTCACCGAGCCGCATTCTGCTCGTCAACGGTTCCATGCGTTCCGACCAGAGCTGCCCCGGCGAGATGTCAAAAACCTGGCGGCTGCTGAAACTTGCCGAAGAAGTCGTCCACGCCGCCACCGGATTTGAAACGGAGATCCTCGATCTTTCCTTGCTCACTTCGCAATATGGCCGCCTCATTCACCCGTGCAAGGCCTGCGTCTCCACCGCCCAGCCGCTCTGCCATTGGCCGTGCTCGTGTTACCCCAATTTCGCCATGGGTCAGACAAGCGACTGGATGAACGACATCTATCCCATGTGGGCGGCGGCCCATGGCGTAATGATCCTGACCCCGGTGAATTGGTATCAGGCACCCTCGGGCCTCAAGGCGATGATTGACCGTCTGGTCTGCGCCGATGGCGGCAATCCCGATCCCACCACAACGGGCGGCAAGGATCCCGCGAAGGCGAAAGCGCTTGAAATGAAGGGCTGGGATTATCCGCGCCATCTCGCAGGTAGAGCCTTTTCGGTCGTGGTCCACGGTGATGCGGCAGGCGTTGAAAACCTCAGGCGCATCCTCACCGACTGGCTCGAAGACATCGGCATGATCGCGTCGGGCCACAAATCCCACATCGGCGCCTACATCGGCTATCTCGGAACCTACGCCGAAAGCCACGCCGATCTTGATGAGGATGTGGACGTGCAGGCGGATGTGAGGACCGCGGCACAGGCGCTGGTGAATGCAGTGAAGCTGCTACGAGCGGGGAAGCTTACACCACCCGACGCTGATTTGCATGAGGCACGGCCAAAGTAAAAGGGCCGGATGAGGGACCTTTTGTTGAACCCCAAACAAGACTATCAAAGCTAATATTCGTCAAAATTGAAAAAGGCTAACTCAAAAACTTTTGAAAGATTTCTGATTGACTGCGTTAACCTATATTGGAGCTTGGAAGGCAATATCTGCACGCATTCGCGGACTTTTAGCAGCGGCGGAAATGCACGCGCAATTTTCAATTTCACACAATAAAAATCCATACGGCGTGGCGAAGACTCTGCAAGCTCAATGCACAGGTATAATAAAAGAACTACAGAGTTTTCACGCTCTATTTGAAGCTTCAATCCCCGTTCCTGCAAAAGACGCATTTGCAAGGTTTATGGCTGATGGGGGAAAGCAGAATGAGGATAACGGTCTAGGCGATGAACTTCTGGGTCGCGCAGTTCTTGTAAAACTCGCGGCATTCGAAGCTGAAACCACATTTTATTTCCATGATACGCGAGAGAAACTTAGATCAGCTTGTGAACTCGCATTTGTTCATTTGCAAAGATTGATAGTTGTCGATGAGGACGTGAGAGCCAAATGGAGGCGAGCATTTTCAGATGGTGAAACTAAGTGTGAGAAGTTGGGTGCAGTTCATTTGCTTTGGCACGGCATTTGGGCGTTCAAAGTTGATGCTTCGGGCGCTCGTACAGATTTAGTTTTCCCGGAACCAATTAATTTTGAAAGCCAGACTGTTGATGTTGGTTTTGTTTTAACCGAATGGAAAAAAGCGACAGTTGATGTGGCGCAGGTTTATGCTTTGGCGCAAAAGCAGGCCGCGATGTACTCCGAGGGTGTTTTGGCAGGAATTGAACTCGTTAGTCATCGCTATGTTGTCGTGGTTACTGAAAAATACGCCCAGCCACCTTCAGATATAGAAATCAAAGGCGTAGTGTATCGCCATATCAATATTGCGGTCGATCCAGATTCACCCTCGGTTGCTTCAAAAAAGCATTCTTAATGCTATCAGTTCGCGGGTCTTTTTGCGTTAATGGATGCCAAGGCTTGACTCTGTCCGTGCCCCATGTTTCGTGACCCCAAACAGGAACTTAGGGAGTCTCGATTGAACACTGCATTTACTTTTCCGGGGCAGGGAAGCCAGGCTGTTGGCATGGGCAAGGCCTTGGCCAATGCGTTTCCCTCCGCGCGTGCGGTCTTTGATGAGGTGGATTCAGCACTCTCCCAAAAACTTTCCGTTTTGATGTGGGAAGGCCCAGAAGCCGATTTAACACTAACCGCAAATGCCCAGCCAGCCTTGATGGCCGTCAGCATGGCGGCGATCGCCGTGCTGAAGGCCGAGCATGGGATTACGGTTGCCAACACTGCAAAGTTTGTGGGCGGGCATTCCCTTGGCGAATATTCAGCGCTGGCGGCGGCGAGGACATTTTCACTCAGCGACACGGCGCGGCTTCTGCGCATTCGCGGCAACGCGATGCAATCGGCAACGCCCGTAGGCGTGGGCGCCATGGCTGCAATTCTGGGATTGGATTTTGCCGACGTGGCAGCCGTTGCCAAAGAGGCGGCCCAAGGCGACGTTTGCCAGGCGGCCAATGACAACAGTTCAGGGCAAGTGGTGATCTCCGGCCATAAGTCTGCTGTTGATCGCGCCTGCGAACTGGCAAAAGCAAAGGGCGCGAAACGCGCGATCTTGCTGCCCGTGAGTGCTCCATTCCATTGTGCGCTTATGAAGCCCGCAGCCGATGCGATGGCAGAAGCGCTGATGAATGTCACCATGAATGCACCATCCATTCCAGTGATCGCGAACGTTGTGGCGGGGCCAATTTCTGATCCGGCCGAAATTCGCAAACGCCTGGTGGAACAGGTCACAGGCACCGTCCGCTGGCGCGAATGTGTGGGCTACATGGCAACGCAGGGAGTTAAACTGTTTTGTGAAGTGGGCACAGGTAAGGTATTGACCGGACTCCTGAAAAAGAATGCGCCGGAGGCGCAAGGGTTGGTGCTCGGCACCCCCGATGATATCGCAGCCGCCGCTGCAATCTTGAAGCAAGGATAAGTCGATGTTTGATCTCACGGGCAAGTCCGCCCTCATCACCGGAGCCACGGGCGGTATAGGTGCCGGTATCGCCAAGGCCCTGCATGGGGCGGGGGCGACGATTGCGGTTTCGGGAACCCGCGCCGGGGTGTTGGAAGAGTTGAAAGCGGCTTTGGGCGGGCGCGTTCATGTCCTACCCTGCAATCTCAGTAACGCTGCCGATGTTGAAAAACTCGTGCCCGCCGCCGAGGTCGCCATGGGCGGAATTGATATCCTCGTGAACAATGCCGGCATCACCAAGGACGGTCTTGCCATGCGCATGAAGGATGAAGACTGGGCCGCCGTACTCGATGTGAATTTAACCGCGAGTTTCCGCCTGTGCCGCGCCGCCATGCGCCCCATGATGAAAAAACGCTGGGGCCGCATTGTGAATATCACCTCCATCGTGGGGGTAACCGGTAATCCCGGCCAGGCCAATTACGTGGCCTCAAAGGCCGGCATCATCGGTCTTTCCAAATCCCTGGCGCAGGAGCTGGCATCACGCAATATCACGGTGAATTGCGTGGCGCCGGGCTTTATTGCCACCCCCATGACCGATGTTTTGAACGACAAGCAGAAGGAAGCCATTCTATCCAAGGTTCCAGCAGGGCGCTTGGGCTCGCCGGGCGACATCGCGGCTGCGACCCTTTACCTCGCCTCCGAAGAAGCAGCCTACGTGACCGGCCAGACGCTCCATGTTAATGGCGGCATGGCGATGATATGACTGGATAAAATATCCCCCTTTTGCCCCAAACCAATTCTGTGGTAGTTAGCGGGTAGGCACAAGGGGGAACCACCACAAAACCGGGTGTCCAACCTAAGTATAATTCCAAGCAAACAAGGACGATTAAACATGAGTGACGTTGCTGAGCGGGTAAAAAAGATCGTTGTCGAGCACCTCGGTGTGGACGGCGATAAGGTAAAAACCGAGGCAAGTTTTATTGATGACCTCGGCGCCGACAGCCTCGACACTGTTGAGCTCGTCATGGCATTCGAAGAAGAATTCGCCATTGAAATTCCCGATGACGCTGCCGAAACAATCCAGACGGTTGGCGATGCAGTGAAGTTTATTGAAAAGGCCGCTGCTTAAAGCCAGTGCCGCGCGAAAACGCGGCATAAGTCAATCGCCACGCGGGGGCAGGGACGTGAAACGCCCTAGCTCCCGCGTTTTCATGTGAGGGGAGACGCATGCGTCGTGTAGTTGTAACCGGATTGGGGATTGTGACACCTCTCGCCACCGGGATTGAAGAGACGTGGACCCGCATGCTGGCTGGCGAGTCAGGCGCAGGCCCCATCACCAAATTTGATGCCTCGGATTTACCCTGCCGCATCGCCTTCGAGGTTAAGCGCGGGGATGGCGCTAACGGCACCCTGAAGCTGGACGATTGGCTTGATGGCAAGGAGCAGCGCCGCAATGATGATTTTATTCAATACGCCATGGTTGCAGCCCAGCAGGCGATCAAGGATTCAGCCTATGAAATCAAAACGCCGGAGCAGCAGTACCGCACCGGCGTATTGGTTGGGTCTGGCATCGGTGGCCTTCCCAGCATCGAGGAAACGACCATTCTCATGCATGAGAAGGGCCCGCGCCGCATCAGCCCGTTTTTCATACCTGGTTCGTTGATCAATCTTGCTTCAGGTCAGATTTCAATTGCCCATGGCCTGAAAGGTCCGAACCACGCGGTGGTCACCGCCTGCTCATCAGGCACTCATGCCATTGGCGATGCGGCGCGTTTGATTGCCCTTGATGATGCCGATGTGATGTTTGCCGGTGGTGCGGAATCCTGCATCAATCGCCTGGGCATAGCGGGATTTGCCGCCTGCAAGGCTCTGTCGACAAATTTCAACGACACACCTACCAAGGGCTCACGCCCCTATGACAAGGACCGCGATGGTTTTGTGATGGGCGAGGGCGCAGGCATGTTAATCCTCGAAGAATTGGAACATGCAAAAGCCCGCGGTGCAAAAATCTATGCCGAGATCGTGGGCTACGGCATGTCGGGTGACGCTTATCACATCACCTCGCCGCCGGAAGATGGCGATGGCGCTTTCCGTTGCATGAAAGCCGCCTTGAAGAGGGCAGGCATTGCGGCAGCTGAAATTGATTACATCAATGCCCATGGCACCTCCACGCCGGTTGGCGATGAAATCGAGCTTCGTTCGGTAGAACGCATCATGGATGGCAAGGTGGATCGCCTGTCCATGTCGTCCACCAAATCCTCCACGGGCCATTTGTTGGGCGCAGCAGGTGCGGTTGAAGCCATATTCTCAATTCTTGCAATTCGCGACAATGTGTGCCCGCCGACCTTGAATTTGGATAATCCGTCAATTTCTACCCACATTGACCTCGTACCCAAAGTTGCGAGAAAGAAAGAGATCAACATAGTTCTGTCCAATTCTTTTGGTTTTGGTGGTACAAATGCATCAATCGTCATGCGCCGCTTTGCGGGCTGACCCCTGGGAGAGCAAGATTTGGCTCAACGTGCGCAACAAATGCGGGTACCCGATCCGGTCATAAACAGGGCCAGGAAACCTGCATTTACGCGCGTGCTGCGTTCGCTGTTTGCAATTGCACTGGTCATCGGCGTAATTGCCGGAGGCGCTGTTATATTTGCTTATATGCAATTCACTGCAAAGGGACCGTTGGCCGCTAATACCGTTTATCAGGTGGGCCAGGGCTCGAAGCGTTCAATTGGCGCGCAGTTGCAGGACGCGGGCATCGTGCACAGTGCCGGCATCTTTACGGCAGCCGCCTATGTAAGGGGCGCACTTGGCAATCGCCTCAAGGCTGGCGAGTATGAGTTTCCCGCCAACGCCAGCGTCGAGCAGGTATTGTCCATGATCATCAGTGGGAACGCTAAGACTTACAAGGTTACCATACCCGAAGGCTGGACCACCCAAATGGCCGTGGCGCGTATCGCTGAAAACGAAGTGCTGACCGGTGAGGTTGCGGCGGTGCCCGTTGAAGGCGCGATCATGCCGGAAACCTACGTGTTTCGCCGTGGGCTGACGCGCCAAAAGATACTGGATGACATGCAGGCCGCACAAGCAAAAATGCTCGACGAAGCCTGGAAGGCGCGCGCCGTCAACGATGTCCTGAAGACCAGGGAAGAAGCCGTAGTCCTCGCCTCCATTGTGGAGAAGGAAACGGCACTCCCCGAGGAGCGCCCGCTCATCGCTTCCGTGTTTCTCAACCGTTTGAAGCAAGGCATGCGCCTGCAGTCAGACCCTACAATTATTTATGGGCTCGTGGGCGGCAAGGGCAAACTTGATCGCGGTCTGACCAAGGATGATCTTGCCTCCGACACGGCTTACAACACCTACAAGATTGACGGCCTGCCGCCTGGCCCCATTTCCAATCCGGGCCGTGCCTCGCTTGTAGCCGTTCTCAATCCACCCGAAACAGGGTATCTCTATTTCGTAGCTGACGGTTCAGGCGGCCATGCCTTCGCCAAGACTCTGGAAGAACATAACGCCAATGTGGCAAAGTGGAGAACCATCGAAGAAGCGCAGGCCGCACTTCCAACAACGGTTGCTTCAACCGAGCCTGTCAAGGGCGGCTTGCCGACGCCGGCAACACCACCCGCTGTTGCGACAGCAACACTACCTGCTGTTGCGACAGCAACACCGGTTGAGCTGGCCGCAGCTGAGGCTGCTCCTGACTCTGCAAATCCCGCAGTTGTGAAGCCCCTTGCCAAACCTGCCAATTTGGCAGCTGCACCGCTGAAGCCGGGAACCTGGGTTATGGTTGAAAATCAACTCGTGCCCATTCCAAAGCAAAAGCCGAAGCGGTAGCACTACTTCACATATTTGCGCCAGTTGTGCTCTTCGGCAAAACCCAGCACTTCGCGGATTTTGCGGTTTGACAGCGGTGCCTCCTGGCCCTTGAGAGGACGGCGAAGCGGAATGTTTGGACACCACCGCTTGAGAAATGCCGCCGTGTCATCCTTGGCCGTGATCGTATCGTTCACGGCATTGAAAACCGCAAACCCAAGCCCGTCTTTTTCAATGCAGAGATGGACGATCTGGCCGAGGTCACGCGCATCAATGTAACTCCAGGCATTACGCTTGCGCGACAAGGGATCGGCCATGAAGGCGGGAAAGCGGTCATACTCATGGGGCTCAATCACATTGCCGATGCGCAGTGCATAAACATCCGCACCGTAACGCATGGCGAAAGCCCGTGCAGTTTTTTCATTGACCACCTTTGACAATCCATAACTGTCCATCGGATCAATATCGTAATCCTCTTCCAACGGAAAATGGTGGTAGTCCTTGTCACCCTCTGCAAAGCAAACCCCATAGGTAGTCTCGCTTGACGCGATGATGATCTTGCGAATGCCAAGCTTCGCTGCCGCTTCAATGACATTGTAAGTGCTCACCACGTTCGCTGAAAACGTGACATTGTCAGGTTGGAGCAAAATCCGGGGGATAGCTGCAAAATGGACAACCGCATCGATCTTGGCGGGTCCCTTTCCACTGTTAAAACCAGCAAAGTCAAAATGCGCCGAAAGCGCGTTGAAAACCTGCCCGCTGTCAGTGACATCCGTAATCAGGGTGTTCACCCCTGGGCAACCCAGCGGCTTGAGATCAAGATTGAGGACGTCATAGCCCTTGGCTTTGAGCCACGGCACGACATGCTTCCCCGCCTTGCCTGAACCGCCGGTAAACACAATTCGCTTGCCCATGGACTATCCTTTGATTGCTGATGAAATGATTTATAGTATAAGTCCGTGGGGCTGCTGGCGAGGACTAAAGTGGAGTAGGGGCTAGCCACCTGTTAGACTTTCCACAAATTGATTCTGGCGACGGGGAATACATGGCGCTTTCGAGCATGACGGGTTTTGCACAAAGCTCGGGCGAAAAGGATGGCTTGCACTGGCAATGGGAAATCAAAAGCGTGAACGGCAAGGCGCTGGATATCCGCTGCCGCCTGCCTTCGGGCTTTGAGGCGCTGGAGGCGGTAGCCCGCAGCACCCTTTCTCAACACATCAAGCGCGGAAACTTGCAGGTTACCCTGACCACGAGCGGGGCCGCCGCACCTGAGGCCGTTGTGGTGAATGAGGCCGTGCTGGAACAGGTCCTGACCATTGCCGAGAAATTGCGTGATCGCATAGGCGGGGTTCCGCTTAGTGCCGTATCTCTAATGGGTCTTCGCGGCGTTTTGGATGTGGTGCAGCCCATCCAAACCGAGGCTGACATTGCGGCGCGTCAGGCGGATGTCACAAATTCGCTGGAAAAAGCGGCAGTTGCCCTCGATACCGCAAGGCGTGCCGAAGGTGCCAGGCTTTCCACGGTGATTTCCGCGCAACTTTCAAGGATTGAAAACCTGGTAATTGCGGCCCGTGATTGCCCGGCAAGGTCGGTGGAAGCCATAAAGCAGCGCATGCAGGAACAAATCGCAAGGCTCCTTGATACCGGTGCCAGTTTTGACAAGGACCGGTTGCATCAGGAAGCTATCCTGATTGCCACGCGCGCCGACATCCAGGAGGAACTTGACCGCCTGTTTGCCCACCTCGAAGCGGCCCGCGCCCTGATAGCCTCGCCCGAACCTGCAGGCCGCAAATTTGATTTTCTAGCCCAGGAATTCAACCGCGAAGCCAATACGCTCTGTTCCAAGGCCCTGGACAAGACCTTGACCGCCATTGGCCTTGAGTTGAAAACAGTCATCGATCAGATGCGTGAACAGGTGCAAAACATTGAGTAGGAAGGTGCAGAAAACCGACATTGCCCGGAGGGGCCTGCTGCTTGTCATGTCCTCGCCCTCGGGCGCGGGCAAGACAACCCTTTCGCGCAAGCTTTTGGCCACGGACAAAAACATCACCATGTCGGTGTCGGTCACAACCCGGTCCCCGCGCCCAGGCGAAACGGACGGCAAAGATTACCATTTCATCAGCAAGGAACGTTTCGCCCAGATGCGTGACCGGAACGAACTGCTGGAATGGGCGGAGGTCTTTGGCAATTATTATGGAACCCCGCGCAAGCCCGTTGATGAGGCATTGGTCAAGGGCAGCGATGTGATTTTTGATATTGATTGGCAGGGCACCCAGCAAATCGCCCAAGTGATGAAGGAAGACCTGGTGCGGATATTCATCCTGCCGCCATCATCGGATGAACTGCAAAACCGCCTGATCAACCGCGCGCAGGATACTCCCACCGTTGTGGCCAAGCGCATGGCGGAGGCCTCAAACGAAATCAGCCACTGGGCGGAATATGATTATGTGATTGTGAATGACGAGCTTGAAGACTCCCATGCGCAAGTAACCGCTATCCTGCTCGCTGAAAGATTGAAGCGCAGGCGGCGTGTGGGATTGACAGAATTCGTGCGCGGCCTGACCAAGGGACTATAACTCAACGTTCCCCCAGCGCCTTCGCCAGTCTGGCAAAATCATTCACCTGCAATTGTTCGGCCCGCAGTTCCGGGTTGATGCCTAGTTCAGCAAGGATAACTTCCGGCTCATCAAACGCCCCGCGCAGGCTTGAGCGCAGCATCTTCCTTCGCTGGCCGAAAGCGGCAGCGGTTACTTTTTCCAGATCCTTCACATCACAGGAAATCTCGAAAGCCCGCCTTGGAACGAGTTGAACGATGCTGGATGTGACCTTGGGAGCAGGCGTGAACGCACTGCGATTGACATCAAATTGTTTCTTCACCTCACAGAGCCATTGGCACAAAACCGAAAGCCTGCCATAGTCCTTGCCTCCGGGCCTTGCCACTATCCGTTCGGCCACTTCCTTTTGGAACATAAGGGTCAGCGATGAAAACCACGGTGGCCAGCCGGTTTGCGAAAGCCAGCCGGTAAGCAAGATGGTGGCGACGTTGTAGGGCAGGTTGGCAACAATTTTTGCGGGGCCCGAAACAACTGCCGGCCAGTTTATGGCGAGGGCATCCTCCGCGATTACACTGAGCCTGTTTGGATAAGCCTCCGAGATTTCTGCAAGCGCAGGCAGGGTTCGCTCATCACGTTCAATTGCTACAACACGTTCCGCACCTTCCATCAATAGCGCCCGCGTGAGCCCGCCCGGACCGGGGCCAACTTCGACTATTGTGAAACCTTCCAGTGGCGCTGCACTGCGGGCAATGCGCCGCGTGAGATTCAAATCGAAAAGAAAATTTTGACCCAGGCTTTTCTTCGCACCCAAGTCATACCGCGCAATGACCTCGCGAAGTGGCGGCAGCCCATCTTCAGCCACGGACATGGGCCGCCATTTCGCCAGCAAGTTTCAGCGCTGCGATAAGGCTTTGCGGATTGGCTTTTCCCGTGCCTGCAATGCCGAGCGCCGTGCCGTGGTCCGGCGAGGTGCGGATGAAAGGCAGGCCAAGAGTGACATTGACCCCGCCGTGAAAATCCAGGGTCTTCACCGGAATCAGGGCTTGGTCATGATACATGCAGAGAATGGCATCATAGGTTACGCGCGCTTCCTCATGAAACGCCGTATCAGCCGGAAGCGGTCCCGCAACGTTCAGACCTTCGGCGCGCAGCTGGTTTATCGCCGGGATGATGATCGTCTGTTCCTCTCTTCCCATGGTGCCGTTCTCGCCCGCATGGGGATTAAGCCCTGTGAACGCGAGGCGCGGCTGCGCAATTCCAAAATACTTCTGCAAATCATTGGCTACAACACGGGCCTGCGCAGCAATCATGCCTGTACTTAGGGCTGCTGGCACGTCCTTGAAAGGGATGTGAACCGTCAGCGGAACAGCGCGAAGGCCTTTGGCGACCAGCATCATCACCTCCTGCGCTCTCTGGCCATTCTTGCTTGCGAGTGCTGCCAGATAATCCGTATGGCCCTGGTGCCTGAAGCCGGCGGAATAGAGCGCTTCCTTCTGAATGGGATTGGTGACAAGGCCTGCGGCGTCTCCAGCCATGACCAACGAAACGCCCTCATCAATGGCTGCGATAACGCTTTTCGCCGTAGCGGGATCAATGACGCCTGGTCTGGGGTGAACCATTACGGGCCGGTGCAGGACCGGCAAGGCCATGGCAAATTTCCCGGACGCCTCGCGGGGGTCGGAAATTATTGTGGTTTCAATTGAAATTCCCGCTATCGAGGAACGGCTGCTAAGATAGTCGCAATCACCGATCAGAAAAAACGCGGCGTCGCTCACATCACGCAGAGCGAGCCAGGCTTTCGCGGTGATTTCCGGAGCCACACTTGCGGGCTCTCCGCATGTAAGCGCAATGGGTCTGGTGTTTTGTGCGGTTTGCCCCATCGCTCAAGGCTGCGCGTAGGTTGGATCTTTATACTCGATCAAAGCCGTCTTGCGCATTATTTTCATGTATTTGTTCTCGGCAGCATCGTACTTCTCATTTGATACGGCCGCTTCGACCTGCTCCCTGGTGGGCAGCTCATACTTTGGCTTGGGTGGCTGAAAGGTCCGCTTGCCGCAGAAGCCAATAACCTGGATGCCCTTTGCCCCGCGTGCTGGTCCCATGGCTTTGCCCGGGCCAACCTTGTCAAGGGCCTCCTTTAGCGACTTGGGAATTTTCGCTGCGACCGCATCAATTGGCTTTCCAATCTTGACATTGAAAATTCCGGAAGCCGCCTCGCGCGCAGTGTTGCAGCCTTTGAAATTCTTGATCAACTGGCTTGCTTCAATTGCTCGGGCCTGAAGGAGCATCGCGTCATCAGCCGACTCAACCGGCAAGTCGATTTCAAGAATGCTGTAAACCTGTACCGCTTTCATGCGTGGGTCATTCATGATGGTGCTGACTTTTTTCTCAAGACCCTGCTTTATTTCGTCATACTTCCTGTCAACTTCCGCAGGCTCCACCTTTATCTTGACCTGGTATTTGCCTCCCAATATGCGGGCAAATGCAATTTGCGCGGCCAAATATTGTGTCAATGAGCTTACGGCAATTCCTTGCGAATCCAGCTTTGCGCGAAGCCCCGGGCCATCGGTATTCAGGCCTTTTGCAATGCGCCGCAACTGTTCTTCAAGCTGCTTGTCCGTGGCATTAACTTTGTACTTCTTGGCTTCCGCGATTTTGATGACTTCATCAATCATCGCCTGCAACGCTTTCTTGCGCGCGCTGGCGCCTTCCTGCTTGTTACCCAAAATTTCCAGGAGCCGCAAACGTTGGTCAATATCGAAACTGGTAATTGGAACATCGTTGACGGTGGCCACAATGCCCTGATCACCTGCTGCATGGGAAAAATTCTGGCTGCCGCCGGATAAACACAACGCACACAGAAAAACCGCGAGGCAATAAAAAGGCTTCGTCATTAATTTCTCACTTAGAGGCCAGCAGAAAAATCGGTACGGCCAATTGTACGCAACTCAACGGAAAGCTTAAGCGAGCGATCTAATGTGTCGCTCACGTCCGTTGTGTTGGATTCCGAATATGTCAATTTCGCGCTCATGCAGTCGCAGTCGAAGGCAATGCCGGCTGATTTGCTCATGAAAACGTTATTTTCCAGATCGTACTTCATGCCGCCAAACAGGCTCCAGGCTTCGGTAAATCTGAAACTGGCATCGCTTTCGATTTGTTCGATGTCATCAACGCGGCCGGCACTTGGCTCACTGTCAAGAAATACATAGCCAAGTGAGCCTGAAAACCGGTTCAAGCTGAAGTTTGCAAATGCTTCTTGAACATTGATGTCAGATAGATCCTCCTCCACCCGCGCCTGATAGGAAAACCCCAAATTATCCCATGGTTGGAATACGATGGCGCCAACGAGATCAGACTCGGTGCCATCAAGCCCCGAGCCCAATCCGAAACTGTTCTCGCCGGCGATATGAAACGACTCGCCAAGGCTTACCCGCGCAAAGCCGCCGTTCTCGCCCAGGAAGGAATAGAGAAGGCCAACATTGGCGCGGGTGCCGCCCTCATAGCGGTCCTGGCCGGTGAAGCGGTCCTGCAGGAACAGGCTGCTGTTGTCAAAATTCACACTTATGGCATCTTCATTGCCGATTTTTTCTTCATCCGTTTCATCCGTGGCGGCAATGGCCTGGAACACAGGCGTTATGATGCTCTGCCCAAAATTGTAGGAGGCAATGAACGGCCAGCGGATATCCACGCCAACTGAAGGCAGTACCCGGCCCGTCGTTTCACTTTCGCGAAACCCGCCGACCGCAGTAGGATCGGGCACATTGCTGGTGATGTAGAGATCGCTGCGCAATCTGGCAAAAGGTGTAATCACCTGCCCAACGCCCGTCGTCATTTGCTTTTGCCAATTGATGTTGCTTACGGCGCGGGTTTGGTCGGTGCCGTGATTGATCGTTGTAAAGGGTATTTCCGGATCGTCTCGCGAAAGCGAGTAGGCGCTGAAATCAAAACTCAGTTCACCACCAAGCACGGCCTGTTCAAGTGTGTACTCCGAATTGATATAGGGCAGGGCCGTGGGGATGGTGCTTTGATCTTCAACTAATGACAAGGTCCTGAAATGCAGCGCCTGGGCAGAAAAGTAACTCCGGTCTTCCATGCCGGTTAAATAGAGCTTGCTGGTTGCCAGCGATCCGTCATCGTAATCATAGTCGCTGAGGAAGGTTTTATCGCTGGTCAGCGTGCCGTCCCAGCCCCAGTCCCATGTGTCATTCAGCCGGAAACCGCCAACCGTCTTTACCGCTCCGCGCAAGGTTTCATTGCCCGGTGGCGCAACGTCAGTAAACTGATAAACACCGTAGCCATGGACATTGTAGCTGCCGGATTTCAGGCGTTGGCGAAAATCCACATCTGCCACGGGGCCTTGCAGCGTGGTCCACCGTGGATTGAAGGTAACATCGGCGCTGCGGCCCAGCTCCAGGAAATAGGGTGTGGTGCCCCCGATGCCGTAAACATCGCCGCTATGAAAAGTCGGCAGGAGAAATCCGCTGCGCCGCGTGACAGTGGGGTCCGGCATCTCCGCGTAAGGCAGCCAGGCAACCGGCACGCCCCCAAATCTAAGCGTAGGATTTGTGTGGTAAAGATTTTTTGCGTTTTCATCGTGGACGGTTTTTGTCGTGGTAATTTCCCAAAGCGGTGCACCGCCGTTCGCGGTGCAGTCCTTGCACGCCGTATAGCTTGCATGCTCATAAACCGTGATGCCGTTTTCTTGCCGCGTGACGTAATCAGCCGTAATCGTCACATCATTGGTAAGAAGTGCACGCACGTGCTTGGCGAAGCCCTCCTTGAATTTGTTATGCAACTCGGCAGTTTCAGCCTGCAGAATATTGCCATTGGGCTCTCGCAGCTCAACCGAACCATTGGCCTTGAAGTCGTCGGTGGCTTCATTATAGACAATTTTGGTGGCCACCAAAACGTAAGGACCATAAGTGAGCCGCACCGTACCAGTGGCAGTGGCAATCCTGCTCTTGGCGTCAAAAGCGATGCGATCAGCTTCGACATTCACACGCGTGCCGGCCGCAGGCTTCTTGGTGATAGGTTTGATGAATTCCTTGTTGACGATGGCTTGGGAAATCGGCGCCGCCACGAGCAAGGCAACAAGACTCACCCAGACCAAGAGGCTCCCGCGAGAGATCATGGCCCCCGCACTAAACGCCAATTTCCTCGGAATCGTTGCGGCTCTCACGTTTCCTGCCAAATCAATCACAATACGTTACACTTTCATAACCGGTTTCACAGGCGCCGTGAAGCAAAGAATTCTAACGTTTTGTGGAGTCAAATTGTCCTTGAAAAGGCGCGATTGTGGCGGCCTTGGGAATGTCTTTCTGTTGAACACCGTGGCCGAAGCGGCTAAGCAATTGCGCAAGCAAATCAATGGAATAAATCATGAAAATCAATTTCGCCGATGCCGCCTTGCCCAAATCTGGAATCCTTGTTGTTCTGGCTGAGGAGGGTGGAAAACTGTTCCCTTCGGGAACCCTCGCCGACAAGCGCACTAACGGACACCTGTCGAAAGCTATAAAGGCTGCGAAATTTGACGGAAAGCGTGATTCTGTTCTGGACTGTCTGGCGCCAGGCGGGGGCTTTGACCGCATTTTTATTATAGGGTTGGGCTCCGCTGACTCATTAGGAGAAAAAGAAGTGGAATTGCTCGGCGGCGTCATTGCCGGGGCCTTGCAGGCCGCGAAGGCGAAAGCGGCCGGCATTGCCGTAGAACTGCCAGCCAAATCGAAGCTGAAACCGGACCAGGCCGCGGTCCTCATCGCTTCCGGCGCCAGCCTTCGCGTTTACAGCTTTGACCGCTACAAAACCAAGAAACCTGAAAAGAATGGCGCAATCGATGAGCTAACAATTTTGTCATCTGAAGCATCGAAAGCGAAGAAGTCCTTTGAACCCTTCGGCGCCGTCCGTGAAGGCGTTCATCTCGCCCGCGATCTCGTGAATGAGCCCGCCAATATTCTTTTCCCCATCGAGTTTGCGGCCCGCGCCAAAGCGCTGAGCAAGAGCGGAGTGGAAGTTGAAATCCTGAATGCGGCACAAATGAAAAAACTGGGCATGGGAGCTTTGCTCGGCGTGGCGCAAGGCTCGCCCCATGAGGCCCGCCTTGTTGTCATGAAGTGGAATGGCGGCAAGAAGGGCGATAAGCCAGTGGCCTTCGTGGGCAAAGGTGTCACTTTCGATACTGGTGGCGTTTCCATAAAGCCCGCCGCTGGCATGGAAGATATGAAAGGCGATATGGGCGGCGCTGCCTGTGTGACGGGATTGATGCTGGCGCTCGCCAAACGCAAGGCAAAGGTGAATGCCATCGGCGCCATTGGTATTGTCGAGAATGCGATTGACGGAAAGGCCCAGCGCCCCGGCGATGTGGTGAAGTCCATGTCGGGCCAAACCATTGCCGTACTCAATACTGACGCCGAAGGCAGGCTCGTTCTCGCCGATGTCCTTTGGTATGTTCAGAACCGTTTCAAGCCAAAATTCATGGTGAATTTGGCCACGTTGACAGGCGCAATACTCGTGGCGCTCGGCAAGGAACACGCAGGTCTGTTTTCCAACAACGATGAATTGTCCACGCGCCTTTCGGAGGCCGGCAACGCCACCGGCGAAAAAGTCTGGCGCATGCCCTTGACCGCTGAATATGACAAGCTGATTGACCACGACGTGGCCGATATGAAAAACATCGGCGGCCGCAATGCGGGCTCCATTACCGCCGCACAATTCCTCCAGCGCTTCGTGAACAAGGTGCCCTGGGCCCATCTCGACGTAGCCGGAACCGCGATGGATTCCATCAAGTCCCCAATCAACCAAAGCTGGGCCTCAGGCTGGGGCGTGCGGCTGCTCAATCACCTGGTGGCCGAGCACTACGAGAAGTAATTCACTCCGCCAGTGGCGGAGAACTGCTGGATGCAAATGCCGAGTTTTTGGGTAGTGCGTTAGTCCGACGACGACCCAATGCCTCTGCCGTTTTGCTGCCCGCGTTGGCGGCATCGAACTTCGCGCGCGCACCTTCTACGTAATCGCGATTGGCGATGGCCCATGAACCAACTTGCCTCAGAGGGGCAATGAGCGTGCGGCCCACCTCTGTCAATTCATAATCGACGCGTGGCGGTATGGTTGGAAACACCGTGCGCGTCACCAGCCCATCGCGCTCCAGCCCGCGCAGGGTAAGCGACAGCATGCGCTGCGAAATGGCGGTCACCGCGCGCCGGATTTCATTGAAGCGCATGGGCCCTTTCGACAGGAGTCCCACAATATAGACCGTCCACTTGTCACCGATGCGCGCCAGCACGTCCGCCACGGCGCGGCAATCGCCACTATCATTTAGGGTACCTGGTTTCATAATTGTGCCTTCTTGTGTTACAAATAAGAGTTTCATATGTAGTGCTGGTTACAATACTATACCAGAGAACAAATAGCAACTGGACTCTGGGAGTTCAACCCGCACGCAAAGGAACCTGTCATGAATAGTCTTTGGGACTCCATTAAACTCGGAAATATCACGCTGCCGCATCGTTTTGCCATGGCACCGATGACCAGAAGCCGTGCCAAGCCGGACGGAACACCTGGCGATCTTACAGCTGAATATTATGCGCAGAGAGCCTCGCTTGGCCTTCTGATAACGGAAGGCACACAGCCTTCTGACGACGGCCAGGGCTATACAACCACACCCGGAGTCTACACCGATGCCCATGTCGCGGGCTGGAAAAAGGTGACTTCGGCCGTCCATAAGGCAGGCGGCAGGATATTCATCCAGTTGATGCATGTGGGACGGATGTCTCACCCGGATAACACCCCCCACCACCGGCAGCCGGTCGCCCCTTCAGCGGTGGCTCCCGGCCAGCAGATGTTCACCCCGACGGGCATGCAGGATGCCCCAACACCACGTGCCCTGACCGCCGAAGAGATCAAGGCGACCGTGCAGGATTTCCGCCATGCGGCCAGGCGTGCGATTGTAGCCGGCGCAGACGGTGTCGAGATTCACGGCGCAAATGGCTATTTGATCCAGCAGTTCCTGGCACCCAACGCCAATCTGCGCACCGACGAGTACGGTGGTTCGATCGCGAACCGTGCCCGTTTTGCCATCGAGGTGGCAACTGCCATTGCCGACGAGATTGGCCCGGAGCGGACAGGCTTCCGGATTTCCCCCGCCATGCCGCTTGGTGGCTTGGTTGAAGGCGAAGAAGGACCGGAACTCTACCGTTACCTTGTTGCAAAACTCGACAAGCTTAAGCTCGCCTATCTGCACTTCATCCACGATGGTGACGAAGCACTTGCAAAGGATATCCGGAAGAATTGGTCCAGTTCACTTCTCCTCTTGCGGACCAAGCGCAGCCGGGAAGCGCTGGGTGAAGACGTCGAGGTTGGCCTGGCAGACGTTGTGCCAATTGGAAAATGGGCACTGGCCAACCCAGATTTTGTCGCAAGGTTCCGCAAGGGCGCAGAGTTGAACGCACCCGACTTCGCCACTTTGTTTGGCGGCGGCGCCAAGGGCTATATTGATTATCCTGCGCTGGCGTGAGGGGCGTAAAGCTTCACTGTCTCGGGACCGCTGAAAGGCGGTCCCGGTAGGCCCGCAGTCCCCAATAATAATTGACGACCGCATCTTCATAGCGCTGGGTATTTGCCTTGAAACCAGCCTCATCAATCCTGTGCTTTCGGAAGTCGCTCTTTGACGCCTTGCGGTCTTTCTCAAGTCCGCGCCGAGCCGTTTCCAGAAGCTTCCGGAAGCTTTCCAACTGCTGTCGTCCGGCATCCTCGAAAGAGATGCTGCGAAGGGAAGTATCGTAGAGTGGATTTACGCCATCTGCGATTGTTGCCTCGCCCCCATAATCCACCATGGCTATACACTTGCCGGGCGCCGGTTTGGCGCTGGCACACACCGCACTGCAACTCTCGGCCACACCACTTGCGCAGCAGTTGCACAAACTCGCGCCATTCACCGATGTTGTTGCCAAAATCAGGCCCATCGCGGCCAGCCCCAAGAGTGCTCTCATCGCCCAGTCTCCCCACAGTAGCCCCGCCGGACATTAGCGCGATAAATCGCCGAATCCAAACTTTCCGGCTTGCCTTGGCCAGCCGCCTGGGGTGAAACGGGCCGTGGCCGAAATCATGTTTTACCACCTCGAACACAAGCCCTGGGAGCAGGTGCTTCCCGGGCAACTTTCAAAGGCCCTGGAACGCGGCTGGCGTTGTGTGGTGCAAATCGGCAAGGAAGATAGGGTCGAAGAAGTTTCGGAGCTCCTATGGAAGAGTGAGGCCGACGTGTTTCTGGCACACGGCACGAAGGCCGACGGCAAGGCGGACAAGCAACCAATCTGGCTGACCGCGGACACCGATAGTCCCAACAATGCGACTGTGCGATTTTTCATCGAGGGAGCGGTGGTTGGCGATGTTTCGGGCCTCACCCGTGCCGCCATTCTGTTTGATGGGCGCGATGAAACCGCAGTGGCTGCCGCGCGCGCGGATTGGAAACGGCTGAAAGCAGAGGGGCACGAAATTTCCTACTGGCAGCAGGACGAAAACCATCGCTGGCAAAACAAGTCGAAGGCCGGAGAATAAGATGGTTTTAGGGCGCCGATTTCCTCGAACCCAGCCACAACACTGAAAGGCCCAATAGAGTAGTGATGATTGATCCCGTGATCACGCCTATGCGCACCGCATCAATTTCAATGGGTGAATCAAACGCCAGTGTTCCAATAAACAGGCTCATGGTGAAGCCGATGCCCGCAAGACAGCCAACACCAACCATTTGAATCCAACTTGTATGTTCCGGCAAACGTGACAGGCCAAGCGTCGTACAGGCGGCGACGGCGAGCAGAATGCCAATGGGCTTGCCAAAAACCAGCCCCGAGGCAATGCCAAGCGGGACCGGTGCCGTGAGCGAATCCAATGACAGACCGTTTAAGGGAATGCCCGCATTGGCGAAGGCAAAGAGCGGCAGGATAAGGAATTTCACATAGGGGTGAAGGCCTTCTTCCAGCGCATGGATGAAGCCCGATCCATCACTGCGCAAGAGCGGAATGGTCATTGCCAGCGCAACGCCCGACAGCGTGGCATGGACCCCGGACTCCAGGACAAACACCCACATTGCAAGACCGAAGAACAGATAGGGTGCGGTTCTGTCTACCCGCAACCGATTGAGAATGATCAGACCGGTAAACGCAATGCCTGCCAGACCCAGCCCGATGAGAGAGAGGTCTGACGCGTAGAAAATGGCGATGATTACAATGGCGCCGAGATCGTCAAGAGTGGCCAGCGCCAGCAAGAAGACTTTCAGCGACAACGGTACGCGCGCACCCACGAGCGCCAATGCACCAAGCGCAAACGCGATATCCGTGGCCGCGGGAATGGCCCAGCCGCCGATGGAGGAAGTGCCCCAGTTGATATAGGAATAAATCAGGGCAGGAACTGCCATGCCGCCAAGTGCTGCCATGGCAGGAAGGATAATCTGTTCGCGCGACGAAAGGTTGCCCTGCAGGACTTCGCGCTTGATCTCCAAACCAATGAGAAAAAAGAAAATGGCCATGAGACCGTCGTTGACCCAGTGAACCAAGGCCTTGTTCAGCTCGATAGGGCCGATTTGAACCGAGACTGGAAGTTCGAGGAAATAGTCGTAGGATTCAGCGTAGCCAATATTGGTGACCACAAGCGCTGCGGCTGCGGCAACAACGAGGACCAATCCCGCCGTGGCTTCATGATTGATGAATCGCGAGAGAGCCGATTGGTCGTTCATCTCAGAACAGTGCCGAGTTGATAAACAGGTGCGCGAAGATGCTCGCCGCATATCCCAGCGCGATGGCCCAACTCCACCGCAAGTGACTGAAGAACGTATAGTGCCCGCGTGCTTGCCCCATGAGCGCAACGCCTGCCGCTGAGCCGATGGATAGAAGGCTTCCGCCAACGCCCGCTGTGAGCGTAATGAGCAGCCACTGGCCATCACTCATCACCGGATTCATGGTGAGCACCGCAAACATGAGTGGGATGTTGTCGACGACTGCTGACAAAACGCCAATGGCGACGTTCGCAATTGTCGGGCCAAGGTCGACATAGAGATACTGGCTGGCCATTGCGAGATAGCCCAACACGCCAAGGCCTCCGACGGCAAATATGATGCCGAAGAAGAACAGCAGCGTGTCCCATTCAACCCGCTCGATCTGCTTGAAGGAATTGAGCACCATGTCGCCATCTCCAAGACGCGTACCCTTGCGCTGCAGGAAATAGGACCACACCTGCAAGTAGCCAAGGCCCAACATCATTCCCAACGCCGGCGGCAGATGCAGGAAATTCCGGAAGGCAACGGCCGTCGCAATGGTCAACGCAAAGAGTACGATAACGCCGTTGGCCCCTGGCTTGGCGCGCACAGTTTCATGTCCCGCTTCAGGAGTTTCACCCGGAATGGCAAATTGCATCACCAGTGCGGGAACCAGCCAGTTTATGAGAGATGGGATGAAAAGTACGAGGAACTCAAAGAACGTAAGCTTGTTCTTCTGCCAGACCATGAGGGTTGTGATGTCGCCGAAGGGCGAAAAAGCCCCGCCCGCATTGGCGGCTACCACGATGCTGATGCAGGAGACCGCGATAAATTTAGGTGATTTCGTCCCGATAGCCAGGGCCACCGCGCCCATGATCAGAGCTGTCGTCAGATTGTCGAGAACGCTGGAAAGAAAAAAAGCAAAGATGCCGGTAAGCCAGAATAGTTTGCGATACGATAAATTCCTGGAGGTTAGTTTCACTCGCAGAACATCAAATACGCGGCGCTCTTCCAGCGTGTTCACATAGGTGATCGCCACAAGCAGAAACAGGAACAACTCGCCATATTCCAAAATCACATGCTGTGCCGCTTCTTCTGCCTTTTCGCCCATGCCAGCCGCCGCATATGCCATGCCGATCAAAGCCCAGATCAACCCCGCCGCCATGAGCACCGGCTTTGATTTCCGCAGTTGCGTGGTTTCTTCGAGGATCACCAGGATATAGGCAACCACAAATATCAAAAGGCTGAGATAGCCGAACCACGTACCCGTGAGATCAAGCATTCAATGTGCCCTCATGCAGCTCAAGCCAGTAGGTTTCTTCGCGCTCAAGTTCCGATTCAAATTTGCTTTTCAGCCGGGCAAAATCCGCCGCTTTTTTGGGTTCCTGCGCATAAATTGTGTGATCGGCGAGTGCCTGCTCAAGCAGTATGATCTTGTCCTTGATCTTCAACATCTTGAGATCAAGTTCCTGAATCTTTTTCTTGATGACCGGAGTCATGAGTTTTTTGAGCGGCTTTACCGCAGGGGCCACGGCCTTTTCTATTTTTTTCGCAGTTGGTGCACGGCCTAAAACAATGTCCGTATATTCATCCATGTCGCCATCAAACG
The DNA here is from genome assembly GCA_964530965.1 of uncultured Aestuariivirga sp. Classification (GTDB taxonomy): domain Bacteria; phylum Pseudomonadota; class Alphaproteobacteria; order Rhizobiales; family Aestuariivirgaceae; genus Aestuariivirga. The sequence goes on along the minus strand of CAZHCO010000164.1, from coordinate 32,474 downwards.
GCTTCACTGTCCCATCCCGTACAAGCCACAAGCTGTCAGCGCAGGTTTCAATGATATGCCGGTCATGGCTTATAAGAATGACGGCCCCTTCATAGTCATTGATCGCCATGATGAGCGCCTCGCGGCTGTCCACATCGAGATGGTTGGTCGGTTCGTCGAGAATGAGGATATGTGGACCGTGAAAAGTGGCCAGCATGAACAGCAGACGCGCTTTTTCACCGCCGGAAAGTGTTGAACATTTTGAATCAGCAAGGGCCGCGCCGAAACCCGCCGCACCGATCTTGGCGCGTCGCTGTGAAACCGTTGCATCGGGCATGAGCGAAGAAATGTATTCATACGGCGAGAGGTCTTCCGACAGTTCATCCAATTGATGCTGGGCGAAGTAGCCCATGGTGATGCGCGGCGGATGGCGCATTTCACCGCCCATAACCTGCAGCTTCCCGCACAGCAATTTCGCAAAAGTCGATTTGCCGTTCCCGTTGGAACCCAAAAGCGCAATCCGGTCATCGGGATCAAGCCGCAGCGTGATATTCTTCAGAACAGGCTTGTCTCCACCATAGCCAACGGAGGCTTTGTCCCATCGCACGAGGGGCGGTGCCAATGCCCGCTCCGGATTTGGAAACAGGAAGGGGGCGACGCGGTTTTCCACCACATCGGCGATAGGTTCAAGCTTCGCCAGAGCCTTCAGCCGGCTTTGCGCTTGCCGAGCCTTGGAAGCCTTGTAACGAAAGCGATCCACATAGGCCATAACATGGTCCCTGTGTTCGTCCTGCTTCTTCTTCATCTTCAGGGTGAGTGCCTGCTTCTCGCGGCGCTGGCGCTCGAAATTATCGTAGTTGCCCACATAGATCGTGAGCTTGCCCTGATCGAGATGCAGGATTGAATCAACGGCCTCACTCAAAAGATCACGGTCATGGCTCACCAGCAGAATGGTGTGCGGATAATCACGGATATAGCTCTTGAGCCAGATCGTGCCTTCAAGGTCGAGATAGTTGGTTGGCTCGTCGAGCAGCAGCACATCGGGAGCACCAAACAATGCCGCGGCCAAAGCCACCCGCATGCGCCAGCCGCCAGACAAGGCAGAGCAGGGGCCATTCTGTGTTTCTTCATTGAAGCCAAGGCCCGCCAGAATGATGGCCGCCCGCGCCGGGGCCGAATGGGCATCAATATCGGCGAGCCGGATTTGAATTTCCGCAATGCGGTGTGGATCCGTGGCTGTCTCGGCTTCCGCCAGCAGGGCTTCCCGCTCCTTGTCACCCGCCATAACCGTATCTAGCAGGCTCTCGGAACCCCCCGGCGCTTCCTGTGCCACGGTGCCGATGCGGGCGTTTTTGGGGACGCTGGCCGAACCCGCCTCCGAGATGAGATCACCAAGGATAAGCTTCAAAAGCGTGGATTTTCCGGTGCCGTTCCGTCCCACCAGGCCAACCTTGTGGCCATCGGGCAGGGAGGCCGAAGCCCCCTCCAGTAGGAGCCTTCCGCCGATTCGAAAGGTGAGATTGTTGATTTGTAACATGGAGCGGCGTTCTAGCGGGAGAAAGAGGACGGGGGAACCCACATTATCACATTGACAGGAACAATGTTGCGCTGCACAAATTGCAAGCACGGCGTGAGGTGCGCCACTCAAATGGGAACAGGCAAGATGGATAAGCCGGTTTTGGCGGCCGCCGAAGACAGCGCCTACATTGACGAAATCACGGTCATGCTGCGCGACCTCCTGCGCCAGGTCATTCGGCTGCGCGAACCCGCCGTTCTGAGTGTCATCGATGAGCCGGAAGAAGCAGCGGGCATTCCACCCCATCTCATAGAGCACGCCCTCCAGGCCATCGGCATCTGGCTTCAGCTCTTGAACATTGCCGAGGAAAACGCCGCCATTCGCAATCGCCGCCAGTTTGAAAAACAGGGCGGACCCGATGTGGTGACAGGTTCGCTCTCCCACGCCTTCTCCCAGGTCGCGTCCTTCGGTGTAGCGCCTGAAACCGTGCAGAAGGCCCTGGACACCATCGATGTTCAGCCCACCATCACCGCGCACCCGACTGAAGCCAAGCGTGTGACCGTGCTTGAAATCCATCGCCGCATTTATTTGAAGCTCTATGAGCTTGAAAGCCCGCGCTGGACGCCCCGCGAACGCAAGGCCCTGGTTGAGCTCCTGCGCAATGAAATCGATTTGCTCTGGATGACCGGTGAAATCAGGATCGAAAAGCCCACGGTTGAATCAGAAATTTCCTGGGGCCTGCATTTTTTCCGCGAAGCCCTGTTTGACCGCACCGCATCGCTCTGTGATCTCATGGAATCCGCCCTGCAACGGCACTATCCGGAATTACCCAGCCGCGTGCGCCCGCCCCTGAAATTTTCCTCCTGGATTGGCGGCGACCGCGATGGCAATCCTTTCGTGACCGTGGCCACCACGCGCAACGCTCTCAAGGAGAATCGGCGAGCAGCGGTTGAGCGACTTGAAAAGCGCCTCGGTGATTTGATTCATCTCATCTCGCTCAGCGGCAATGAAGTGAAATTTCCGGCGGAGTTCACCGAAAGGCTGGCGCTGCAACTGGAAGCCTGCGGGCAGGGCGAAATCATCAGGCAGCGCAACCCGCAGGAGCCATTCCGGCAATTCTTCAGTGCTCTGAGGCTTCGCCTGAAGGAAATGCCGGTTGCAACGCCTTTCCGCAATGTTACGGAGTTCATTGCTGAACTCGCCGCTGCCGAGCATGCTCTCGTTGACATGAAGGCGGTGACGATTGCCGCAACCCTGGTGCGGCCAGTGCGTTGGGAAGCAGAGATTTTCGGATTCCGCACCGTAAGCCTCGATATCCGCCAAAACACCACGGTGATCAACCGCGTGCTGCAGGAAATCTGGCACAAGATGAATCCGGTCGCCAAGGAACCGGCCCCGAAAGTGGGAAGTGCCGAATGGTCCTCATGGATTTTGAATGAACTCAACAAACCCATGGGCTTCCTGCCCAATTTCTTTGGTGTATCCGAAGAAACGCGCGAACTGCTCGACCTTCTCTACCTTATCCGCGAAATTGTGGACGGGCCCGACCCGCAATCCATCGGCACCTTCATTCTGTCGATGACGCGCAGTGCTGATGATGTCCTTGGCCTTTATCTTTTGGCAAAATACTGCAGCCTGTTCCGCGATGATACCAGCAGTGAAAGCTGCAGACTTCGCATCGTACCGCTCTTTGAAACCATCGATGATTTGCGCGCCGGACCTGCCATCATGAAGGAACTTCTGGCCACCGAGGTGGTGAAGAAGTCGATTGGCGACAATGGCGGGCGTCAGGAAATCATGTTGGGCTATTCGGACTCGAACAAGGATGGCGGATTTTTCTGCGCCAGCTTCGAATTGTTTGAAGCCCAGCGGCGGCTCATTCGCGTTGGCAAGCAGGCGGGCGTGGACATCAGCTTCTTCCATGGCCGTGGCGGTTCCGTAAGCCGCGGCGGCGCGCCAACAGGCCGGGCCATCGCCGCCCAGCCGGCGGGCACCATCAACGGCCACATGCGTGTGACCGAGCAGGGCGAAGTCGTCTCCTCAAAATTTGCCAATCGCGGCACCGCGCTGAATAACCTGGAAGTGCTGACCTCAAGCATTCTGGTTCACACCTTGAAATCCGGTGAGGAACCGGAACTGCGCATTAATCCCGAGCACCAAAAGGCAGTTGAGGAAATAGCCAGCCTGTCCTTCAAGGCCTATCGGCGTTTGGCCGAAGACAAGGCCTTGCTCACTTATTTTCATGCCGCAAGTCCCGTCGAAGAATTGGCGCTCTTGAAGTTGGGCTCCCGTCCAGCGCGCCGTTTCGGCGCCAAAGGCATTGAGGATTTGCGCGCCATCCCTTGGGTTTTTGCCTGGAGCCAGAACCGCCACCTGCTCACCGGCTGGTATGGGCTGGGTTATGCCCTCGATGACTTCCTGGCGGCGCGCGGACCTCAGGGCCTGACCTTGCTCCGTGACATGTTCAACAAGTCTCGCGGATTTAGATTGGCCGTCGATGAAGTTGAAAAATCGCTCTTCCTCGCGGACATGCGTGTGGCCGAGAGGTACGCGGAACTTGTTCCTGATCGCGTTGACGCCGAACGCATCTTCGCCGTCATCAGCCACGAACATCGCCGCACCAGCCGGTCCATTCTGGAGTTGACCGGTGAGAAAGTCCTTTGCGAACGCTTCCAGGGCCTCTGGCGGCGCTTTGAACGCGTGCGTCCCATGGTTGACCGTGCCAATCTTTGGCAGGTCCAACTGCTGCGCGAAAGCCGCGAGTCCAAGCGCGATGGCACCCTGAACCTGCCGCTGCTCATGACTATGAATTGTGTAGCCGCTGGCCTGGGCTGGACCGGGTAATTATCCCCCTTGCCGCCCATCCCCCTTTTCGGTGTATGTTTGTTTTTTCTCTCCAAAACAGGGAGTTCATAATGGCGCATTCCAAACGTATGTTTCTTGCTCTTGCTGCTTCGCTGGCACTTTCGACTTCCGCCATGTCCATGGACATGATCGGCAAATGTGAACTTTCCGGTACGAGGGGATCGATCCCCATCTTAAGCCCTGCCAAAGCCGGACAGCTCACAGTTCAGGTTAATCTGCCAGCACCAATTTGGTGGAATGGCGATACGCCGGAAGCCATCCAGGACGGCATGGAATACTGCATGGCCGCAGAAATTGCCTGGCGTGCCGGCTTCGACAAATTGGAGGTGGTGAACGTGGGGTGGGATCCGTTGGTTGCTGGCCAGACCTCCGGTTATGACCTTACCCTCTCGCAGGTTTCCATTACTGAAGACCGAAAGAAGGTAGTTGATTTCTCCATTCCCTATTTTAGCTCAGACATTGGCGTACTCACTCGGGCCGATGCTCCTGTTGATGCCACGAGTATCAAGACGGCTAAAATTGGACTGCAACAGGCAACCACCGGCGCTGCTTTTGCTACAGAGAAGTTGGGCTTGACCAACGTGCAAATGTACCCAGAACAGGGCGATATGTTTACCGCCCTTCGCGCTGGCCAGATTGACGCGGCCATGACCGATTCTTCCATAGCACTTGTGGAGCAATTGAATACGGAAGGAAAATCCGTGGTCGTTGGCCAGTATAAAACCGGTGAAGTCTATGGCGCGATTTACGAAAAGGGCTCTGCAAATTCGGCCACCATCGACAAGATTATCCAGTCGATGATTGACGACGGTACCATTGCCAAGCTTGCTGGCAAATATTTGGCCGCAGCCTGGGGCAAGGACCCGGCGACAATTCCATACTTTGAATAAACATTGACCTCAAACCCCCGCCGAATTGGCGGGGGTTTCTCTTTGCGCTTAGGCAAGATTTTGGACGAACTTCAAACTCCGACAAAAATCCCGAATGAAGCCGCGCGCATCAGCGTCAGTGCCGTGTGGTTCGCCGGTCTCTGTGTTCTGGCGACCTTTGGAGCCACAGCCTTGGTTCGTGGCGCCTTGCGGAATCTCAATTTTTACGGTTTTGCCTGGGAACTAGTGTTTGCCTTCGCCATTGTCCTGGCGTGCCTGACATTTTTTCCGGCACTGAGGGCACTCAAGAAAGCAGCGGCTGCGCGCACGGCGCACTCAAAAAATGATCTCGCTGAAATGCGCATCGCCACCGCGGAGGCGCGCGATTCCGCCTGGCTCACTTTCGGCTGGGGCAGTTTTGGTCTCGTGGCCCTTGCCTTCATTTGCTTCATTCTCACCAATGACGCGGCCGTTGGCAAAACATTTTTCTTCCTGCCCCTGATGAGCGAGAAATGGTGGCTGGTTACAAGGGCGTTCCTCCTCAACAATATTTTCATTTTTGTCATCGCTGAAATTCTAGTGCTGGTGTGGGGGCTGATAGTGGCGCTGGCCCGCATGATGCCGGGCCCGGCAGGAAAACCCATTCGTGCGCTGGCAATTATTTACTGTGATGTATTCCGGGGTTTGCCCGCCGTCGTCACGCTCTACCTAATTGGTTTTGGCCTGCCCATTTCAGGCTTGCCCGAGCTCATCGTTCCAAAAATTGTAGGGATGTTTGTTGATCTTTCAGCAATGACGCCCATGGAAGTCAAAACTGCAACCCGCATTCCGGTGATCTGGTGGTGCGTGCTGGCCCTCACCCTGACCTATGGCGCCTATGTGGCGGAAGTCTATCGCGCCGGTATTGAAAGCATCCATTGGAGCCAGGTTTCGGCAGCCCGCTCCCTCGGCCTTTCCTACATGCAAACAATGCGTTATGTGGTGATACCCCAGGCCGTGCGCCGCATCATGGCGCCGCTGCTGAATGATTTCATCGGCCTCCAGAAGGACACAGCCTTGGTGCAGGTGGTGGGCGTGATCGACGCGTTTAACCAATCGCGCATCATAGCTTCCAACGCCTTCAATCTTTCCGCCGTGACCATTGTCGCAATCCTCTTTGTACTGATTACCATTCCGCAGGCGCGCTTTGTCGACAAGCTCATCGAGCGCGACAATGCCCGCACCAGGGCAGGGGGCTGACATGGCATTCCTAGAAATGAAAAATGTTGAAAAGGAATTTGGCCCGGTGCGCGTGCTGCGCGGCATCAATCTGGAAGTGAACGAGCATCAGGTGGTCTGCCTCATCGGCCCCTCGGGCTGTGGGAAGTCAACTCTCCTCCGTTGCATCAACGGGCTTGAGAAAATTCAAGGTGGCGAAATCAGGTTGGAGAATGACCGGGTTTCCGGTCCCGGCGTGGACGTGAACAAGCTGCGTCAACAGGTTGGCATTGTGTTTCAAAGCTTTAACCTGTTTCCCCATATGAGTGTGCTCGAAAATGTCACGCTGGCTCCCACCAAGGTCCTGAAAATGGAGCAGGGTGCTGCCGACGAGCGCGCCATGGTTCTGCTCAAACGCATTGGCCTGGAAGTCAAGGCGCATGATTTCCCCGATCGCCTCTCAGGTGGCCAGCAACAGCGCGTGGCCATCGTCAGGGCCTTGGCCATGGAACCAAAGCTCATGCTGCTGGACGAGATCACCTCTGCCCTCGATCCCGAACTGGTTTCCGAGGTTCTGAACATTGTGCGTGATCTCGCCAAACAGGGCATGACCATGCTGCTGGCCACCCATGAAATGGGCTTTGCCCGCGAAGTGGCCTCAAAAGTGTGCTTTCTTTATGAGGGTGTGGTCCATGAGGAGGGGCCCCCTGAGCAACTTTTTGGCGAACCCAATGAGGAGCGCACTCGGGTTTTCCTGAAGCGCATCATCGAGGCTGGCAGGCTTTAATTTTGCCTGGCACGGAACAAACCGTGTCAACCGGCGTTCAGACTTGTGGCAGGAATACGCAATTACCCCATAGTTCTGCCGCATACTGTTTCTAGACACCCAGCGAAATTAGCGTTCTGGCGTGTAATTATCCATGCCAATTACTTGGAGGCGACCCATGAAGTTTCTACCCCTGACGGCCAGTCTTATGGCTTTGGCCCTGTTTGCGGCCCCGGCCCTTGCCCAGGAGGCCCCGGCGCAGGAGCAGCCTGCTGCCGAAGTGGCAGCCCCCCAAATTCCGGAAGAGGTTCTGGTTCTGCTAAATGATCAAAGGCCCTTGAGTGAGCTTTCAGTCGATGAGCTAGGCGCCCGCGCCAAGCAAGCCCGCCAATTCTCGAAAATGGATAATCTCGCGCCGGAAGTGCGCGATCAGCTCCAGGCCATCGCCCAGGCCGCACGCGGTGAAATAGCGGCCCGCGAACAGCAGGCCGCCCAGCCTGCGGAACAGCCCGCTGTCGAACAACCCGTTGTAGAACAGCCAGTTGAGCAACCAGCCGAGCAACCTATCGAAGCTGTCGCGCCAGAGCCTGTGGAAATTCCACCAGACGTGGCGAATCTTCTGAATGATCAAAGGCCCCTTGCAGAGCTGAGCGGAGATGAACTGGAAAGCCGCTTCAAGCTGGCGCGTCAATTCTCCAAGGCCAAAAAACTGCCCAAGGAAACCAAGGCTCAGTTGGCCGAGATCGTAAAGGCGGTCCGTGCTGAAATGCTTGCCCGTGAGCAGGCGGCCCAGAAAGTACCAGATCCACTGGTGCCGCCAGAAACCACCGAGCAGCCACCAGTAGAGCAGGCTGCACCGGTTGAGCAAGTTGCGCCGGTTGAGCAAGTTGCACCGGTCGAACAGGCAGCACCCGCTGTTGAGCCCCAGCCCCCGGCCGCCGCCGTCGACACCAAGCAGACCCAGCAACTGGATGGAAACGTGGCAGTTCCCGAAGCCGAGGCCAAGGCCAGGATTTTTCTTGAGGACCCAACACCCGCCGACAAGCTTTCCGATGAGGATCTGCGCAAAAGGCTTGATGGCATTCGTGAGCTGATGGCCGGCAATGAACTGTCACGCAAAACCGAGCAGGCACTCCGCAAGAAGTTGCGGGCTGAGCGCGAAGTATTGCGCAACCGCGTGGCAGTGAAGGAGCAGGTTGAACCGCCAAAGCAAGAAGCTACTAGCCAGCCCGCACCCGATGCGCCGCCCGTCAAGCCATCAAAAATCGATAAGAAGGACTATACGTTTAATATCGAGATTGTGTTGAATGATCGCCGTCCGTCCGACGAGTTGCAGGACTACGAACTGCGCCGCCGCCTTGAGGTTTACCGCCAGTCCTCCGTAGACCAGCGTTACGAGGACGGGCAGCGCGAATACTGGCGTGAAATCATGGAGCGCGATGAGGCCCTGCTGCAGCGGCGGCTCATGCGGGAACGGCGCCAGCGCCAGGCCGAACTCCAGGACGCAGAATATGAAATCGAGCTGGACGATGAGTATGATCCGGACCAGCAGCAGGACGACGTCTATGCCGCCGAAGTAGATGATGAGGAATTGGAAGATGTTCTCGTCGCCGCGCCGCGCAAGAAACTCGACCGCCGTTACACGGTCGAGGAAGTTGAAGCTTCTCCAACTCTGCGCGAGGCTCTGCCACGCATCGAAATCGACACCGTGCATTTTGGCTTTAATGAAGCCTTTGTCCGCGCCGAAGAGGTGGCCAATCTCGATCGCCTGGGTGAAATCATGGAGCGCATCTTGGGCAAGCATCCGCGCGAGATTTTCCTGATCGAAGGCCATACCGACGCGGTAGGTTCCGATGCCAGCAATCAGGCCCTGTCGCGCCAGCGTGCCGCGGCAATCAAGAAGGCGCTCACCACTTACTACGTTATTCCGGCCCAAAACTTGAAAACCGTGGGCTATGGCGAGCGCTACCTGAAAATTCCAACCGCTGAGGCCGAACAGGAAAATCGCCGGGTCTCCGTAAGCCGCGGAACTGCTGTCTTCGGCGAACTCGAGGAATAGCACTTCTGCCTTGCAACTATCACGGGCCGCCCCTAAAAGGCGGCCCAATTCATTTCAAAACACAGGGATTATTATGGCCATTGAACGCACCTTTTCGATCATCAAGCCGGACGCAACACGGCGCAATCTGACGGGCGCCATCAACGCCAAGATCGAGGGCGCGGGTCTCCGCATCATCGCCCAGCGCCGCGTGAAGTGGAAGCAGGCCGATGCCAAGAAATTCTACGCGGTTCATGCCAAGCGGCCGTTCTACAAGGACCTGGTTAAGTTCATGACCTCCGGCCCAATTGTGATGCAGGTGCTGGAAGGCAATGACGCGGTTGCCAAATACCGTGAAATCATGGGCGCCACGAATCCCGCCAACGCCGACGCCGGCACCATCCGCAAGGACTTCGCTGAATCCATCGAAGCCAATTCCGTGCACGGTTCAGACAGTGCCGAAAACGCCAAGAAGGAAATCAAACTTTGCTTCAAAGCCGCTGAGATCGTAGGGTGAAACGCGTCTTGCGAAAAGGTCCAGTGGACCTTTTCGAGCGTTGAACGCCGCGAGCTCTAGCGAGCGGCCGGGAAAGGATAAACAAAATGTGGGTCGCACTTTACGTCGTTGCCATTGTCCTTGTGAACTGGCTGTTCACGGCCGTTGCACCGTGGAGCACGGTTCTGGGCGACCTTTATTTTGCTAATGTTGTGGTAGGCTTCGTCTTCGTGCTGCGCGACTACGCGCAACGCCAAATCGGCCACAAGATTTTGCTGGCAACTCTGCTGGCAGGCGTTGTCACCTATTTCATGGTGGACCCGGTCATTGCGGTAGCCAGCATCTCAGCCTTCATACTTTCTGAAATGGCGGACTGGGCAATTTTTTCTTTCACCCGGCGCCCTCTGCAATCGCGCATTCTGATTTCAAGCCTTGTCGCTGTGCCACTTGATACGCTCGCGTTCCAACATTTGGCTGGCTATCTAACACCTGCGGCTTTTGCAACCGAAGTGGCAAGCAAGGCCCTGGGTGTTGCCATTGTCTGGTATTTCTTGAAACTTCGTGAAGGTAAAACGCCCGCAACGGCGCATTGATTATTGGAAACTGAAACCATGGCCGTCGAAACCGTACGCGGGAGCCAGTTTGTCATCCACTTCGATGGTGCACGCTGCATACATTCCCGCAATTGCGTGCTGGACCGGCCCGATGTCTTTGTTCCCAACGTGAAGGGTGAGTGGATTCATCCCGACAATGCCAGTTCCGAAGCCATGGCCCAGCTTGCCCATAATTGCCCGTCGGGCGCTATCACTTACGAGCGCGTAGATGGTGGCAAAGGCGAAGTACCGCCCCTGGTGAATATCGTGCGGGTCCGGGAAAACGGTCCGCTTGCCATCAACGCACCACTCGTCGTTGACGGGATAGACCAGGGTCTGAGGGCTACGCTTTGCCGCTGCGGGCAATCAAGGAAGAAACCCTTCTGCGACAGCAGCCATACCGCAGCAAGTTTTGTGGCCAGCGGCGAGCCAGCGATACAGGAGTCACAAGCTCTGGAGCTACGCAATGGCCCCGTTAACATAACGCCGAAACTGAACGGCCCGCTTCTGGTCAGCGGTAATCTGGAAATAGTGAGCGGTACCGGACGGACCATCAATCGTGTGACTAAAGCGGTCTTGTGTCGTTGCGGCAACTCCGCCAACAAACCCTACTGCGACGGGTCGCATACCAGGGTCGGCTTCAAAAGCGAATAAGGGGTATTATGGGTAAATCGCGGCTTGAGGCTTTCAGCGATGGCGTGATCGCTATCATCATTACGATCATGGTGTTGGAACTGAAGGTGCCCCACAGCGCCGAGCTTTCTGCCCTGTGGGAACTTGGCCCGATATTCCTGAGCTACGTTCTGAGTTTTGCCAATGTGGGAATTTATTGGAATAACCATCATCATCTGATGCACGGGGTCAAGCATGTAAGTGGCGGCATTCTGTGGGCCAATCTGCATCTCCTGTTCTGGCTCTCGCTGTTTCCCTTCACCACGGGCTGGATGGGTGAAAATCACTTCGCCACCTGGCCGGTGATTATCTACGGCATAAATTTAATGCTGGCGGGAGCGGCTTACAGCATTCTAGTCCGCTTCATAATTGCAGCCCACGGCAAGGAGTCAGACATCGCAAGAGCCATTGGCTCCGACTTCAAGGGCAATATTTCTGTTGCAATCTACGCCACAGCGATTGCCGTTGCCTTCTACAATCCCTGGATTTCCGGCGGCCTTTTCATTGCGGTGGCTTTGATGTGGTTCATTCCCGATCGCCGCATTGAGAGAATGATCAAGAACTAGCTGATCATCGTTGGAGGCGTTTCCAGTGGAGGAACATTCAACACCCGCTCCCGATAGGAAATGTAAATGGCACAGGCAATCAAGATGCCGACACCAACAAATGTCCAAATATCGGGAAAATCGCCAAAGAAATACCATCCCACAACGACAGCCATGATCATTTCCGTATAGCCGAGTGGCGCAAGCAGCGAAGCCTCTGCATAATCATAGGCGCGCACGATAAGGTAATGTCCAAGGGTGGCAATGAAAGCCAGCAGGAGGAACAGCCACCACTGTTGGGGAGTAGGGGCCTGCCAGACGAACACGACAGCTATAGTCGTGAGCACCGCGCCTGCAAGGCTGGTAAGGAATGTCGTGGTCATTGCCCCCGCACTGCCCGCGATCCGGCGGGTGAGCAGCATGTAAAGTGCTAGTGACGTGCCCGCACCCAGCGCCATGAACACGCCGGGGTTCAGGCTTTGAAATCCCGGTCGAATGATAATCAGCGTACCCATGAAACCAACCGCGACAGCAAGCCACCGCCGCATGCCCACTTTTTCGCCAAGTATGAGCGGCGACAACATGGTTATCACCAGGGGCTGCACAAAGAAAATCGCCAGCGTTTCGGCAATGCCCTGAAATTTCAACGCCCAGAAGAAAAGCCCAGTAGCTGCAACAAGGAATGTGGCGCGAATCATGTGAATGACCGGTCGCCGCGGAATGAGGCTGCGAGCACCCTCGAATTTCCATACCAGGGGTGCCGACATCACCATGCCAAAGAATAGCCTGGCCCAGACGATTTCGATGATGGGCACATTCTGCTGGCCCAGGATTTTGGCCACAACATCAAGAAATGGCAGGACAAACATGGCCCCGAGCATGAGGGCAATGCCAGCCAGGTTTCCGCCTTGGGGGGTCTGGGAAGGGGGCATCGCGGCTAGCTATCGCATCGGCCCCTTGTTGGCAATTTGTTTACAACTTTAGCGCATGATGATTCGGTACGTGTAGTTGGAGCTGTTTATGGACGATTTAATCGGCATAACCGTTCCGAGACCCGCCTAACCTCAGGGGGTTTAGAATCCTCCGGCGGCGCCTCGGACGGCGAGACTGGAGGACCTATGATCAAGTTCAGTATTGTTTGTGCGTGTGTGTCTTTGCTGGCTTTGGGCGCTTCGAGCCCGACGCAGGCCGCCTCTATGTGCGGCAACCGCGCCGACTTTATCAAGGCACTCAATGACAAATATCAGGAATCTGGCAAGGCGATCGGGATCGCTGGCCAGGTCAACCTTGTCGAGGTGTTCGCCTCGAAGGCCGGGACCTGGACTATCCTGTTCACGACGCCACAGGGCAAAACCTGCATTATTGCCGCTGGAAACTCCTGGGAAGACCTGCCACCTACCAAGAATCTGACGGCGCTTTAGAGCACATTGCAGCAAAGGCCTGCCCCGGGCCCGAACCGGGGTTGCACGATTTTGCTGAAAACAAATTTGCTCCTAGTATCAAGCCTTTAGGCGGGCGTTTGTAGGGTCCCAGAGTGATTCGGCTATGACGGCGGCTCTTCGCTTCTCACCGAACATGAGCACGTCTAAGCCTGTACCTATGGCTGTCATGCCTGGGTCCACATAGGCGAAAGCTAATGATTTCTTAACAGCGTGGCCGTAGCTGCCTGAGGTGGTGAGGCCAACGATCTTGTCTCCGCTGTAAACCGGCTCATTTCCCACACAATCCGAATCAGTATTGGCCACCTCAAGGCCCACAAGCTTCAGGCGGGGGCCGCGCTGGTATTTGGTGAGGGTGGCAGCCTTGCCAATGAAGTCCGCCTTGCCGAGGCGGATAAAGCGCTCCATGGAGGCTTCGAACATGTCGATTTCGGTCGTGAGCTCCGAGCCCCAGCCGCGGTAGGATTTTTCCATGCGCAGCGAATTCATGGCGTAGGTGCCAAAAAGTTTTAGTCCGTAGGGTTTCCCCATTTTTGTCAGAGTATCGAAAATTTGAGGCATATCCGCCATTGGAACGTGCAATTCCCATCCCAACTCGCCCACATAATTCACCCGCAGCAGCCGCACATTCCTGACACCCGCAACCTCGGCTTCCTTTCCCGTGAGCCATCGGAATGAGGCATTGGAAAGATCTGTCGAAGTACATTTGCTGAGAACTTCGCGGGCGAGGGGACCTGCAAGAACCAGAACGCCAAAGTCGCCAGTGACATCAGTGATCGTTACGTTCTCACTGGCAAGTTTGCGCCATTCCAATTGGTCCTTATCGTGCAACTGGGCGACAGCGGCAGAAAGCACATAGAAATGCTCCGGCCCCATTCGCGTGACAGTGATTTCGGATTCGATGAAGCCATTCTCATTCAGGAGATGGCCCAGAATTATGCCGCCGTCCTTGGTAGGAATCCGGTTGGCACAAATGCGTTCAAGAAACGCATAGGCATCCCGTCCCTTTACGTCGAACTTGGAGAACGTCGAAAGGTCCATAAGCCCCACGCGCTCGCGCACGGCAAGGGCTTCCTCGCGCACTGCATCAAACCAATTCGAACGCCTGTAGGAATAGGCCTCGCCCTTGCCGGAGGTGTCATACCAGCGTGGCCGCTCCCAGCCGAAGATTTGCGCAAACTGCGCGCCTTCTGCTTTCAGCTTTTCATAAAGCGATGATTTACGCAGGCCCCGGCCAACCTCGTGCTGCTCGCCGGGCTTGTAGCAATAATACATGTGGTGATAATCGGCCACGGATACTTCCGCCGTGTAATCTTTGCTGGCCCAATTGCCAAAGCGCCGAGGGTCAAATTCCCGCATGTTGATCTCGGCCTGGCCGTGCACCATCCATTGCGCCAGAAATTTGCCAGCCCCTCCGCCCTGGCAAATGCCGATGGAGGCCCCGCAATGCATCCAGTAATTCTTCGGGCCAGGGGCGGGGCCTGAAAGATAGGTGCCATCGGGCGTGTGGGTAATGGCGCCGGATATAATGGATTTGAGCCCCGCATTACCAAAGATCGGCATGCGCTCCGTGGCCCGCTCAAGCCAGGGCGTAAGCCTGTCCAACTCCGGCGCCACCAGCTCACTTTCAAAATCCCAGGCTGGCGGCTGGCCATCCCAGCAGAGATGGGCCGTTTCGGTTTCATAGGGGCCGACGAGAACACCATTGGTTTCCTCGCGCAGATAGGCATGGGAATAAGGGTCCCGCACCACTGGCAACTCCGGTGTAAGATCGATGAGTTCTTTCAGGGGTTCGGTGATCATGTAGTGGTGCAGTATGTTGGCGATGGGCACATTGTGCCCCGTCCAAGACCCCACTACATCGCAATAGGAGCCGGCGGAATTCACCACATGCTGGCAGATTATGTTGCCCTTGTCGGTAATCACGTTCCATTCGCCGGATGGCAACAGCTTGATGTCCATCACCCGTGTGCGGCGATAGATTTCAGCACCGAGCTGGCGCGCGCCAGCCGCCATGGCATTGGTAATATCGGCAGGGGCCACGTGGCCATCGGTAACAGTGCGGAAGGCAGCCTTCACCCCAAAGGTTTCAAGGAAGGGATGGTACTGTTTGATTTCATTGGGACCGATGATTTCGCACTCATAGCCCGCAAGGCGCGACACGCCGTAAACATATTTGAACCAGTTCAGTTCCTCTTCGGTAGTGGCCAGGCGAAGCCCTCCGCAGCCATGCCAGGACACGGCTTGCCCCGTAAGCTTTTCCAGCTGCGGATAAAGCTGCGTGCCATAGAGATGCACCTTGGACATGTTGAGCGAGCCATTGAACTGCGGGCACTGGCCCGCCGCATGCCAGGTGGAGCCCGAAGTGAGCTCGCCCTTTTCGATGAGCACAACATCGCTCCAGCTTTCCAGCGCCAGGTGATAAAGCAGGCCAACGCCCATCACGCCGCCGCCAACCACAACCACCCGCGCATGGGACTTCATTCAATTCCTCCGAGAGACAAATCAGTGTAAACCGTGAGTGCACATGTTCTCAAGCGCCGCGCAAGCGAGTTTCTTTAAGCTGAGGTGAGGGGGATTCACCACCGCGAAGTTCATGGGAGGTTCAGGTGACTGGGGCGATAGTGGGAAAATCAGGAGAATTCATCATGCGCAAATTTGCAGCCATTCTGTTTATCACCGTTTCCTTCACCTCTGTCGCCCATGCCACCTCCGGCCCCGGCTGCCTGATCGTCACCAACGTTGCCGATGATGATGTGCTGAACCTGCGCAGCAGGCCGAGCGCTTCGTCGCGCATTGTGGACGAACTCGTTCCTGGTGAGCACGGCATAATTCATTTGGACCGGCCATGCGAACCAGAGTACCGCCCCTGGGCCCAGCGCTGGTGCCCGGTCAGCCACTACAACGGCGAAGAAGTAACTAAAGGCTGGGTCAAGGCCCGCTATGTCAGGGATAGCGACTGCCCATAATTAGGGACAGATCGGCGAGGGCAGGCCGCTGCAAATGGCTTCCACGATTTCGGAGCGCATGCCCCAGAAACCAAAACCCAGCAACAGGGGTGTAACAAAACCGCTGGCCACATAGCAGACCAGATTGCGCACACTGTCCGGCGCCCAAAATCCGGCATCATCCCACTCCGCACCCACGACATGTTTTTCAAACTGGTAGTCATCTCGGGTGATTGTATCCATTGGTTCACCAAGGCCCAGGTCTTCCGCGTACATGGTCGCATGAGCCCGCCAGAAGTGGCCAAGACCACCCAGCAGCGCGCCAATCACTGAGGCTGCGAAAACGAAGCAGATGTAGGCAAAGCTAGTCATAGGGCAAGATTACGGCCTGCCCCCTTACTCAGGGCTTAATAGCATCATCGTGTAGCCCATAGTCCTCACTCCGGAAACCCGGCGAGGCGAAAGGCGTCAAACCAGAATTGCGCGTCCTTCGGGTCCTGGAAGGGCTGATTTTCTGCCCATGTACGGACGCGAAAATGTGGATTGGCGGCAAGATAAAACTGGGCTTCCTGCTGGGCATCGGAAACATGGCCAGACAGGGCAAGTGCTGCGGCAAGGTTTCGGCGCGAAAGCGTGCGATAGGTTTCTTCCCGCCGCAGGGTCGCTACTGCGTCCGCATATTGTCCATTGAAAACCTGCAGATAACCTAAAATCCAGTAGTACCATCCCGGAGGATGGGGATTAAGACGCAAGGCCATCGCTACCGATTCCAGGCCTTCTCTTGGTTTTCCAGTCATGCCCTTGAAATCGGCAACAATTGTGTGGGCATCAGCATCATTTGGATTCATGCGAAGGGAAGCCACGTAATGGGCATTCGCCTCTTCCCAACGGCGTTCATGGAGGAGGACAAAACCCAAGACCCAGCGGGCGCTAGAATCATTTGGATCGAGATCAACCGCACGCTGCGCTGAAAGCAGTGCATTATGGCGGTGGGGCCCCTGTTCATCGCTCCAGTAGAGCCATGTAAAAAGCTGAACCAAAGCCAGTTGCCATTGAGCCTCAGCATAATTGGGATCGAGCGCTATTGCGCGCTCAAGAAGCGATTGCGCTTCTTGGTTTATCGCCTTGGATTGCGACCATAGGTTCCGGGATCTTACACACAGGTCGTAAGCTTCTAGATTGGTTGGGCGGTAGCGCTCGGCAGTCGGATTTGCGCCAAGCTTGCCCGTGATTGCCTCCACAACACGACGTGTCACTTCATCTTGAACGGCAAAAATATCGGCAAGGTCGCGGTCAAAGCGTTCGGCCCAAACGTGGTTTCCGCCTTCTGCCGCATCGATCAATTGCACATTGATGCGAAGTTTCTTGTCTGATCGCCTTGCGCTGCCTTCAAGAATGTATTTGACGCCAAGATCATGGGCAATCTGGCGCACATCAGAGGGTTTTCCCTTGTATGCAAAGGTCGAATTTCGCGCGATGACGAAAAAACCTGTTACATTGGAAAGGTCGGTGATGATGTCTTCAGTTAAGCCATCGGTAAAAGATTCTTGTTCGGCATCACCGCTCATGTTGACGAAAGGCAGAACCGCGATGCTGCCTTTGGCGGGTACAGCCAATAGCTTCTGCGGAACGCTCTGGCCAAGACCGGCCAATGCGCAGAGGTAGAGGGGGTCGGTCGAGATGTCGGAGATACTTGTCATCACTTACTCCGGCAATCCGGCGAGGCGGTAAGCGTCTATCCAAAACTGCGCGTCCTTCTGGTGCTGGAACGGAGCATTCGCAATCCCCGTGATGATCCGCCAATGCGGATTGGCGGTTGCAAATAGCTTTGCTTCGTTTTGGGCTTCTTGTTTGCGGTCGAGCAGGGCAAGTGCTGCTGCGAGCACACGGCGCGAAGCCGTTCGGTATGTTTCCTCGCGTTGCAAGGTCAGCACCGCTTCCTTAAATTGGCCATTGGCGACAAGCGCAAATCCTAGAAACCAATAATACCACCCTGGCGGGCGCGGATTAAGACGCAGGGCCTTGAGCGCGGAATCTACGCCTTCTTGTGGTTTTCCAACCATGGCCTCAAAATCTGCCCGGAACGCCAAGGCATCCGCGTCATTGGGATTCATACGGAGTGAAGCTTCGTAATGGGCATTCGCCTCATCAAAGCGGCGCTCATGATGGAGGACATAACCCAAAGCCCAGCGGGCGCTTGAATCGTTCGGGTCGAGTTCCACCGCCCGCTGGGCGGAATGAACGGCGTTTCGGCGGTGCGGTTCTTGATCTTCGCCCCAAAAGAGCCAATTGGCGAGCTGCACCAAAGCCAATCGCCAGTGCGCTTCAGCGTAATTGCCATCGATCATGATTGCGCGCTCAAGGAGAAACTGTGCTTCCTGGTTAACCGCCTTGGACTGCGACCACAGGTTCCGAGACCTTACGCACAGATCATAAGCCTCGAGACTGATCGGGCGATAGCGTTCAACAATCGGGCCCGTACCAAGCTTGCCGGTGATGGCCTCCACCACCCGGCGGGTGACTTCATCCTGAACGGCGAAGATATCGGCGAGGTCCCGGTCGAAGCGTTCGGCCCAGACGTGGTTTCCGCCCTCTGCAGCATCAATCAACTGGACATTGATGCGAAGCCGCTGAGCTGAGCGGCGGGCGCTGCCTTCAAGGATATATTTGACGCCGAGGTCATGGGCAATCTGGCGTACGTCCGTGGGTTTTCCCTTGTAGGCGAACGTCGAATTGCGGGCGATAACGAAGAAGCCGGGTGCATTCGACAAGTCCGTAATGATGTCCTCAGTCAATCCGTCGGTGAAGAATTCCTGTTCCGGATCACCACTCATGTTAACGAAGGGCAGAACCGCAATGCTGCCCTTGGCTGGCGCGGCCAACAGCTTCTGCGGAACGCTCTGGCCAAGACTTGCCAGCGCACTGAGATACAGGGGATCAGATGAGATGTCGGAAATACTTGTCATCCCTCACTCCGGCAATCCGGTCAGACGGTAGGCGTCAATCCAGAATTGTTCGTCCTTTTGGAATTTTGTCGGATGCATCTCTATCCAATGACTGATGCGCCATTTCGGATTATCACGAAGGAAAACCTGCGCTTCCCGATTAGACTCTTCGATTCGGCCAGCCAGGGCCAGGGCCACGGCAAGGGTGCGACGCGAAACCGTATCGTAAGTTTCCTCCCTCCGAAGGGTAGCGATCGCGGCCTCATAGCGGCCGTTGGCAATCTGGGCGATTCCCAGCATCCAGTAGTACCAGCCAGGCGGCAGCGGATTGAGACGAAGTGCTGTAAGCGCATGTTCCATTGACGCTTCCGGTTTTCCGGTCATAATCATGAATTCAGAAAGGATAGCTTGGGCATCGGCATCATTCGGGTTCATGCGGATGGATTGCTGCAAGCTGGAAGCGCCGTCATCCCAGCGGCGCTCGTGCAGCAGAACATAACCCAGAACCCAATGGGCACTCGAATCATTGGGGTCAATTTCCACGGCGCACTCCGCCGAGAGCAGGGCATTGCGGCGATGCGGCTCCTGGTCGGCGCCCCAAATTGCCCAGGCACAGAATTGCACAAGGGCCAACTGCCAGTGTGCTTCTGCATAATGGGGATCAAGTGCCACGGCGCGTTCCAGGAGTGAGAGCGCTTCCTGGTTTGCCGCAGAGGTCTTCCACCACAGGCTTCGCGAGCGGACGCAAAGATCATAGGCTTCAATATTCGTCGGGCGGCGGCGCTCGACAATCGAACCAACATTGAGCTTTCCGGTGATGGCTTCCACAACACGACGTGTCACTTCATCCTGAACAACAAAAATGTCGGCGAGGTCGCGGTCGAAGCGCTCGGCCCAGACATGGTTTCCGCCTTCCGCAGCATCTATCAACTGCACATTGATCCGCAGCCGCTGGGCCGAACGGCGAGCGCTGCCTTCAAGGATATATTTCACCCCGAGGTCATGGGCGATCTGGCGCACATCCGTGGGCTTGCCCTTATAGGCAAATGTGGAATTGCGGGCGATGACGAAGAAACCGGGCGCGTTGGAGAGATCGGTGATGATGTCTTCGGTCAATCCATCAGTGAAGAATTCCTGCTCGGGATCACCGCTCATGTTCAGGAAGGGCAGAACCGCAATGCTGCCCTTGGCGGGTGCCGCCGTCAGTTTTTGCGGAAGGTTCTGGCCGAGACTTGCCAGCGCGCTGAGATAAAGGGGGTCCGCGTGTAACCCCCCATGATCAATTGGTGATTTGACGTCTTGCGACATGGCCAGCCAAGTATTGCGCTTTGGCATCATTTCCGTAAAGCGCTTTGTGCTGCATTGCCGTTAAAGCCCTGAACATATAGACATGGCATATCCTGCGAAAGGTGGCTCATGGAAAACCTCAAGGACTACCAAGCCCTGGTCGGTGCCTGTGTTGCGCTGTTGGCAGCGCTGATCGGGTTTTCCGGCGTCATCTATTCCCAGCGCCGGATCGCCAGGGTGGCCGAGGATGGACGGGCGCATCAGGAGAAGATGTCGAAGGAGCAGGCCGAACGGCAGCGCCGTTCCGAGCGTGAGTCCTTTCACAATGCCATTCTGGGCGAACTTTCCGCCCTGCAGCTCAGCATCGCAAATTCCATCAAGATTTTGCTGGCGCAAATATCCATCGCCGAGGAATTGGCGCGCGTGAATACTGGCAAGAAAACCCAACCGCGTGTGGTCTTCCGTTTTGCCACTCCGGTTTTTGATAGCCATGTGGCAAGAATTGGTCTCTTAAGTCCCGAACTTTCCTTCAAGGTTTCGAATCTTTTTGGTCAATTCAAATCATTTTCCACCCAGGCAATGGACCAGGTGCCGGAAATGGAGCCCGCACTGGCCGTGCGGATCATGCGGTCCGTCCATGAATCATTGCAAAAGCTTCACGCCGATACTGAAGAATTGAAGACAGCGCTGCGTGCAAGCATTTCAGGATGATGGGCCGCAGCTCACCTATCTTATCTCGGTTCTTCGCATTTCATAAAGTATCAATGCGGTGGCGGTGGCCAGATTGAGAGACTCAACTCCTGGCTTCATTGGAATTCTCACCTGGATATTGCAAGCCGCAGACAGGGCTTGCGATAGGCCCCGCGTTTCATTGCCCATGATCAGCAGGGTTGGTGACGCGTAGGCGCGGCGAAAATCCTGCTTTGCCGTCGACAACGTGCCCACACAACCGCCGGGCCAGGCCCTAGCAAAATCGATCAGGCCTTCAACTTTCATGTTCACGATGGGAAGCGCAAAAATCGATCCCGTGGAGGCGCGAACCGTTTCCGGCGAAAAGGGATCGCAGCAATTTCCCGCGAGTATGATGCCGCTGACGTTTGTGGCATCCGCCGTGCGCAAGATGGTGCCCAGATTGCCCGGGTCGCGGATTTCCTCCAGCGCCAGCCAAAGCCCATCCTTTGCCGGGTGCGGCTGAAAACGCTGACGAAACACCGCCAATACATCCAGCGGATTATTCTGGCCGGAAAGCTCCGCCATGACCTTTTCCGTAACCAGCAGCGGCCTCACGTCATCCCAGATGGTTTGCGGCTTGGTGGCCACGAAAATATCGGGTTGCCAGCCCAGCGCCAAAGCCCGCTCCAGCATGGCGTGGCCTTCTGCCACAAATTGACCCGCCTCGCGCCGCCCCTTCCTGTCGGCGAGGGAACGGATGCGCTTGATAACAGGGTTTTGGAGCGATGAAACGGGAAGCATGACCTTCTCTATAATTTGGGATAGAAGACACGTCCATGAACATTCGCCCCAACATCACGACCGGAATTTCCGTTTGCCCCCATGATTGCCCTTCGGCCTGCGCGTTGGAGGTGGAACTCCTGGATGAGCGCACCATTGGCCGGGTGCGGGGCGCCAGGGACAATTCCTACACCCTTGGCGTGATCTGCGAAAAGGTAGGGCGCTACGCCGAGCGCATTCACCACCCAGACCGCCTGCTTTACCCCCTGAAGCGCGTTGGCCCCAAAGGTACGGGCCAGTTCAAGCGCATAAGCTGGGACGAGGCCATGGAGGAAACAGCGGCAGCATTCCTCAAAGCCGAAGCCGACTATGGCTCCGAATCCGTCTGGCCCTATTATTATGCGGGCACCATGGGCCTCGTCATGCGCGATGGCATTGAGCGCCTGCGCCACGCCAAAAAATATTCCGGCATGTATGCCACCTTCTGCATTTCGCTTTCATGGTCCGGATTCTTTGCAGGCGCTGGCAAGATTGCAGGTGTTGACCCCCGCGAGATGCAGAAGTCTGATCTCATCGTGATCTGGGGTGGAAACCCGGTGAACACGCAAGTAAACGTCATGACCCACGCCATGAAGGCCCGCAAGGATCGCGGTGCCAGGATCGCCTGCGTTGATATCTATGATACCGGCACCATGAAGCAGGCAGACGTGAAACTGCTCATCCGCCCCGGAACCGATGGCGCGCTCGCCTGCGCGGTTATGCATGTGTTGTTCCGGGACGGCTATGCCGATTGGCCTTACCTCGACGCTCTCACCGATTGCCCTCGCGAATTCGAAGCGCACCTCAAAACCAAAACACCGGAATGGGCATCAAAGATCTGCGATATCCCCGTTTCCGAAATTGAATCCTTCGCCAAATTGATTGGCGGGACCAAACGCACCTACTTCCGGCTGGGATATGGCTTTGCCCGTTCACGCAATGGCGCGGTGAACATGCATGCCGCCTCCTGCATCCCGGTTGTCACAGGCGCGTGGAAATATGAAGGTGGTGGTGCGCTCCATTCCAACAGCGGCATCTACAAGTGGAACAAGAAAATGATCGAAGGTCTGGATGCAGAATCGCCCGGCCATCGTGTAATTGATCAAAGCCGCATTGGCCCCGCATTACTTGGTGACCCCTTTGATCTAGCGGGTGGCCAGCCAGTAAAGGCCATGCTCATTCAAAACACCAATCCGGCCTCTGTCGCTCCCGATCAGACCAAGGTGAAGCAAGGTCTGGCCCGCGAAGACCTGTTCGTCTGTGTGCATGAGCAATTCATGACTGAGACGGCAAAATTCGCCGACATTGTTTTGCCAGCTACGATGTTTCTGGAGCATGACGACGTGTATCAGGGCGGTGGCCATCAGCACATCATGTTTGGTCGCAAGCTGGTTGAGGCGCCCGGTGAATGCCGCAGCAATCATGAGGTGCTGTGCGATCTCGCCAAACGTCTCGGCGCTGAACACGAAGGCTTTAAGATGAGTCCCCGTGAAATCATTGACTGGACTCTGCAACATTCACGTCGCCCTGATTTGCAAAAACTCGACGAAGAAAACTGGATTGATGTTCAGCCGGATTTTGAAACGGCCCACAATCTCAAACGCTTCGGCCATGCCGATGGCAAGTTCCATTTCAAGCCCGATTGGGTGAAAGCGGCCTATCTCTCTCCCACCGGCCCGCTCGGCCCCGTGATGGACATGCCGGAGTTTCCTGACCATTGGAATACGATTGAAGAGGCAACCGAGGATTACCCCTTCCGTCTGGCCACGAGCCCAGCGCGTACATTTCTCAATTCCTCCTTCAATGAAACGCCATCTTCCCTCAAGCGCGAGGGCAGGCCCACGCTCTTCGTGCACCCAAAAGATTTGGCAGCGGCCGGCATTGCCGATGGTGACAAGGTGAAGGTGGGTAGTGCGCGCGGTGTGGTGACGCTCCATGCCAAGGCCCATGACGGCCAAAGGCGCGGGGTTCTGATTGCCGAGTCGATCTGGCCCAATGAGGCCTTTGAAGACGGGCAGGGCATCAATACGCTGACCGGTGCCGATCAGGCAGCCCCCGCCGCGGGTGGTCTTTACCATGATAATCGCGTGTGGCTGAGGCCCGCGCGATGAACCGGGAATGAACAGGGGATTCAGCCTAGGCTCAGCCCCGGCAGCGTAGTGTGAGGTCTAGTTGAACGCCTGACCTGACGGAGCTGACATGAAAACCCTTACCGCACTCGCACTTGCCGCCCTGATGCTGGCTACGGCCTCGGCCACTTCCCATGCAGGCAACGTCAAGAAAAAGCCGGTTCACATCCAGGCCGCAACGACCATCAATCAGACTTCAATCAGGCATCTGCGGCTTAGGTTGAGGGTCCCGCCGCCGCCCACCATCCTGATGATTAACCAATGATTAACCCTTTGGAGTCCGTCCAAGCCCTTGAAAAGAATCATTTTCTTGAAGGGCAGAATCGTTCCACGGTGCTGGCCATGGTAGAAACACGGCATCCCAATCCCCAAGTCTGGCTCCTGCTCATGGCCGCCTGCCTAGTCTTGGCAACGCTGGCCCCGGTCGCTGTCCTGGTAGGCTAAAGCCTCAGGCTAACTTCGCGATACGCTCCGTGAGCAGATCGAAAAACCCCTGCGCATTAATCGAGCGGCACACCGTTGCGTTGGGCTTTTTGCCCGTGACGCGCCACCAATCCACCACGGTCATGCCCATGGTGAGTTCCGACTCGCATTCGATGGCCACGTTCACATCGCGCGATTGAAACAGTTCAGGCTTAAGGAGCCAGGCCATCACGCAGGGGTCATGCAGCGGCCCGCCATCGGTACCATATTTCTGTTCATCGAAAAGTTCCGAGAAACTGAGCATCGCCGCAATGGCAGGGCCTGACTTGTTTTTTATCCCGCGGAATTTTTCGATGCGGGCTGCAGTGGACAGGGCCTGGTGTGTGCAATCCAGCGGGATGAGCGTCATGGGAATATCAGCCTCAAACACCACGCGCGCCGCGTGCGGATCCACATAGATATTAAATTCCGCCGCAGGCGTAGTATTGCCGCCCTCAAAGAATCCACCACCCATAGCCACAATGCGCCCGATGCGCGAGGCAATCCTGGGCTCGCGGATGAGGGCGAGTGCGATGTTCGTCATGGGACCAAGCACGCAAAGAGTCACGGTTCCAGCTTCGCGGGCCATCAGGGATTCGATGATGAAATCCACCGCATGTTGTTTCTGCAAAGGCATCTTGGGCTCGGGCCAGACAGGGCCATCGAGTCCCGTCTGCCCGTGCACATATTCCGCCGTCACCAGTGGACGCAGCAAGGGACGCACCGCACCGGCAAAAACCTTGATGTCGGGCCGGCCCGCCAATTCGCAAATCTTGCGCGCGTTGATCTCAGTGAGTGCCAGCGGCACATTGCCTGCCACCGCTGTAATGCCCAGAACCTCGAGTTCCGGCGAAGCCAGCGCCAGAAGAATGGCAACGGCGTCGTCCTGGCCCGGGTCCGTATCGATGATGATGGGCAGGGGCTTGGTCATTTTTTCGGGACTCTTTGTTTCTTGCGCAGGTGATAGGTGAGCGCCAGGGAAATACAATGGCGCAGGGCCGCCTCTGGTAGCCTATCCCCTACATCAAACACAATGCTCCTGTTGCCCACAAATTTCATCTCGTCCTTGTAGAGCTCCTTGAAATCCTCAATCAGGCCGGATGTGCAAATGAAATACATCGCATATTTGCCCGGTTCATTTTTGATGTGATCAATTCGGATTGTACTGCCGCTGCCGGTTTCCGGCGTCAGATAGCTGGGTTGTCCCCAGCGCAAGGCTTCCTCCAGCTTGACAACACCCGACGTTTTCTTCGCCACATCGAATATCATCTGGCGTAGGGCAAGGAGCTGTTTCCTCACAGGTTTCGGATAAATGCTGAAATCAAGCTTTGCCATCTGAGCTCTCCGGGAAAAATCTGGTCCGCATCCGTTCCAGGTAGGCCATGATTTTGGGCTGTGACCTGATATAGGCGCCAAGCTCCGTGTTGAAATAACTGGAACTGACGGAGTAGAGGCTGCCGAACACGGAAGCATCAGCACCACAGATTTTATCGCCGAGAAGATAAGTATTGTTGCCCAGCAGCGTCACCACGCTGTTGACGTCTCCCTTTCCCAGTTCCAGCCGTTCGGGCGCCGTATGCCGCCCCAGGCCTTGGGCCTTGAGCATCTTTCGCACCTTCCCCCGGATCACCACGCGAAGAATTGGACGGATAGGGGCCGGCGCCATGTTGAAAAACTGGCGCGGACCCTTTTCGAAATTTTCGTTGACCATCCAGCGTTCATAGACACTGAGAAAGTAGAGATGCTCTTCCAGCATTCTCTCAATTGCCCAGGCAAGCGCCAGCTTTTCAGCGTCGTAACCGCCCGAATAATCGATCTTGTACTTGGCTTCCAGATGCCGTCCTATGAAATAGGAATCGCCAAGAACCAGGCCGTCGTCACTGATGTAAGGCAGCTTGCCCTTGGGCGCGCCACTGAAAGTCATGGGCGCCTGCCTGTATTCAAGTCCGGACATTTTCAGCAAGACATCAGCCTTGATGACAAACGGGCTGGGGTGGGGCAGGCCAAACATGGGTCCGGAACTGTAAAGCGTGATCATGGCTGTTTCTCCTTGCTCACCGCTCTACTACTGCCACACTGCTGACAGATACTGTCAGTAACATTGCAGTAGTATCAGACCATGCGCAGAGCCGACCGCCTTTTGCAGTTGATCCAGATCTTGCGCCGCCACCGCAGGCCGGTGACGGGCGACGTGATGGCGCGTGAGCTGGAAGTCTCGCTCCGCACGGTTTACCGCGACATTGCAACCCTGACCGTCGAGGGCGTGCCCATTCGTGGTGAAGCGGGCGTGGGCTATGTGCTGGGCGAGGGCTATGACCTGCCGCCCCTGATGTTTACCACCGATGAACTGGAAGCGGTGATGCTGGGCCTGCGCTGGGTGGCGCGGCGCGGCGACAAGGACTTGGCCCGTGCCGCTTTGGATACGGTGGCAAAGATTGGCACCGTGCTGCCGGAAAAGCTGCGTCCCTTCCTCTTTGATGCGGCACTGCTGGTGCCGCCCCGCATGCACCAGACTACAGACCAAATTGATGTGGCGCAGTTCCGCGCTGCCATCAGGGATGGCAGGAAAGCGACAATTGGCTATCGCAGTGAAGAGGGCAACGAAACCACGCGCACCATCTGGCCCATTGCCATTTCTTACTTTGATGCCCAGCGCCTGATCATCGGCTGGTGCGAACTGCGCACCGCGTTCCGTTCCTTCCGCACCGACCGGATGCAGACCATGGAAGTGTTGAAAGACAAATACCCGGAAAGGCGCAAGGTCCTGTTGAAGAAGTGGCAGGAAGAAGTGCGGAAAGAATCCGGCCAGCCGCAATTGGACGTGTTCATGTGAGAATATAAGTTCAACCTCCCCCTTGTGGGGAGGTCGAAATTCGCAATTGCGAATTTCGGGTGGGGGTCTGGTGGTGCCTGAGCGACCCCCACCCCTAACCCCTCCCCACAAGGGGGAGGGGAAATCAAACACCTAGTTTTCTTGCCACTATCGCCAGTGCGCTGGGGTAGAGTTTGTGTTCCTCAATAAGCACGCGTGCCGATAAAGTTTCTGGCGTATCATCTGCCAGCACCGGGACTTCCGCTTGCGCAATGACGGGCCCGCTGTCCAGTTCGGCTCTGACATAATGAACCGAGCAGCCATGAACTTTCACGCCATCAGCCAGCGCCCGCTCGTGGGTATGAGTCCCCTTGTAGAGTGGCAAAAGTGAAGGGTGGATATTGATCATTTTCCCCGCCCAGGGCTCCAGCAGCACCGATGTCATGATGCGCATGAAACCGGCGCAGGCGATCAAATCCAATTTCTGTGATTGCAGATAATCATTGAGAGCAGCATCGAAACTTTCGCGGGTGGAATAACGCTTGTAATCAATGACATGGGTTGAAATGTTTCGGCTTCGAGCGAATTCAAGTCCCGCCGCGTCGGGCCGGTTGGACACGACACACACGATCTCGGCGGGATAAGCCGGATCACGTGCGGCTTCCACAAGGGCCGCCATGTTGGAACCACGGCCCGAGATCAGAACCCCAACACGCTTTCGATTCATTGGACTTTCAGGCTTCCCGATGTCGAGACTTGCTCTTCCTTGCCTTTACGTTTTCGCAAAGTGCCAAGTGTCACAACGTTCTCACCGGATTTTTTCAGCGCGGCAGCAACGGACTTTGCATTCTTCGCCTTCACCACGACAATCATCCCAATGCCGCAATTGAAAGTGCGCAGCATTTCGCGCTCCAATGTTCCGCCAACATCTTGCAGCCAGCCAAACACCGGCAAATAAGGCACCGCATCCAGATTGATTTCAGCAACGCAAGCCTTAGGTAAAACACGGGGGATATTTTCCAAGAATCCGCCACCCGTGATATGGGCCAGCGCTTTAATGGATTTGCTTTTCTGAAAGACCTTCAGCAAAGACTTCACATAAATTCGCGTCGGCACCAGCAGCGCTTCGCCCAAAGTCTTGCCCTTGGCAAAGGGGGCAGGGGCATCATAGCCAAGCCCGTTCATTTCAACGATCTTGCGGATAAGGGAATAACCATTGGAATGGGGGCCTGATGAAGCCAATCCTAAAATTACATCGCCGGGGCCAACATCTTTCGAAGGCAAAACTCGCTTGCGCTCCACTGCACCCACGGCAAAGCCTGCGAGGTCATAGTCCTTGCCGTGATACATGCCAGGCATCTCAGCAGTCTCGCCTCCGATGAGGCCGCAACCCGCCTGCTTGCAACCCTCAGCGATCCCGGCGATCACCGCGCGCGCCTGCGCCACGTCAAGCTTGCCCGTGGCGAAATAATCGAGAAAGAAAAGTGGCTCGGCCCCCTGAACGATGAGATCGTTCACCGACATGGCCACCAGATCAATGCCCACCCCGTGGTGCAGGCCAGTCTCAATGGCCACCCGCAATTTGGTGCCAACCCCGTCATTGGCGGCCACCAGCACCGGATCCTTGTAGCCGCAGGCCTTGAGATCAAACAGCCCGCCAAACCCGCCCAGCGCCGAATCAGTGCCTTTGCGCCGCGTGGCCTTCGCCAGGGGCTTAATGGCCTCGACTAACGCATTCCCGGCGGAAATATCCACGCCCGCGTCCGCATAGGTCACACTGTTTCGTCTCGCTTGTTTGCCGTCGCTCATGCCGCTAGTTTGCCCTATTATTCGTGCTATGGGGGCCTCATAGCCTGACTTGGCGTGTGAATAAAGCGTGATGGTGGTTGGTCACCAGTGGAAATGGAGCGGTTGACGGCATGATCTACCGGAGTGTGTGGCTGGTATTAGTGGCCACAATGATCATGCTTGGCCTTGCCGTGGGCGCGCAAGCTGCCGGCCCCGTCGAAACCAGCGTCTTTGCTGTTCAGGGCGTTGAAGCGGATGTAACCGACAAGGACGTAGCAACCGCCAAAAACAAGGCCCTCTTCGACGTGCAGATGAAGGCGATTGTCATGCTGGCGCAACGGCTTGGCAACGAAACATTTGCGGCCGAAATTGCCAAGCTGGAATCCAGGGATGTGCTACCCTTGCTCAAGTCGCTTTCCATCGAACAGGAAAACACCGGCCCCGGCCACTACATCGGCAAATTCACCGTCAGGTTCATTCCTGAAAAAGTTCAAAGGCTGTTTGAAAGCTATGGCGTGGTTGTCGTGTCGCAGCAGGCTACGCCCATGCTGGTGCTGCCCATCTGGAAGGCGCCGGAGGGCACGCAGCTTTGGGAAGAAAACCTGTGGCGCGCGGCCTGGCTCAACCTTCGCGCTGAACAATCCCTCGTGCCCCTCATAGTTCCCATCGGTGATTTCGAAGATACGGCCGCCATCACCGCTCAGGACGTGCTCAATCTCGATCCGATAAAACTTGAGGCGCTCCGCCGCCGCTATGGCACCAGAATCATCCTGGTGGCCATTGCCGAACCCGCCGAGGGTAACGGCGTTCGCGCCATGATGAATGCCGAGACTGAACTCGGCACAATTACCTTCGACAAGATCTACACCGCCAATCCGGCAACGCTGGAAACATCAGCAGCACTTGCCGCCACGCGCTTCCACGCCGTGATGATCGACAAATACAAGTCCGACAAGGCCAAAGCCAACGCCGAACAGGTGAGCGCCGATGCCAATGTTTCGAGTTCCATCCCCGTGGCAGTGCCGTTTTCAAGCCCGTCCGAGTGGAACGCCATTCGCTCGCGCATTCTGTCATCGCCCGGCATCATCGGTGTTGATGTCTCGACGCTCGGAGGCAACGGCGCGGTGATAAGGCTGATGTATGTCGGCGATCTGCAATTCGTACAGACGTCAATGCAGGCCACCGGACTGCAAATGTCGCAAATCGGGGGGAGCTGGGTTATTCAATCCCTCCTGTAAAGCCCATGAACATTCCAAATTTCATCACCATTGGCCGCATTCTTCTGGTTCCCATAACCGTGTGGCTAATCATCTCCGGCGAGTTTTCCTTAGCCTTTGTTGCCTTTGTTGTAGCCGGTGTAAGCGACGGGGTTGATGGCTTCATTGCCAGAAAACTCAACCAGCGCTCGGAACTGGGCGCCTATCTTGATCCCATCGCGGACAAGGCCTTGCTGGTTTCCATTTATGTATCGCTTGGATTCCTGCAATTTCTGCCGGCGTGGCTGGTCATTCTGGTGGTGACACGCGATGTGCTGATTGTTGGCGCCGTTGTTCTGGCATGGGTGGTAAACAAGCCGATGGTTGTAGCCCCTTCAATGGCCAGCAAAGTGAATACGGTGGGGCAGATTGTTCTGGCCGGGCTGGTACTGGGCCTTCTGGGTTTGAAAATCAGTCTCGTGCCGCTACTTTATGCAGGCTTCGCGTCCGTGGCGATTTTGACCTTTGGGTCCGGCGCATTATACATGCGCGATTGGCTGCTCCACATGGCCAATGGCAAGCAGGAGTAAGGCCTCGCATGACACTGCAAAAGCAAGTTACATTTTGGGTCGTTGCATTCCTGACACTTATTCTGGTGCTGTGGCTGCTCAGCCCAATCCTCTTGCCATTTATCGCCGGCCTTGTGCTCGCCTATTTTCTCGACCCCGTGGCCGATGCACTGGAGCGCCTCGGCCTGCCGCGCCTGGTGGCAACTGCCACAATTCTTGTGCTCAGTATCCTGTTGCTGGTGTTCATTGGGCTGCTCATCGTTCCTATTCTGGGCGATCAGATCGTAAAATTTGCAGGCGACCTGCCATCCCTGTTGCAATCCCTGCTGGCGCGCTTCAATGAAGTGGCACCGCAATGGATCAAGGATGCCATCGCAAAATCCGGAACCGACATTCAGGGCTCCATTTCTGATATTGCCGGAAAGGCCGCAGGCTGGACGGCAACCCTTCTGGCCTCCGTTTGGTCCGGTGGCATGGCCATTGTGAACATTCTTTCTCTCATGGTCGTAACCCCCATCGTCGCATTCTATCTGCTGGCCGATTGGGATCGTCTCGTTGCCAAGGTGGACAGCTGGCTGCCACGCGACCATGCGACCGAGATCAGAACCATTTTCGCCGACATTGATGCCGCTTTGGCAGGATTCATTCGCGGCCAGGGCACCGTATGCCTCTTGCTAGGCGTATTCTACGCGCTGGCCCTCACCTTCGCCGGATTGAAGTTTGGTCTCGTTATCGGTCTTGCCGCCGGCCTCTTGAGCTTCATTCCTTTTGTTGGTGCACTCGTTGGCGGCCTCATGGCGATTGGCGTGGGATTGGTACAATTCTGGCCTGACTTAAGCAGCATCCTGATCATCATTGGCATATTCGCTGCAGGCCAGTTCCTGGAAGGCAATTTCCTGTCGCCCAAACTGGTGGGCAGCAGCATTGGCCTGCACCCAGTGTGGCTGATGTTTGCACTATTCGCCTTTGGTTATGTCTTTGGCTTTGTGGGGCTCTTGCTGGCCGTTCCCCTGGCGGCAGCTGCGGGTGTTCTCGTACGCTTTGCCCTCAACCAATATCTGTCCAGCAAACTCTATCGCGGCATCCCCCGCGAAATGCCAACGCCAGTAAGTCCCCCGGTGCGTAAACGCGCGAAATGAAGGGCAGGGGCCGACAACTCGTTTTGGACTTGCCTCATCGCCAAGCCCTGGGCCGCGATGATTTTCTGGTGACGGGGTCCAATGCCGCAGCCGTGGCTCTGATCGACCACTGGCCCGACTGGCCTGCCCATGCGGCTCTGCTCGTAGGCCCACCGGGCAGCGGCAAGACCCACCTCGTTGAAGTCTGGCGCCAGCGTTCCAACGCCGCGCGCATTCAGGCAGCAGATGTAAGGGCAGAGAATGCGCCCGAACTCTTGGCACCGGGTGCCTTGGCCATTGAAGACGCCGGGAGTTCTCTTGATGAGAAAGCATTTTTTCATTTGCTGAATTTGGCCAGGCAACAAGGAAGCAGTGTTCTCGTCACGGCCCAAAGGCGGCCTGAACTGTGGAAGATTGCCCTGCCTGATCTGCTATCGCGTTTGCGGGCAATTCCGGTGGTGGAAATTCTGCCTCCCGATGATGCCTTGCTGCGTGGGGTTCTGGTAAAACTGTTCTTCGACCGGCAGATAACGGCGGACGAATCCATCATAAGTTTCATGCTGACCCGGATGCCCCGCTCCCTTGGGGCCGCGCGCCTCCTAGTGGCGGAGATTGATCGCCGGGCACTTGAGGAACGGGCCGAAGTAACGCGCCCTTTCGTGGCAAAAGTCCTGTCAGATTTCTCAGCGCCGGAACTGTTCGGGGACGACTAGTGTTTCATTTACCCCCTCCACAATCCCCGCTTTCACCAAAC
>CAZHCO010000163.1:0-1191 GCA_964530965.1 uncultured Aestuariivirga sp. | reverse complement strand
TCCAATCTTCTGAGGCAGAAGGGAGCCAACAACCATCCCTGCCGCCGCCACGAGAAACCCGACCAGTTGCGGAGGCCAGATCGAATCAGACGGACCGAACAGTTCCAGACCCATCCAGGTCATCAGCCCGGCCACGAAGGCACACAAGGCCCCTTGCGTCGTCGCTCGGGACCAAAAAAGCCCGGCACAGAGTGGAACGAAGGCCGCCACCAGCGTCACCTTGTAGGTGCTCACCACCAGCTGGTAGATGCTGGAGCCGGAGCTCAGTGCGATGGTCAGGACCAGGGCGGCAAAGACCACCACAACCAGCCGCATGACCCGAAGAAACTCCCGGTCACTGAGGTGCGGCAACGCCCCTTTGATCACGTTCTCGCTCAGCATCACCGACGGCGCCAACAACGTCGCGCTGGCACAGCTCATCACCGCCGAGAGGACAGCCCCGAAAAACACAATCTGCGCGAAGACCGGTGTGTGGCGCAGGATCAAGGTCGGCAACACCAGTTGAGAATCCTGATCGAGGAGCGTATGGAACAAAGCCGGATCGACCAGCGTCGCCGCATAGGCCAGAAACATCGGCACAAAACAGAAACAGAAGTAGAGCGTGCCGCCCAGCAGCGATCCGCGTATCGCCGTGCGTTCGTCCTTCGCCGAGGTGATGCGTTGGAAAACGTCTTGTTGGGGAATCGACCCCAACATCATCGTTATCCAGGCCCCTACGAAGGGGATCCACGCCGCGAACGTAGCAGGTGGAAAGAAGTCTAACTTGCCGGCGGCAGCCGCGTGGTCGATCACAACACCCACTCCCCCCACCAACCCGCTGACGACAGACGCGATATAGAGCAGCCCCCCCATGATCACGGAGATTTGGACAAAGTCCAGAATGGCGACGGAAAACATGCCACCGAAAGTCGTATAGGCCAGGACGATCACCGCGCCGATCACCATCCCGGCGGGCTGACTCACTGCGCCCCCCGTAACCACGTTCAGCACTAAGCCGAACACTTTGAACAGCGCAGCTACCCATCCGAGATAGGACGCTGCAATGCATAAGGCACAGAGGACCTCGACTCCACGATTGTACCGCAGACGATAGAAGTCGCCGACGGTCAGAAGGTTCAGCCGATAGAAACGGGGGGCAAAGAATAACCCCACCAGGATCAAGCAGAGGCTCGACCCGAAGGGATCGGCAAC
>CAZHCO010000162.1:0-6144 GCA_964530965.1 uncultured Aestuariivirga sp. | reverse complement strand
ATGGCCTGGGCCGATGAAAGGCATCTTGTGCAGCAAGGGCTTTCAAATGCCTGGGGTTACAATCCCATAAGTTTCTTTGCGCCGGACCCTCGCCTTGCACCGGGAGGATTGAAAGAGATTCGCGATACCATCGCAAAACTTCACGAGGCAGGACTACGCGTAATTCTTGACGTTGTTTACAATCATACGGGCGAAAGCGATCTGGGCGGGCCAACCATTTCGCTGCGGGGTTTAGATAACGCGCTTTATTACAGGCATTCGAATGGCGTTCTGGTAAATGACACGGGTTGCGGCAATACACTGGCGACAGACAGCACACCCGTTATGGAACTCATACTGGATTCCATGCGTCACTGGGTGAATGCAACGGGCGTGGACGGTTTTCGATATGATCTCGCCACTGTCATGGGACGAAGTGCAACTGGATTTGATGGCAATTCTCCACTGTTGCAAGCCATTCAAGGGGATCCGATTCTGGGTTCTCTCGTTCATGTCGCGGAACCATGGGATGTCGGGCCAGGTGGCTATCAGCTTGGAAATTTTCCATCCTCGTGGCACGAATGGAATGACGGTTATCGCGATTATGTGCGGCATTTCTGGCGCGGTGACGCTGGAGCGACAGCAAATTTTGCCACGCGCCTCTCGGGCTCTTCAGATATCTTTGCGCGTGAAACCCGCAAGCCTTCAAGCAGCATAAACTATGTAGCCGCCCATGATGGTTTTACGTTGCGTGATTTTGTGTCCTTCGATTACAAGAATAATTTTGCCAATGGCGAAGGCAACCGCGACGGAAATTCACATGAGCCCTGCTGGATTTCGAAAGACCCTGGCAGAGATGTGAAAGCCCTTCTGGCAACGCTGTTCCTCTCACGCGGAACACCGATGCTGACCGCGGGCGACGAATTTGGCCGCAGCCAAGGTGGCAACAACAATGCCTATGCGCAGGACAACGAAACCACATGGCTGAATTGGAGCACGGCGGATGATGGATTGGTTGATCATGTGGCGCAACTGGCTAGGTTCCGCAGCAGGCACGCGCCCTATTTTTCCGACCGCTTTTTGACCGGGCAGACTTCTGAAGGGCGCGTCTATCCCGATATTCAGTGGCTTTCGGCTGAGGGCGAGGCTCTGAACTGGAACGGTCCCAAGCTTCATGTTTTCGGCATGATCCTGAGTTGTCCGGAAGCAAGGGAGCGCCTGCTCATCTGGTTCAACCGGGGACACAGCGGTGTAACTTTTACGCTGCCTGCTGCTCAGGAGGGTTATCGCTGGGAGCCGGACTTGACGACTTGCACGGCAAGATCGGTTACTACCCTGCTCGAGGTCTTTGACGTACAGAAAAAATCATCCCGACCGGACGATGATCTATTCAATAATCTCGCTACCGCTGCCGGAATTCAAGGTGAGTGGTGGGAAGTCAGCGGGGCCCATCATCAGGTCAGCATTGAAACTAAGCGGGCGCTTCTTGCGGCCATGTCACTTCCAATTGCAACAGATGGCGAAGCTCGTGGGTCACTAAGAAAGCTTTTGGCGGCACCGCGCAATCCAACCGCAGCAACGCGAGTGCACTGCTATCAGCCGGAATTCCTCGCCCAAGGAAAGCGTGTCTACGGCCTGACATCGCATCTCTATGCGCTTCGCCATGGGAGCGACGGTGGCATTGGCGATTTTGAAACGCTGGCGAGATTTTGCGAGACCTCTGCGAAACTTGACGCCTCGCTTGTAGGCATCAATCCCCTGCATCATATGTTCACCGAAGATCGTGACCGCGTTAGCCCCTATCAACCTTCCGACCGCCGCTTCATTGATCCCATCTATATTGATCTCGACGGCGTGCAAAAGAAATACGGGCAAGACCTGTCGCGCTTGCGTGAAGCAAGCCATGTGGATTACGGCGCGGTCTGGCGTATGAAGGACGAAATACTCTTTGCCCGTTTTGAAAAATTTGGGACAAGCAAAGAGTTTGAACGTTTTGTTGTGGAAGGCGGCCGCGCGCTGGATGATCACGCGCGGTATGAGGCGAGAGACAATCTTTCGCGTTTCAAATATGCACAATGGCTGCAGTGGATCGCAGATGAGCAAATGAAGTCTGCAGCCAAGCGGGCAGACGCCGCGGGTCTGGAGCTTGGTATTTACCGCGATCTCGCTCTGGGTTGCGCTTACGAGGGCGGCGAAGTTTGGGCACGGCCCGAACTCTATGCAACTTCCGTATCGCTCGGTGCGCCACCCGATCCCTTTGCCTGGGAGGGTCAGGTCTGGAACCTGCCGCCGTTCAATCCGCTAGCCCTCGCCGATGCAGAATTTGAACCATTTGCTGAAATCCTGCGGGCCAACATGAGGCATGCCAAGGTTTTACGAATCGACCATGTCTTGGGCCTTGCGCGCCAGTTCTGGGTGCCCCGTGGCGCGTCGGGGGCAGATGGCGCCTATGTCACCATGCCGCTCGAAAAACTGCTCGAAGTCACGGCGCAAGAAAGCCAGCGGGCACAATGCGCCGTGATCGGCGAGGATCTGGGAACTGTGCCCGATGGATTACGTCACCGTCTTGCCGATGCTGGCATGCTGTCTTACCGGGTGCTTTGGTTTGAACAGGATGAACAGAAATTTCACCCGCCTCAGAATTATCCCCGACAGGCGGCGGCATGCCTGTCGTCCCATGATCTGGCTCCGTTCAAAGGATGGCGCGAGACCGCAAGCCACAATGACGTTTCAAAGCTTGAGAGAGCGGTAGCTGAAGCGGGCGTTGACAGCGGCAATCTCTTAGCCGATGCACACGCATTTGTTTCAAAAACTCCCTGTGCGATCATGCTCGTTCAGGCAGACGATCTTTCGGAGGAAACCGAACCCCTCAATGTGCCGGGCACTGACAAGGAGCGGGCCAATTGGCGCAGGCGCCTTTCCGCAACGGTTGACGAGCTTCCAAAACTCGGTACGTCCAAACGCGTGATGGCGGCTATTCAGAAAACGAAGCGCGGCAAGAACAGCCTGCTTTAGGCCGCTTCCCGCATGGCTCCGGGACCGGGGATGGCACCCTTGGGGCACTTGCCGGCAATGATCATGCCCAGCACTTCGTCATGGTCCACGTCCGATGTCCGGGCCGTGCCGACAACCTTGCCGTTTTTCATCACGCAAAGCCGGTCGGCGAGATCGAAGACGTCATGCAAGTCATGGCTGATCAGGAAGATGCCGATGCCCTCTGCCTTCAACTGCTTGATCAATTCGCCAACCTGGGCGGTTTCCTGCGGCCCCAGAGCGGCCGTGGGTTCGTCCATGATCAGGATGCGGGCGTTGAAGTGGATGGCCCGCGCAATGGCCACCGACTGGCGCTGGCCGCCCGACAGTTTCGACACCGGTTCCTTGAAGCGGCGGAAGTTGGGATTGAGCCTGTGCATCACCTTGCGGCATTCCGCTTCCATGGCCACGTCATCAAGGGTGCCAAAGGCGGTTTTCAATTCGCGGCCGAGATAGAGATTGGCGGCGGCATCGACGTTGTCGGCGAGTGCGAGCGTCTGGTAGATGGTTTCGATGCCTTGTGCCTTGGCGTCGCGGGGATTGTTGATGACAATCTCCGTGCCGTTCAGGAAAATCTGTCCGGCATCGCGCTTGTAGGCACCGGAGAGAACCTTGATCAGCGTTGATTTGCCGGCGCCATTGTGGCCGAGCAGCCCCACGACTTCGCCGGGGTAGAGATCGATTGAGGCGTGATCGACAGCCTTGATGCCGCCGAAGCCAATCGAGATGTCGCGCATCTCAATGAGCGGCGTGCCGCGATCCGTGGTGACGGCATGGGGTTCGCGCCCCTTAACGGCCTTTGGCGTCTCGTGAGTTTCGGTGGCTTTCGTCATTTTCGAAACAGCTTGTTTTTTTGCTTTTGCCATTTGGATGTCCCCTTACTTCACGCGGCGCGAATAGAGTTGGTCAAGCCAGACGGCGAGCACCAGCACGACGCCGACGACGATGTTCTGGAAGGCTGCAGGCAGGTTGAGAAGAGACATGCCGGAAATAATGGATTGCATCATCAAGGCGCCGAGCATGGCGCCATAGATCGTGCCCACGCCACCGGCCAGCGACGTGCCGCCGATGACCGTGGCGGCAATGACATAGAGTTCGTTGAGGCCGCCCAGTGCATTGGTGGCGGCGTTGAGGCGGGCCGACGAGACGATGGACGAGACACCGACGAGTGTTCCCATAAGCGCAAAAACTTTCACGATCATCCACTTGGTGTTGATACCTGCAAGTTCAGCCGCTTCGGGGTTGCCGCCGATGGCATAGACATAGCGCCCGAACATGGTGCGGGTGGCGAGAAACGTCATGAGCAGCCCGACCACCATGGCAATCAGCACGGGCACGGAATAGCCGGTGTAGTAGATCAGACCCTCGGTGCAACGCACCACCTTGTCGGCAGCCATGCACACGGCGGCCCCGTCACTGTTTTCAACGCCCGGCGGAATGACAACATTGTTGGCCTTGGCATGGTTCTCAATGAGCTTGAACGGCCACGGATAGGAATTCATCACAAGTGTCGTGCCAAGAACGGCAGCGCTGCCGAGCACGGCCAGAAAGACCTCGGCCCACATGGGCCGCAGCGGAAATTTGAAACGCAGGCGCTGGCGGCGGCCGTTCACAATGCCAAAGATAATCGCCGCACAAACAATTCCCGCCAGCAGCCAACTCCAGAAAGGCCCAAGCCAGCTGATCGGAATGCCACCGCCGAAAATCTCGTAGGTTTTATCCATGGGGGCCACGGTTTCACCCTTGGCCATATAGAAGGCGAGGCCGCTGTAGGCCAGCAGTCCACCCAATGTCACGATGAACGCCGGAATTTTGGCGTAGGCCGTGATGACGCCGTTGAATGCGCCGACCAGCGTGCCAAGCACGATGCAGGCCACAACAGCAATGATCCAGATGGCCGGGTGGCCAACGCCCAGCACCGGCACAAGCTTGAACACCTGAAGCACCGCACCTGAAACCGCCACAAGGCTCAGCATGGATCCAACGGAAAGATCGAGCTGCCGCATGACAATGAGCAGCACCATGCCCGTTGACATGATGGCGATGGATGAGGTTTGCACCAGCAGCGTCCACAAATTGCGCGGCGTCAGGAACGAGCCGCCCAGCAGACCGCCGAAGTTGCCGCGTAGGATGCCGCTGGCAATGTCGAAGATGCACCAGATCAGCACCAATGCCACAAGCATGCCCAGCATGCGCGCGTCAATTTCGGTGGCGCGGAAAAACCGGGTCACCGCTCCCTCATTTTGCAGGGCGGGGCTCTGGCTGGTGGCAGGCGTGTCTGTCATGGCCGTCTCCAAATGATCCGTTTTTTACTTAAAGAAAAACCGCACCGCTTTTGCAAGCGGCGCGGCCCATTATTTCATCATCTGCAAGAAATTAGCAACCGGGGACTGCACCGGCGGCAACGCCCGCGCAGGCCTGTTCCTTGGTGATGTGGCCGGCATCAATGGCAACATTGATGTTGGCCTTGGTGATCGGCGTCGGTGCGAGAAGGATTGAGTTCATTTCAACGCCCTTCTTGCCGCCCGAGAACTTGGCAACACCGGCGATCGAGGCCATGTCAGCGCCATCAGCCAGAGCGTTGGCGGCTTCACCAGCCACTTTGCCGAGGTCCTTGGCGTTCTTCCACACGGAAACCGTCTGGGTGCCGAGCGCGACTCGGTTGATGGCCGCCAAGTCGCCGTCCTGGCCCCCGACCGGAATGCCGGCCATGCCCTGGGCGGTCAAGGCCGCAACAACACCCGAAGCCATGCCGTCATTTTCCGCCGCGACTGCATCGACCTTGTTGCCGGTCGAGGTCAGGCATTGTTCCATGTTCTTCTGGGCAACGTCCGGCGCCCATTTGTCGGTGAAGGTTTCGCAGACATTCTTGATCTTGCCTGAGTCGAGGGCTTCCTTGAGCACTTCCATCATGCCCTGGAACAGGAAGGTGGCGTTCGGATCGCCCTTGTCGCCCTTGATAAAGGCATAGTTGCCTTCGGGCTTTGCCTTCTGGACTTCCTGGGCGATGATGCGGCCCACACCGACGTTGTCAAAGGTAATGTAGAGGGCGTTTGGATCTTCGAACTGCACGTCATAGGCAATCGCCTTGATGCCAGCATCGTTGATCGCCTGGATAGACGGCAGGATGGC
>CAZHCO010000161.1:0-1120 GCA_964530965.1 uncultured Aestuariivirga sp. | reverse complement strand
GACGGACACGTCGAGTCTCGGCAGCCCCATCAGATCCAGTTCCGGATGATAGTGCCGGGCAGCGAGCACGCCCCCGATCGCGACGTTCTCGGGACGCAGCGCGCGGAGCCTGTCGGCAAGGCTGGCCGCCGAGCGTGGCTTACCGGATCGATCGGCGTATCGCAGGGTCGAACGCGCTGCGTCAACTGTCAGCAGAAGCCGACCCCATTCCTCACGCGGGAAATCGAGAAGCTCGACCCGACGATCCCTGTGGCGCCGGACGACGCTGCCGAGCCGCCTCAAAGCCGAAGCCACCGTCGGGTAGCTGCAGCCCGCGGCCTGGGCAATCCAGAGCGTGGTCAACGGGCCCCTGTGGGTCAGCCAGCCGTATACGAGGAGCTTCAGGACGATGAAGGAGTAGTCCGGACGAGGTAGACGCATGCCCGACCGCCGTTCGACCGGAGAGGACTCGCTGCCCAGCTGCACGGCCATCGAGTCCGGGACGAGCCCGAACGAACGCGCCCGTCCGTCGGCGTGGAGCACGCGGACCGCCAGGCGGCGGGCGACCTCAGGGCGCAGGGACCGTTGCATGAGGCCCCACTCTTCCGCGATGCGCTCCTCCGTCATCCTCGGGGCGCTCAGACACAGGAGCTGGACAGCCTGCGGCTCCTCATCCGCTGCCGCTACGAGAGCCAGAAGCTCTGCTCGCAAGGTACGGATCGCATCGATGCCGGTAACGGATCGGATCTGCGGACGCCCATCCATGGATTCGTTGGAACGATAGCACGCCGGAACAAGACCTGCAACTTACATCCTAATCTGCCACTTTTATATCAAACTGACAGTTTGATATCTATTAAGAGTCTGACTTCAAGCTGGTTAGGAGGATTCGCGTGGCTAGTTGCGCCAAGCTCGACCGGCACGTCGGCCTCGTGGCCGGCGTGCCCGACCACAAGCAGCGCGGCTGAAAACCGGCCCCTCGCCTGCTTCGGGGTGGTAGAGTCCCGGCAGCCGCTCGAATCGCCAGCGGTTTGGGAGAAATCAATGACCCTCTGTCCTATCGCCGTAATTGCCGGCTGCAAAAAATGTCCGGCGTTCTCCGTTTGCCCGCTGAAGTCCGTGATCGGCGACCAGCCGCCGG
>CAZHCO010000160.1:0-16518 GCA_964530965.1 uncultured Aestuariivirga sp. | reverse complement strand
TTTTATCATTGGCAGCAACGCGATATTGTTTGCCGCCAGTCTTGATGACTGCGTACATTTTATAGCCTTTTTCATTCCTCGCGCCCTTTGGCGCCGCTGCAAACTCATTAAACAGCGGGCTTTAGTACCTGATATTACAGGCTTTTTGAGTTGCCGGAGGCAGCGCATGGACGCTCATCGGGGTTACCCCCGAAAGCGATTGGCGGGTCTTAAGGAAAGGGGCAGGGATTGTCAAGGAAGGGCATTGCGATTTCTCGAAATTGCGCATATATATGCGCATGGAGCGTGACAGCGAGAAGATTGTAAAGCGCCTAAAGGAAGAGGGCTTCGAGTTGATCGGTGTAGCCGGTTCGCACCATAAATTTCGCAAAGGATCAATCACCATTATCGTTCCGCACCCGAAGAAAGATTTGCCAACAGGCACGGCGCGGGCCATTGCCAAACAGGCCGGTTGGATATGAGGAGAGCACCATGACCTACTATATTGGCCTCGTTCACAAGGAGAAGAACTCGGCATTCGGGGTTCAGTTTCCAGATGTGCCCGGCTGCTTTTCCGCCTCAGATGATATGGATCATGTGGTCAACAATGCAACGGAAGCCCTGAGCCTGTGGGCCGAGGACGCCACGCCCCCAGTGCCCCGCAGCATTGAAGAAATTATTTCCGAAACGGACATTGCTGCTGATTTGGCGGCAGGCGCATTTTTAATTTCAGTTCCTTTGACTGAAAATGACACACGGGTTGTATCAGCCAATATTTCGATGGAGCGTGGCATGCTCAAGGCCATTGATACGGCTGCAAAGCGACGCAAGCTCACACGTTCAGCCTTTCTTGCGCAAGCGGCGCGAAATGAGATTAACCGGTAGAACGGCGCTATTTGAACTCCGGCTTTCGCTTCTCCCGGAAGGCCGCGATGCCCTTTTGCAGTTCGGGGCCTCCAGCTACGGCAAGGCCAGCTAGGGCTTCCAACGGGCGCTCGACTTCTTCTCCTTCGGCGGCGTTGATCAGCATTTTGCCGACTGAGGTTGCGAGGGGACCACGGGCGGCGAGTTGGGTGGCCATTTGCTTGGCGGCGATTAGGCTTTCGCCTTTGGCTACAACTTTATCGACGATGCCTAATGTCAAAGCTTCTTCGGCTGTGAATGTTTCTCCAAGCAGCGCCATGCGGCGTACGGTTTGCGAGCCGAAACGGCGGACGGTGCGCTGGGTTCCGGACCAGCCGGGAATGATGCCGAGGCCGGTTTCGGGTGAGCCCAGTTTCACGTGGGATTCGGCAATGCGGAAATCGGCGGTGGCAGCGAGTTCCAGTCCGCCGCCCAAGGTGTGGCCATTGAGGGCGGCAATGAGTGGCGCGCGCAGGCGGGCCAGCGCATCAAAGGCGCGGTGGCCGTGGCGCACCCAGGCGTGGCCGAAGTTTTCCGGGGACCATTTGCTCCAGGCTTCGATATCGCCGCCGGCGCAGAAGGACTTTTCGCCATGGCCGGTGATGATGGCGGCGCGGACCTCTTGCATGCCATCCATGAGGTGGGCGGCGAGTTCCAATGCCAGCACCATTTCATAATCCAGTGCGTTGAGTTTTTCCGGGCGCGCGATGGTGATGAGTGCGACACCATTTTCGATGTCCAGATGGATTCGTTTATCGCCAATCTCAATCATGGAGTTTCAATCCCATTGTTGCGGGTTGGAACAGGGCAGCGCTCATTGGTTTCAGTTTAGGAGAAGCGATGAGGGGAAATTCGGCCTGATCGAGAATGTTGGACTGCAGCTCAACGCCCGGGGCAATTTCCGTGACAACAACACCTTCACGCGTGAGTTTCATCACGCAGCGTTCGGTGACGTAGGGTATGTCTTGTCCCTGCATCACGGCGCGTTTGCCGGAGAAAGAAATCTGCTCCACTTCGCGCACCAGTTTTTTCACCCGGCCTTCTTTTTCAATGTGCAGCTTGCCGCCCCTGATTTCCATTTTGGCGCCCGCATTGAAGAAGCCGGAATAGACAATTTTTTTGGCGCGCGAGGTGATATCGACAAAGCCGCCGGCACCGGCGGTGACATGGGGCCTGACGCCGAGCTTTGAAACATTCACCGAGCCGTGGGAGTCGATCTGCAGGAAGGAGAGAAGTGCGCAATCAAATCCTGCGGCCTGAAAGTAAGTGAACTGGGAAGGCGAGGCGACAATGGCTTCGGCATTCGACGAGCAGCCGAACTGAAAGTCGAGAAGTGGAATGCCGCCAACGGCACCTTGCTCAATCACCCAGGTGGTTTTGCCGTGCAGGCCCTCCTCCAGAAGAATGCGCGGCACATTGGCGGAAACGCCGAAGCCCAAGTTCACGGCCCAGCCTTCCTTGAGTTCTTGTGCCACGCGGCGGGCGATGGCTTTGCCGGTGCCAAATTCCATGTGGCTGAAGGAGTCGAGTGACTTGAACTCCTCACCGGAGATGGTGGGATCATAGGGGGTCTGGGTGGTCTGCCATTGCTCCGGTGCTTCGACAATGAAATCCACTAGAATGCCGGGCACATAGACATCATGGGGTTTCAGGGGACGATCCCGGATGATGCGTTTCACCTGGGCGATGACGATGCCGCCGTTGTTGTGGGCAGCCATGGCAAGGTCGAGCGCGCCGATATAGGCGCCTTCATGCTCAAAGGTGAGATTGCCGCGCTCGTCTGACGAGGTTGCGCGGATGATGGCGACGTTTGGAATGATGGCGGGGAAGTAGAGCCACTCCTCGCCCTCGAAATTTATTCTCTTCACGATCGGTGCTGCGGAGGCCTTTGCGTTCATGGCGCAGCCTTCGTGGACGGGATCGACGAAAGTATCGAGACCGATTTTGGTGAGCACGCCTGGGCGCCTGGCGGCGGCTTCGCGGTGGATATCAAACATGATGCCGGAGGGCACATTGTAAGCGGCGACTTCGTTGGCGCCCAACATTTGCCAAATCCTTGGCGGCTCGGCCGACGAGGGGCCGGAGGGGTAAGAGCCAGCAATGATGCGGGTTATCAGTCCTGGTTTGGCAATGTGATCAACGCCTTTGACGCCCGACATATCGCCGGCCGCGATGGGATGTAGCATGGTAAGATTTCGCGGGTGCCCTTCGCGGTCGAAGCGTTCGCCGAGAGCTTTCAGAACAGCATCGGGGCAGCAGAGGCCCGAGGAGGAATTGACGGTGACGGTTGCGTCGTCGGCGATGCTTTTTACGGCTTCTGTGGCACTTACAATTTGGGGCATCTACCTGTTGCCGCGGATCAGGTCCGCAGCCCTTTCCGCCATGGCGATGGTTGGTGCGTTGGTGTTTGAGGATACGATGCAGGGCATGGTGGAACTGTCGCAGACGCGCAGGCCATCAATTCCGCGAACGCGCATCTTGAGATCAACAACGGCCATGTCATCGGTGCCCATTTTGCAG
Organism: uncultured Aestuariivirga sp.; assembly: GCA_964530965.1. Taxonomy (GTDB): domain Bacteria; phylum Pseudomonadota; class Alphaproteobacteria; order Rhizobiales; family Aestuariivirgaceae; genus Aestuariivirga. Next base: position 13,116 of record CAZHCO010000160.1, on the reverse strand, counting down.
GTGCCGACGGGATGATAAGATGAGCGCGCATGGCTACGCGCCACTTCTTCATAGTCCTTTTTGGTTTTGCATGAGGGGCCGGGGAAATGCTCATGGTCAACATAACGGCGCATGGAGCGGGTGGCTCCCACTTCCTGGGTGATCTTGATTGCATCGATATGGCGGGCGAGGTCGTAGGGCTCGGCGAAGGAATTGGGATCGACGAGGGGCGCGTCGGTAGGATTACTGGAGCGCAATGTCACGCTGCCACGTGAGCGAGGCCTTGTGTGATAGGAATTGCAGGTGGCACCATTGCCGCCGGGCACGGTGCCAACGCCTTCCTCGACACCAGCGCCAGCTAGAAAATGAAACTGCAGGTCGGGGATTTTTTCTTTGCGGTCGCTCCACCAGAAGGCTCCGGCTTCCACGATGTTGGAAGCTACAGGTCCGGTTTTATAGAGGAGGTATTGCAGGCCCGCCCAAGCTTGCCAGTGCTTCTTCTTATATTTGTCATAGGAGTGCGGGCCGTTCAGGGCCCAGATGACATCGGTTGAAAAATGGTCATGGAGATTTTGGCCTACGCCTTTGAGATCATGGATGACAGATACATCATTTTCCTTGAGATGTTTTGCCGGACCAATGCCTGAGAGCATTAGAAGTTTGGGAGATCCGATGGCCCCTGCGGTGACGATCACCTCACCTGAAGCATCAAGGCGCTGGAACTGGTTGCCATTGACGACTTCGACACCAACGGCGCGGCCTTTTTCGGTGAGAAGGCGGTTGACGAAGAGATCGGTTCGCACCGTGAGGTTGGCGCGCTTCATTGCAGGTTTCAGATAGCCGACTGCCGCGCTGCACCGCTTGCCGTTCTTGATCGTGGTTTGATAGAGGCCGGCGCCCTCCAACTTGCCCGAATTGAAATCGGCATTATGGGGCATGCCGAAATCCATGCAGCCCTGGACATAGGCGAGCGAGACTTTGTTTGGGTTGGCGAGATCGGAAACACCTAGCGGCCCGCCAATGCCGTGCTCACTGCCGCCGAGGCGGGTGTTGCCCTCCGACTTCACGAAGTAGGGTTTGAGGTCTTTCCAGCTCCAGCCCTTGCAGTTCAGTTCGTTCGACCAGCCGTCATAGTCCTCGGGGCAGCCGCGGGTATAGATCTCGGCATTTATGGAACTGCCGCCGCCGAGCACGCGGGCTTGGGGATAGACGGCCACACGGTTATTGGCATGGCGCAGGGGTGCCGTCTGGTAGCCCCAAGTGAGGGGCCCGCCAGTCATCTTGAAAAAGCCCACAGGCATATGAATGAAGGGGTCGGTGTCACGGGGACCCGCCTCGATCAGCAGGACTTTTGCATCGGGCATTTCGGACAGCCGTGCAGCCAGCACGCAGCCTGCCGATCCGCCGCCAACGATGATGTAGTCGTAACCGCTCACTTGCAATTCCTTCGTTCCTGGTCTAATTATAAATAACTAGATAGTTATTTCAAGCCCCTTGGATAATAGCTGTGGCGGAGCAAAAAAAGAGACCCAGAAATCCCGATGACACGCGGCGGCGCATCCTGGCTGCGGCGAAGGCGGAATTTGCCAAGAAGGGTTTGGGGGGTGCGCGGGTTGATGATATTGCGGCGCGGGCAAAAGCCAACAAGCGCATGATGTATCACTACTTTGGCAACAAGGATGACCTGTTCAGCCATGTGGTTGAAGATGCTTATGCCGAGTTTCGTGAGCGTGAGGCAGCTCTGGAACTCGACAGTCTTGATCCCGTTGCGGCCGTCACGGCGCTAATTGCCTTCATCTGGAAATATTTTCTCGACAATCCGGAATTCATCACGCTGGTGAACAGCGAGAATCTGCACAAGGCGCGGCACATCAAGAAGTCGCAGCGCATGCAGGAGATGAGCCGGTCCTTTGTGGGGCGCATGCAGAATTTACTGGAGCGCGGGGCCAAGACCGGCGTGTTTCGCAAAGGCCTTGATCCCGTGCAGGTCAATATCTCCATCGCCGCCGTTGGCTATTATTATCTTACCAACCGCTTTACCGCGGCCATCGTGTTTGAGCGCGACATGATGGCGGCGGAGGCCCTTGCCGCCCGATTGACGTTCAATACGCAAACCATCTTGCGGATGATCTGCACGCCGCAAACGCTTGAGAGGATTGACGCATGAGAGCATTTGTAACCGGAGCACGGCGCGGAATAGGGCGGGCGATTGCGCTGGCTTTGGCGGGGGCCGGATTTGATGTGGCCGCGAATGATGTTGCAGACAGCGCGGAGCTTCAAGCAACGGTTGGTGAAATTTCGGCGCGCGGTGTAAAGGCCGTAGCTGTGATTGGTGATGTTTCCGATCTTGCGGCCCATGGGCCCATGCTCGAGAAGGCCGAAGCGGTTTTCGGCCCGCTTACAACGCTCGTCAATAATGCCGGTGTTTCAGTTCAGAACCGAGGCGATCTTCTGGATGTGACACCTGAGAGTTATGACCGCTGCCTGAATGTGAATACGCGGGGAACGTTTTTCCTGACCCAGACTTTTGCGAAACGCTTGCAGCCTTCCGAAAGCCATCGCAGCATCGTGACGATATCGTCGGCCAATGCGACCGGGGTTTCGATCACGCGCGGCGAGTATTGTATTTCCAAAGCTGGTGTCTCGATGATGTCGAAACTGTTTGCAGTGCGGCTCAGCAATGAGGGTATTGGCGTCTATGAAATCCAGCCCGGCTTTATTGAGACGGATATGACGGCACCGTCGAAGGCTCGGTACGACAAGCTGATTGATGAAGGCCTTACGGTGATCAAGAGATTTGGAAGGCCGGAAGAAGTTGGACGCATCACGCTGACCTTGGCGCAAGGGCTTCTGCCCTATACCACGGGGCAAATCATTCAGGCTGACGCAGGTCTTATGATGGTGCGGTACTGACCATGAAGATTCGCCTCCCCGCAGCGGACGGAAAGCCGGAAACCTATCATCTGGAGGGTGAGCCCATTTCCATCCGAAAGCCTAAGGCGCCCTTTAACCGGGTGGCCTTTGCCGCGGCCCATGTGGTGGCTGATCCCTTAAGCTCCGCAGGGGCGCTTGATTGGGATAAGACGCTGGGTTTTCGGCATTATCTCCTGGATCAGGGCTTTGACATTGCGGAAGCCATGGACACCTCCCAGCGGGGCATGGGTCTGGATTGGCCGCTAGCGCATGAACTGATAGCGCGTTCCCTCAAGAGTGCCGGGCCGGAAGCGTCTCGAATCTATTCTGGCTGCGGCACCGATCACTTGCCGCCTGTGGATGCGCATTCGGTTGATGATGTGGTGAAAGCCTATCTCGAACAATTGCATGCAATCCAAAAACTTGGTGGCCGTGTGATCATGATGGCGAGTCGGGCCTTGGTCAGGGTTGCCAAGTCGCCGGACGATTATTTGAAGGTCTATTCACGGGTTCTGAGCGAGGCCGATTATCCCGTCATTCTTCACTGGCTTGGCGAGATGTTTGATCCCGCGCTAAAGGGCTATTGGGGTGCGGATGATTTTTCGGTGACCATGAAAACCTGTTTGACGGTCATCAATAGCAATGCCACGAAAGTCGGTGGTATCAAGATTTCCTTATTGGACGCGCAAAAGGAAATTGTTTTCCGCAGGCAGCTTTCGCCGCAAGTTAAAATGTACACGGGCGATGATTTCAATTATCCCGAATTGATTGCCGGTGATGAGCAGGGATTTTCTCACGCGCTTCTCGGTATCTTTGCAGCTATCGCTCCGGCTGCGACTGCGGCATTGGCCGCGCTGGCGAAGGGCAACACTAAAAAGTTTCACAAGATTCTTGACCCCACGGTGCCGCTGTCGCGGCTGATTTTTCAGGCGCCGACACAGTACTACAAGACGGGGATTGTATTTCTGGCCTGGCTTAACGGGCATCAGAAGCATTTCATCATGGTGAATGGGGCGCAGAGCGCGCGACCGCTTTTCTATTTCACCGAAATTTTCAAGCTCGCCGATCAGGCGGGGCTGCTACGCAGTCCCGATCTCGCGGTGAAGCGGATGAAAAATCTGCTCGCACTTTATGGCCAATGATGCAGCGTTTTGCGATCAATACTGCCACTCTCGGATTTCAATGCCCGATTGAGAAATCCATTGATGCGATTGCAGCTGCCGGTTTCAGTGGCATTGCGCCGTGGCGGCGCGAGATTGAGGGCCAGAATGTTTCTGCCATTGCAAAGCGCATTCGGGACGCTGGTTTAAGAGTTACGGGCTATTGCCGCAGCACCTATCTGCCATCGCTCACGCACGAGGGATTGCAAGCCAATATCGAGAGCAACAGGCGGGCACTGGATGATGCGGCCGTTCTTGGTGCAAATTCTTTTGTGATGGTGGTGGGTGGTTTGCCCAAGGGATCGAAGGACATTGCAATGGCGCGGGCTCACGTCATTGAAGGAACGGCGCAGCTTCTTGAGTATGGCAAAAGTCTGGGTGTCAGGATTGCGCTTGAGCCCCTGCATCCTGTCTATACAGCCGGGCGGAGTTGTTTAACCCTGCTGAGCGAAGCTCTTGATATGAGCCAGCAGATTGAAGGCGCCGTCGCCGTGCCTTCGCTGGGCGTCTGCCTTGATGTCTATCACATCTGGTGGGATCCCAATCTCAAACGCGATATCGTAAGAGCTGGTCTGGAAAAACGCATCTTCGGTTTTCATGTTTGTGACTGGCTGGCGCCGACTGCCGATGTTCTCAATGACCGCGGCATGATGGGTGATGGCGTGATTGATATTGCCGCCATACGTGCTGATGTCGAGAAGGCGGGCTATCGAGGTCTGGTTGAGGTTGAAATCTTCAGCGAGCAGAACTGGTGGAAACGACCTGTGGAGGAAATTCTGAAGGTCTGTGCCGAACGTCTGGTGACTTCAGTTTGAAACCCTGGTTTCCATGAGATCGACGAGATCGTTCATGATGACATTGAGATCGAAGTCCTTGGGCGTGTAGATGCGGGCCACGCCGAGCTGCTTCAGGATATGGGAATCTTCGTGCGGAATGATGCCACCTACAACCACGGGAATGTTCTCAAGCCCGGCCTGGCGCAAACGGTTCATGACATCGCGGATCAGGGGAACATGGCTGCCTGAGAGGATTGAAAGGCCGATGAGGGTGATTTTCTTCTCTTTTGCGGTGGCCACAATCTGTTCAGGGGTCAGGCGTATGCCTTCATAGATTACATCAAGTCCACAATCGGCGGCGCGCACGGCAATCTGCTCCGCACCATTGGAATGGCCATCGAGGCCGGGCTTGGCCATGAGAAATTTGGGAGTCTTGCCAAGGTCCCGGGTGAGCTGCTTTATACGGGCGCGGATTGCGTCGAGTGATGCTTCAGGATGTTCATCCATCACCAGAAGTACGCCGGTGGGGGCGCGGAATTCACCGAAGACCTGGCGCAGGGTTTCGCCCCATTCGCCGGTGGTCACGCCAGCCTTGGCGCAGGCAATCGAAAGTTCCATGATATTGCGGCCCGTCTCGGCAGCTTCACGCAAGGCTGCGAGTGCGGCGATTACGGCCTTATTGTCGCGTGTGGCGCGCCAGCTTTTAAGCTTTTCGATCTGCTCGAATTCGATGTTTTCAGAAACGGTGAGAACATTTTTGTCTTCTCCTGCTGAAAGTGGTGAGGTCTCAGTTGTGGTGAAGATATTGACGCCAACACGTTTTGTGTCTCCTCTTTCTATAGCCTTGAGGCGCGCGGTATTGGATTGAACAAGGGCCTGTTTCATGTAACCGGATTCGATTGCCGGGATGGCACCACCCAAGGCAAGAATTTTTTGCAACTCGGCGCGGGCTTCGGTTTTCAAGCTCTCGACCTTGGCTTCAATCTCCTTCGAGCCCTCAAAAATGTCGACGTAGTCCAGGAGGTCGGTTTCGTAGGCCACGATCTGCTGCATGCGGAGTGACCACTGCTGGTCCCAGGCGCGGGGCAGGCCAAGGGCCTCATTCCAGGCGGGCAATTGCACGGCGCGGGCCCGGGCATTTTTAGAAAGGACCACGGCCAGCATTTCAAGGAGGATGCGGTAGACATTGTTTTCCGGTTGCTGCTCGGTAAGACCGAGAGAATTCACCTGCACGCCATAGCGGAAGCGGCGCAGTTTTTCATCTGCAATGGCGTATCGCTCGCAGCAGATTTCATCCCAAAGCTCGGTAAAGGCCCGCATCTTGCACATTTCAGTGATGAAGCGAATTCCTGCGTTCACAAAGAAGGAAATACGGCCCACCACTTCCGGAAATGCTGCCGCGCTGACTTCATTCTTTGCGGCATCAAGAACGGCGATTGCAGTGGCGAGCGCGTAAGCCAATTCCTGCACGGGCGTCGCGCCTGCTTCCTGCAAATGATAGGAGCAGACATTCATGGGATTCCATTTCGGAAGGTCGCTGGCAGAAAATGAAATTGTATCGGTCGTAAGTTTCAGGGAAGGTTTGGGCGGGAACACATGGGTGCCGCGCGAGAGATATTCCTTGATGATGTCGTTCTGCGTTGTGCCGGATAATTGGTCGCGGGGGACACCCTGTTCGTCGGCGACAGCCACATAAAGCGCCAGCAGCCAGGCGGCCGTTGCATTGATGGTCATGGAGGTATTCATGGTGGCGAGCGGAATGGCTTCGAAAAGGGCCCGCATGTCGCCGATATGAGAGACGGGAACACCTACTTTTCCAACTTCTCCACGCGCCAGGGGATGATCGGGATCATAGCCGGTTTGGGTTGGCAGATCGAAGGCTACTGAAAGGCCAGTCTGGCCTTTTTCAAGATTGGACCGGAAAAGCTTGTTGCTTTCAGCCGCCGTGGAATGACCGGCATAGGTGCGAAACAGCCAGGGCTTGTCTGTTTTTTGGGACGAGGGCATTCGTGCTTCCGGGTTGCAATGCAATATGGAAGCACGGTTATTTTCGCGGCGCAACTCTGGTGTGAGAATGCCTAGCTGCGTTCTGGTCTTACGAACCAAAGCATGCCGAAGGAGCCAGTGATCATGCCCACAACGGTATACAGCAGGACTTCCTGCTGATACTGTATTGTTGGGATATCAACGCCATTGAGCAGGCTGTTGGTGGCTGCAGTTCCGATAAAGAGAGCGGAAAAATTCAGGGGTACAGTCAGATTGCCAAGTGTGCCGGTGAATTTACCCAGGATGACGGCCCCGGCCGCGCTGAAAAGCACCGACATGGCGACGGCCTCGTCGGACATATCAAGGTGAATCAAAGAGTCTAACGCGTTGGTAAAACTCGTAAAAAGCAAGTTACTTAGCATCTTTTTCTCCCCAAATTTTTAAGGGTCTGGTGATTATGACTCCATTTGGATTGCTTTCCCATTAACGGGCGAAAGCAGGGTAAATCAATCCTTACCAATGCGGCTCGCATTTCGCTTTCGTGGCATTGCCGGTCGCCGACAAATGTTGCGCTGCAACAGGAATTGGGTAAGGTGCTGCCTAAATTTTAGGAGCTGCGGCATGCCGGCTAACGTTTCTCCCCCATTGAAGGATCTTTATGAAGTCGGCGAGATTCCGCCCCTGGGGCATGTGCCGCAGAATATGTATGCGTGGTGCATCAGGCAGGAACGCCACGGGGCGCCGGAAAGCGCCATGCAGATCGAAGTCGTGCCAACCTGGAAAATTGGCCAGGACGAAGTGCTCATTCTGGTGATGGCGGCAGGGGTCAATTACAATGGCGTATGGGCCGCCCTGGGCACCCCCATTTCTCCCATCGATGGCCATAAGAACCCGTTCCATGTGGCAGGGTCCGATGCTTCGGGCATTGTCTATGCGGTGGGCGAGAAGGTTAAGCGCTGGAAAGTGGGCGACGAGGTTGTGGTTCATTGCAACCAGGATGACGGCGATGACGAGGAATGCAATGGCGGTGATCCGATGTTTTCCAGTTCCCAGCGTATCTGGGGTTATGAAACGCCCGATGGTTCGTTTGCGCAATTTGCAAGGGTGCAGGCGAGGCAGCTTCTGCCACGCCCGCAGCATCTCACCTGGGAAGCATCGGCCTGTTACACGCTGACATTGGCAACGGCCTATCGCATGCTGTTTGGCCACAGGCCGCATACCCTGAAGCCCGGGCAGAATGTTCTGGTGTGGGGGGCTTCAGGGGGTCTAGGCTCCATGGCCATCCAGCTCATCGCCACGGCGGGTGGCAATGCCATCGGCGTCATCTCAGATGATGACAAGCGTGACTTCGTGATGCAGCTCGGCGCGCGGGGCGTGATCAACCGCAAGAATTTCAAATGCTGGGGTGAAATGCCGAAGGTGGGTACGCCCGCCTACAATGACTGGCTCAAGGCAGCGCGCGAGTTCGGCAAGGCGATTTGGAATTTCACGGGGAAGGGCAACAGCCCCGACATCGTGTTCGAACATCCGGGCGAATCCACGTTTCCGGTTTCGGTGCTGGTGGTGAAGCGTGGCGGCATGGTGGTGATCTGTGCGGGCACGACGGGTTACAACCTCACCATGGATGCACGCTATTTATGGATGCACCAGAAGCGCGTGCAGGGTTCACATTTCGCCAATCTCATGCAGGCGTCCAATGCAAACCGTCTGGTGCAGGCGCAACGCATCGACCCTTGCATGTCGGAAGTTTACAGCTGGAGCGATATTCCCAAGGCCCACATGAAAATGTGGAAGAATGAACACCGGCCGGGGAACATGGCGGTTCTGGTGTCGGCACCACGCGTGGGATTGAAGACCTTTGATGATGTCATTGAAGCTGCCGCAAAATGATCTCCCGGTTACGATGCTTCGTAATCTTGGCCCTGCATCGGCGATGATGCTGGCGGAGGTTGGCATTCACACAGTTGGCGAGTTGCGCGCCATTGGAGCGGTGAAAGCCTATGTGCGGGTGAAGGCGGTTCGCAGCCGTGGTGCCTCAGTCAATCTTCTGTGGTCGTTGGCAGCGGGACTTGATGGGCGAGGCTGGCGGGACGTATCAGCAGCGGAAAAAGAGTCACTCATCGCCGAGGTCCGCAGACTTCGCCGTTGAGCACGGGCGCGTTCTCGCATAGGGTGGTGTTGCATCACGAGTTGGTCAATGAAGCGGGGAAAAAAATATGATTCTTGGTCTGTCATTCGAAACATTCACACAACTGCATGTGATCATCAGCATCATTGGCATCGTATCCGGATTGGTCGTTGTGTGGGGGATGCTGGAAAGTAAGAAGCTCGCGAGCTGGCCTGCGGTGTTCCTGGCTTTTACCGTGCTGACGAGTATCACAGGTTTTCCCCTGCCACCCTTCGGCTATGATCCGCCACGTGCAATCGGCATCATTTCGCTGGTTCTGCTTGCAGGCGCCATTCTGGGTTATTACGTTTTCCGCCTCCGGGGTTCATGGCGCTGGATCTATGTGGCGACCGCCGTTATCTCGCTCTATCTCAATGTGTTCGTTTTCGTAGTGCAGGCCTTTCAAAAAATTGCTTTCCTGCAGCCTCTCGCGCCGACCCAGTCGGAGCCGCCATTTGTTGTGGCGCAGGCCATCGTGCTGGCGCTGTTTGCGGGACTGGGATTTCAGTCGGTCCGGCGGTTTTATCCGGATTCGCTCGCCCGGGCCTGAACTCTCCAGGTGTTTTTATTGGGAGATATTCCGTTCCGAAATTTTCTCCGTTGAGCGAAATGTTCGATGCACCTGCAAGACGCGATTTACTTCGCCGCCCAGAATCAGCACCAGGGCTGCGAGATAGAGAAAGAACATCGCGGCAAAGAGGCCGGAGAGGGATGAGTAAGTGGATGCGAAGGTGTTGAAGTTTACGAGATAGTAAGAGAACAGGCTAGCGAGCGCCACCCAGACAACGACCGTCAGCAAAACGCCAGGCAGGATGGCCAATCCCTTCTGCTTCTTCGCGGGCAGGATGCGGTGGCTCAGTTGCAGTCCGCCGGTGAGAAGGGCAATGGCAATGGGATAGCGCAATTGGTTCAAGGTTGTGAAGTTGTGCTCGAAGTCCGGTGCATAGCGCTCAAGAGTGGCAAGTGCCAGGGGCGCCACGACAAGCAGCAGGGCAATCGCAAGGAGTCCCGCAGCGGAACCGATGACGAAAAGAATGCTTTGGCCATGGAGCCAAAACAGATTGCGATTTTCCTTCAGATCATAGGCGCGGTTCAATCCCACGCGCACACTGTCCACGCCCGCCATGGCGCTCCAGATAGTGAGCAAGGCGGCGAGACTGAGCAGGCCGGTTCTTGGCACGGTGAGGATGGAACGGATTTCAGAAGCAAGCGGCCGAACCAGTTGTTCGGGGGCGACGCTCAAAAGAAATGTCACAACCTTTTCCGCCAAATCCTCATTGCCAAAGAAACCTGCAAGGGCTGTCAGAAAAATCAAGAAAGGAAAGAGTGAGAATACGGTTCTAAAGGCGATGTTGCCTGCCAGCGGAATGGCCTCATCGGCAAAGAGACGGCGCACGGCTTCGAGAGCAAGGCTCATGATTGTCGGCTGCTGTGCGTTCATATTCTCAGGCATAGCCGATATGCATGCGGGTTCTCAAGATAACACTCGCAAGTGCCCGCAAAGCTTGGCATGGGAGGCCCATGAAACCTGCGACCAGCTGGATTGCAATTGCTCCCGTCATTTTTGTGGTTTTGTGGGCCACGGGGTTTGTGGTTGCCAGATTGTCGGCTGAGTATGTGGAGCCTTTCACATTTCTTGCAATTCGCTTTCCCATGGTCTGCGCCATCTTTGTGGTGATTGCCGGTTTGCAGAAAGCGGCCAGGACGAGCCCCGTCCAGGCTTTTCATGGAGCCGTAGCTGGCGCCCTGCTTTACGGCGGCTATTTGGGGCCGATCTACTGGGCCGTCGCCCACGGCATGCCGGCGGGAGTTTCAGCGCTCATTGTGAGTTTGCAGCCCTTGATCACCGGCATCCTTGCCGCTGCCATCGTGGGGAAAAAATCACCGGCCGCCATTGGTTCGGATTGGCGGCGGGCATTTTTGGCGTAGGCCTCGTTGTATGGCCGAAGCTGGCGTTTGAGGCTATTTCAGGCATAACGCCCTTAACTACAATGCTCTGCGGGCTCGGCGCATTTTCAACATCCCTCGGCACCGTTTACCAAAAGCGGTTTGCCACGGGCCTGCATTTGGCCAGCGGCGGCGTGTGGCAAAATGCGGGCGCTGCGGTTGTCGCTCTTGCCGGGGCGATGACCCTTGAGAATTTCGGTTTTGACGGCAGTCCGCAGGCCTGGGTGGCGCTCGGCTGGTCGGTCGTTGTGCTTTCGCTTGCGGCATCAACCCTGTTCATGCTGCTCATCCGCCATGGGGATGTCTCGAAGGTTTCCGGACTTATCTATCTTGTTCCTGCCGTGGCGGCGGTGATGGCCTATCTGGTTTTTGGCGAAACGCTGGTTCCTGTACAAATCCTGGGGATGGCGGTTTGCGCGGGCGCCGTGTTCATCGTCACCCGCAAGGCGGTCTAAGAACTCTGGACGGTTTCAGCCTTGAGCTTGTCGAGGGTTTCTTTTGCCTTGTCGCGATGGGCTTGCGTCATGTGGCTGCGGATCATGCTGATGGCTGTATAAAGCACGGCCATGTCATCGGTAAAGCCAAGGCCCAGAAGCACGTCGGGAATGACATCAATTGGCATGATGAAATAGGCGAGAGCGCCCAGCAAAATGCCCTTTACCTTGAGGGGTGTTGAGGGATCAAAGGCGCAGTAGAAAGCCGCAAGCACATCCTCGGCAAAGGGGATGCGGGCGAGGGAACGTTTCAGTTTTGGCCAGAAATCCCTGGCAATGGCGGCTTCGTTGGAAGGTGATGTCATGGTGTCCCCCAATCACGCAGCGATATGGGAATTCCGGGGCGCCAATTCAATAGCTATCGGTTGGCAAACCACAGGCCCGCCATCATGATGATAATGGCGGCAAATTGAAGAAGCACCCGCCAGCGCATCAGGGTTTGGGAGCGATTAGCCGAGCCGCCACGCATCATGTTCCACAGGCCAAGAAGCAAAACTATGGCCACGGCTGCAACGGCTATCGGCACGAGATAGTTGAAAATATTCATGGTGCGGAAACCCTGTTGCCCTTTCTCACGAGTTGTGGGGATAATGGTATTTTGGAGCGCCTATCCACATGAAGTCGATGATGCTTTATACCAATGTGCACCGCATTCACAACGAATTGGCGGCCCTTGGCATTGGGCCTGATGCCGCACTGAGGGTGGACCAGCTCACGCCTTTTGACCAGTATCACTATTTCGGAACCGATGCGGTTGATGAGGCGCTGGAGGTTCTGCAGCTGCAACCCGGCGCGCGGGTTCTGGATGTGGGTTCGGGCATTGGCGGCCCCGCGCGCTATATCGCGGCAAAGACCGGAGCCCACGTGACGGCCCTTGAACTGCAGCCCGACCTTCATGAGGTGGCGTGTGATCTGACGGCGCGGTGTGGCCTGTCGTCCCGGGTTGCGCATATCTGCGGCAATATTCTTGATGGCGCACTGGCTGAAAATTACGATGCCATCATCTCATTTCTGTGTTTCTTGCATATCCCCGACCGGACGCAATTATTTTCTGCCTGCCGCGCGGCGCTAAAGCCAGGTGGTGTCATGTATATCGAGGATTTTGCCACGCTCCGTGCGCACTCGGCTGATGAAGCGGAAGCGTTGAAGGTCAAGGTTCAGTGCCCGGCCATTCCATATCCCCATGATTATGAGTTGCAACTCGGGGAGGCAAATTTTTCGGATGTGATTATCGATGATGTGACGGATAGCTGGAAAGACTTTACCGCCTCGCGCCTTGCCATGTTCCGGGTCCAGCGGGCTCGCAACATCGAGGTTCATGGGCAGGCAATCGTTGATGGCCTTGATGACTTCTATGGCGCCGTAGCACACTTGTTTCAGGTTGGCGCTATCGCGGGTTTAAAAATTACTGCGCGCTAATTGTCCTCGCCCGCGAAGCGGGAGAGGAGGGGGACCCATTGCGAAGCAATGGGGAAGGTGAGGGCACTTGCCGGCAAAGTGCCCTCATCTATCCCATCCGTCTTCGCTGCGCTACGCCGGACGGGCCCCTTTCTTCTCCCGATTCTCGCATTGCTGTCCGGGGAATGAGTCGATCAGTCGCGGAGTGCATGCCCGTATATTCAGGAGAATCCTGATACTTTCGTGTTGTCGAGACACAGAAAGGAAAACGGGCATGCGGTTTATCCCTAGCATTA
>CAZHCO010000159.1:0-6035 GCA_964530965.1 uncultured Aestuariivirga sp. | reverse complement strand
GCCGCCGCATGGACTGACCGGGAACGGGGCAAGATCGCACTGCAAGCCATGTGGCGCGATGCGCCTAAACACAATTCACCCAACGCGGGCTGGCCTGAGGCAGCACTTGCCGCAAGCCTCGGCGTGAAATTCGGAGGTCCGCGCAGCTACGAAGGAAGCCTCGTCAATTTGCCCTGGATGGGCGAAGGCCGCGAAACCTTGAACCGCGACGATATCCGGAAAGGCCTTAGGCTTTACGGGACCGCGATGACTTTCTTGCTTTGCGTGGGGGCACTTTGCGCGGCATTTTTTTAAGAACCATTGGCAGTCCGGCCACCATGAAAACGACTTCATCGGCAATTTCAGCAACCCGCTGATTGAGAAATCCCTGGTCGTCCCTGAAATTTCTGGCCATGACGTTGGCAGGAACAATGCCAAGGCCCACTTCGTTCGACACCAGCACCACCCGCGACCTTATTGTCTTCAGGCATTCACAGAGCATTTCAATTTCTGTCCGCGCATTCAGCTTCACAAGAATCAAATTGCTCAGCCAGATCGTCAGGCAATCAACTAGGATAAATCGCCCCTTTCCATCAATCGTCTGCAGGGCGCCAACCAAATCCAGGGGCACTTCAAAGGTTTCCCATCCCTGCCCCCGTCGCTGCCGGTGGGCCTCAATACGTTGCACCATTTCGTCATCCAGGGCCTCGGCCGTCGCCACATAAAATTTCTGCCCCTTCGCCAGGCTTTCCGCATAGCGGCTCTTGCCTGATCGCGCCCCCCCGAAAACGAGATGTACACTCATGGTCTTGCCTTTGGTATGCGCGCAATGAAATGCCCGCGCATGGTAGGAGGCCATTCGCGAAATGGCACTTCACCGGTTAACGTTGCCCCATGCAAATCGAACCAGGCAAGAATTGCTTCAGCCTGAGCCCGCTCCGGCACATGGTCTCCGGTAAAATAGGTGAAGCGCTGGTCATCGCGCAATATCACGCTGCAGTGGCGCTTGCAATTCCACAGGCAGGCCTGAGTCTCTATCCTGATATCTTCGCGGCCCGCCTCGGCCATCACGGCTTTCATATGATCAATGAGGGTTTGCCCGCCCGTGCGTCCATCGCTGCCCGTGGCTTCAATCGCGGAGAAGCGGCAGGTGGTACAGAATACGAGGGAACGCATGGGCTTGCCTGGGTCCTTCAGGGGTTGCTAAGGTTGTGGGACTTCAATGGTGGCAAAGCCCTCACCTGTCAACGCAAACGAAAGCGACATGAATTACACCCGCATCGCCTTTTTGGCCTCCGATACGCCTGAAGCCAAAAAAGCCCTGTCCCGGCTGGCTAAACGCTATGGCAATGCCACGGCTGAAAATGCTGACGTCGTCGTGGCACTGGGTGGCGACGGCCACATGTTGCAAATCCTGCACCGCTTCGTTTCAACTGGCACCCCAATCTATGGAATGAATCGCGGCTCCATAGGCTTTCTGATGAATGATTACGCCGAGGGAGATTTGCTGGAGCGTTTGCATTCGGCTGAACTCACCGTCATCCGGCCCTTGCGGATGGTTGCTACCGATGAAAGCGGCAAGTCCCACAAGGGAATCGCCTTCAACGAAGTCTCCCTGCTTCGGCAACGCTCGCAAGCCGCGAAATTGCAAATCTCCATCGACCACAAAATGCGTCTTGAAGAACTGATCTGTGACGGCCTCCTGCTATCGACGCCTGCCGGCAGCACCGCCTACAATCTCTCCGCCCACGGACCAATTTTGCCGGTGAACTCGCCGCTGCTGGCCTTGACGCCGATCAGCGCCTTCAGGCCCCGCCGCTGGCGCGGAGCGGTATTGCCCCACGATGCAAAGGTAACAATTAAGGTCCTGGAACCTGACAAGCGTCCCGTTGCCTCCGTGGCCGACCATGTGGAAGTGCGCCACGTGAAATCCGTTGAGATCGCCGAAGATAAAAAGCGCTCGGTAAAAATCCTCTTCGACCCCGGCCACAGCTTGGCCGAGCGTGTACTGAATGAGCAGTTTAAGTTTTAAGCAGCACGAACCATGTCCGCCCGCAACCGCTTGGCGATTTTGCGCACCCGGTCTTCGGCATAGCGGCCGATGAATTCCAGGTTCTTGCTGCGCTCGGCGCTTTGCATGTTTTCGTAGCGCGTCATCAGCGCCTCGATCAGTCGCCGGCCGAAACCTTCAGGATCGAGCGGAAGTCCCTCCTCCTTCGCATCCTTCACCACATCGCAGGCAGCCATCAGCAAGCCGTAACAGGATTGCGGCAGGCCGGACTTGTTATGCAGTGATTTCAGCCCCATCAACCCGCGGCCAAACATGAGCTCATTGGCCCGCTTCAAACCCACGCCGGAAAGATGTGCCAGTGCCCATTGCACCACTTTCATTTCACCAATGGCCGCAGCGCGCACAATCATCGAAGGTGTAAGCATTTTCTTTGAAACTAGAAAAGGTATGGCGCGGGCCAGTTCGTCATTGCTGGCCTCAACGAGAATGCACAGGATCGCGGTTTCTTCCGCATCCGCCACAAGTTCGTTCGCATCATTGTCAGCCGTCCAGCCGCGCTCCGCCATCAGTTGCTGCATGCGGTTGGAGGCGCGCTTAGCCTGCATGATGCGGATATCAAGCGGCAGGTTCGGGCGGCCCAGCAGAAGTTCCGCCATTTCAGGCACTTGGCCGAAGCGGATATAGAGTGTGTGATAGGCGCCATCGTCGAGCTGTACCGCGCCATTGTCAAACAGGCTCATGCACACCTCAAGCGGGGCGGACTTCACCGCATAGGCCAGCGCTTCTTTCGAAAGATCAGGCCGAAGAACAACTGTCTGCTGGCGCGCGATATCGCCCACCCGCAAAACGGCCAGCATGTGCCAATGATTGAGCGCCGGTGTCACCGCGAGAAATGGAAGGGCAATGTCATCATCATCGGCAACAATGGAAAACAGGATGTCCGCATGGAGATTGGCAATTGGAACCAGCCCATCCACCAGCACACGGCGCACTTCCTTAACGGGGTCAACCGAGAGCTTCAAGACTACCGGAACCACTTGCGCGGCATCGGCCTTGGAGGTTTCCTCCGCGCTCAAAAGCGCAGCAAGTTGCACGGCGAGCTTGGTGCGCGCCATCGCGTCACCATTCTCAATAACTTCCAGGAATACAGTGGTATCAAGACCGGGCTTGGGTTCACTACGCATAACAGAGCCAATCAATTCATCTTCGGATTGTCTCAGGCTACGTGCGAAGCCTTAATATTTGGTTCACCACGCCTCTTAATACACGCTTAAGTGGCTTATATCACGCCCGCCTGATGCAGTTTGAACTGCAAGAGCTCGAGATCAAAGGGCTGCATGATAAAATCCGCCGCTCCTTCCAGGATGGATTGGCCAATCTCCTCCGCATCGGGCTCGTTCGCATAGAGAATGACCACCGGCTTCTTGCCACGCGCCGACTTCCGCATTCGCCTGATAAAATCGCGCGGCGTCATGCCTTCAGGGCTCGCCGCCATCACCACCACATCAAGTGAATTGTCGTTGCAATACTTAAGGCCTTCGTCGGCCTGGGAACTTTCGGCGAAATTCAAGCCGAGATCGCCGAGCAACTGCGAAACGCGCTTGCGTTCCGTGGCATCCCTGTCGATCAAAAGGCACCTAACCATACTGAGTCTTCCTTGCTGGTCAGACGGAAAACTTGCCCCCATAAAACTCCGTCGACCGACTCCTGAGCCCCACTTGGTTAACGAGACGTTAAGCACCTTATCCACAGTTTTTCCACAGACCTTAAGCCACTGACAACGAACCGGAAAACAACGCTGTCAACAGGGGTTATAACTGTGGCGAGAATGCGGCATTCCAGCCCCTGTTCAGGACTCGCGAGCCGCGACTCAGCTACAATTCGGGACTAGGCATGGTTGCGCCTCACGAATTAAGGATCCGGCCTGCGCATCCGCCAGACATCATCGATTGTGGCGTATTCGGCATAGCCAAGACGTGAGATCATCTGCATGGCATTGGAATTAACCCGGCCATTTTCAATGAACCTGTCATCGATATGAACACCAATGACGCGACCCACCACAATCCAGTTGGAAACCTTGCCTTCATCATCAGGCAATTCCATCGTTTTAAACAGGCGGCATTCCAGATTGGCCGGACTCTCGGCAACCCGCGGCGCCTTGATGAGTTGGCAAGGCGCTTTCGTCAGCCCGGCCAGAACAAATTCATCCACATGCGAGGGCACAATCGATGAACTCGTGTTCATGGCCTCACGGATGGAATAGGTGGCGACGTTTACCGCAAATTCGCCGGTCGCCTCAATATTCCGCAAACTGTCCTTGTAACCGGTCGAGCCAAAGGCAACGTAATGGGGCCGCTCTGAAACCGCATTGAAGAAACTGTAGGGTGCCAAATTCGCAACGCCCTCAGCCGAAAGGGTTGAAAGCCAGCCAATAGGCCGCGCAATGAGCGACTTGAAGGGGTCAACCGCAAAGCCATGATCATTGCGAATGGCGTCATAAAACATGCGAGAGGGACCTTAACAAGGTAGGCAGAGCGGCAATGCTTTCAAGTGTGTAGTCGGCATGATGTGCAATGTCCTCGTGAGAGGCATTACCGCTCAGAACCGCGATCGCAAGCCCTGCCCCGCCATTGCGGGCCTCTTCGATGTCGTGGGAATTGTCGCCCACCATGGCAATCTCGGAAGGCTTTAATCCCACGGTGGATGCGAACTTGCGGATCATGTCTCCCGATGGCTTCGGCACCGCCACCGTGTCAGCCGCAATCACTTCATCAAACAAATCAAAAACCCCGAGATGGTTCAGGTGATTGCAGGCGGAATAATGACTGTCGTTGGTGGCAAGACCCACATGCAGCTTCATCTCCTTGAGTTCTTTGAGAAGTGGTGCCAATGGCATCAGGGGCTTCAACAGAGATTTAGAAAGCGGCGCATAGTCCACATCAATCATGCGGACCTTCGCAAGGGTTCCCTCCTCATCCAGATCGGGCCACCAGTTTTCAATGAGCTGGCGCGTGGTGCCCGAGGCCAGAATGGAATTGGCGTAAAAACCCTCCGTGTTCGGATTGTAGCCCACACGTTCCATCATCCCATCTGCTTCGCCAGATTCAATATCAAACTGCTCGCACAGCATCTGGCGGTAGATCGGGACCCACGTGCTATTCACGTCGATCAGCGTGCCATCCTTGTCAAAAAGAACGCCGCGAATGCTCATGCCTGCCCCCAGCGCGTAAGCAACGCCTGCGGATCGGGCCGTGGCCGATCTTCGAGCGGTACAGTCGTAGTTCCAATGCAAATGATTCCTGACACCCGTTCTGTTCCCTTAATCCCCATCGCCGCATTGGCCTCTGCATCATAGGCTACCCAATCGGTCTGCCACTGTGCATCAAAGCCCAAGGCGGTGGCCGCGAGCACCATATTGTAACATACGGCAGCCGACGAGAGCATCTGCTCCCACTCTGGAATCTTGACATGAGGAGCCGCCGTTGAAACCACGGCAATGACTACAGGTGCCCGCATGAAGAGCCCGCGCTGAAACGCGATGCTTTCCTCGCCATGATCCGGATGCAAAACCTTCCAGCGCTCCGCAAATACCTTTCCAATGTCCGCCCGGGCGGCCCCTTCAAAAAGGACAAAGCGCCAGGGCGTGAGCTTGCCGTGATCGGGCACCCGAACGGCTATTTCCAGAATCTCCGAAATCTGTGCCGAGCTCGGTCCCGGCAGGCCTAAAGCCTTGACCGATCCGGATTTTCTGGTTTTGAGGAAGTTCAAGGGCGAGGATAAATCGTTCAGTTTTGTCATGATTCCGGCAATGTGGCGGCTGGAACCCTAAAACGCAATGATTTCAATTGGCCAATCTTTGTTAACTAAAAATTAAGGATTCCGTTGCCCCCCGCGCGCGGCTCGTGCTTTGATTCAGTCACCGGCCGGATGGCTGGGGGAGCAGAGAAGAAGGGGACGACAGCATGCACGACGACAGCACCCGTGCACTGCAAATCCGCCGTCAGAAAAGCGCGACATCCGCGGCTCTTCTGACGGCGGTTCT
>CAZHCO010000158.1:0-8135 GCA_964530965.1 uncultured Aestuariivirga sp. | reverse complement strand
GGTCGTAATGAACTTCAACCGCTCATCCATAAGTCCAGTCTCTCGCCATCCCATCGCCAGGTCCTCCCCAGCCAACTCTTACGAGAACTGTTACCTATCTAACCGGTCCCTTCTGTTACCTATCTATCAGGTTCGGACAATTGTTCTCCCTCCCCCTTGTTGGGAGGGGAATAAATCAATTCGCCAACAGCTTGAAGGGCTCTTTCATCACGCGATTCAATTGGCCTAAATTGCATTCGCCTTCGTCAATTCATCTGGAGCGCGCCATGCTTTCTTACGTTTATCTCGGCACCAATGACCTCAAATACGCTATCCGGTTCTACGACCCGACGCTCGGGGCCCTTGGATTAAAGCGCTGCATCACCGGCGACCCGGACTGGGATAAGATTTCGGCTGGTTGGGGAACCTATGAGGACGGCGGGGCCCGCGAACTTGCGCTCTGGGTTGGCGAACCGTTCGACCAGCAAATTGCCACAACAGGAAACGGCGTCATGGTGGCATTCCGGGCAAGCTCGTGGAAAGAAATCGATGATTTTCACGCTGCTGCGCTTGCTAATGGCGGCAGTTCCGAAGGGGCACCGGGCCTCCGGTTGCACTACGCGCCGGATTTTTATGCCGCCTATGTCCGCGATCTTGACGGCAACAAGCTCGCTGCCGTGTGCCGTGGCTTTACCGGGCCGCAGTAAATTTTGGAGTTCTCACGCGAAAGAAGTGCATCGGCTCAGTCCGCCGCTGGTATTTTTAGACCTCTGGCCACGGCGGGACGCGCCAGAAAAACATCAAGCGCCCGCATGACATTCGGGAAATTGCTGATTCCTACCAGATCGGCGGCTTTGTAATAACCGATCAGATTACGCACCCAGGGAAATACCGAGATATCTACGATCGTGTAGTCGTCTCCCATCATCCAGGCGCGGCTTTCAAGCCGCTCATCGAGCAAGGCGAGGAGGCTTTTCGACTGATCGACATAGTGGTTGAGCGGACGCTTGTCTTCAAAGAGACGGCCGGCGAACTTGTTAAAAAAACCAACCTGGCCGAACATGGGCCCGATGAAGCTCATCTGAAACATGACCCATTGCAGCACCTCATAGTAATCGAACTTGTCGGCGGGCATTAGCTTGCCGCTTTTTTCCGCGAGATAGAGCAGGATCGCGCCGGACTCGAACATAGGCAGCGGCCTGTTGCCGGGGCCATTGGGGTCGATGATGGCCGGGATTTTTTTGTAGGGGCTCAGCGACGCGAATTCCGGCGTCTTGTGATCGCTGGTCGCAAAGCTGACGAGATGGGGCTCATAGGCGAGGCCCGTTTCCTCAAGCATGATGGAAACCTTGACGCCGTTTGGCGTCGTCAGGGAATAGAGCTGAATCCGGTCGGGGAATCTTGCGGGCCATTTGCGCGCAACTGGAAAGACGGTGGGATCAATCATGTAATTCCTTCAATTTCCGCGGCCACGAGTTGCTGGAGGTGCCACAAGTTGCGATCGTGGATGCCGAATTCTTCAAGGTGGGAAACCGTGTTGAAAAGATATTCAGCCCCGGTGCCCCAATGACCCGCGGCGCGGGCCAGCACCTTTGCGACTTCATCTGCAGGCAGGGAGCCCCGATAGTTTGGAGAGGTTCGGCTGGCGGTGAAGGCGATAGCGCGCAATTTTTCGCCACCGACAGTGGCCGCGAGCCAGCGCGGCATGTTGGTGGGTGGCTTGTTGGTCATTTCGCGGCGGAGCAGCCGTTCCATTTGCGCAAGAGGATTTTCGTCCGGCAGTTCATAGAGTACGCCGCGGCAGCTTCCGCCGCGATCAAGCGCCATCATGAGGCCGGGCGTTGCGCGTGTGCCGCGCCAACGTTCGATATGCAGGCAAAACGAACGGTGCCAGCCAGACAGGGTGGCCACAGCCCCCTTCGAAAATTCCAGTTCAGGCTTCCAGATTAGCGAGCCATAGGCGAAGATCCGCAAGGGGGCCTCTCCGCGCAGCCTTACGAGTTCGACCGCCAGTTCGGCATAGTCGGCATCGTTCAACTGCTGAAGGTGTGGCCTTGGCCCCTCATCGGGTTCGAGGCGCTGGACCCTGGCCACATGCGCGTCCGTCAGATGCATCTTCCGTTTTGGCTGGGTCATTTCACCAGCAGCACAAACGGTTCTTCTGTCACTGCTTCGGGGTTGGACGAGAGGAGCCGCAACACGACGATGCAGATGAGGACGGCAAAGACCGCCATCGCGCCCCAGCCAATCCACGCAAGCGATCTATCCAGCGCGAGCTGTCTCATCTGCCTCTCCCTCCTAACAGCAAGATCAATCTGCCTTGGGGGAGGCGCCCGTGCAAGTAGGGGTGGCGCTTCAGCCGCGATTCAGCAGAAAGCGTGTCTGTTGTGGTCCGGCCGTAGCACCTTGCATGCCAATCCCAAGGGGCTAGCGGCCAAGGAATTAGACTTGCCGGCATTCGCAAACGTCTTAAACTTCAGCCTGCAGGGGGCGAAACCTGAGGAGCTTTCGGCGCATGACCAGGCGTGGCGACGGGTTTGGCTTTGCGGTCGCTCATGATGCGGCCATACCCTACATGCAAAGGATCCGCGACTATTATCTGGCGCTGGGATATGGCGCGCCTTACGCGTGGGCGCATTATGCCCATGTGCCGTTCCAGCCACTGGCCAGGCCGCTGGCTCAATGCCGGGTAGCACTCATCACAACGGCTGCCCCCTATCAGCCCGGCAAAGGCGATCAGGGCCCGGGGGCACCCTATAATTCGGCGGCGAAATTCTACGCGGTCTATTCCGGCGACACGCTAAGAGATCACGATCTGCGCATTTCGCACGTCGCCATCGACCGCACGCACACGACGGCGGAGGATTCCGGCACCTACTTCCCACTGCCCGCGCTGCGCCGCGGCATCGGGCCGGATCGGCTCGGTAGCGCCGCGCTTCCATGGGCTGCCCACCAATCGCAGCCAGGCGACCGCGCTCGAGATTGACTGCCCGGAAATCGTTGCGCGCTGTCGCGCCGATGAAGTCGATGCAGCGCTACTCGTGCCCAATTGCCCGGTCTGCCATCAGAGCGTCAGCCTTGCCGCCCGCCTGCTGGAAGAAAACGGAATTGCCACCGTGGTCATGGGCTGCGCCAAGGACATCGTCGAATATGTGGGTGTGCCGCGCCTCATGTTTTCGGACTTCCCGCTTGGAAATGCGACGGGACGGCCGAATGACCCCGATTCGCAGGCCGCCACGCTCGAGCTCGCGCTCGCCGTGCTGGAGAAGGCGCCCGCCGCACGCACTACTGTGCAATCGCCACTCGTGTGGAGCGCCAGCGCCGATTGGAAGCTCGACTATCAAAATCCCGCCCGCCTTTCGGCGCAGGAGATTGCGCAAAGGCGCGCTGACTTCGACCGGCAAAAGGCGGTGGCCAAGGCGCTCCGTGAAGACCTCGACCTCGACAAAGTGGTTTGATTTCGTGGCATCGCATACATTTTGGAAAAATTTCACCATGTCTGCAATCAGATGCACAACGGACCTAATCTGACAATTGCTGTTCTTCTCATACTGACCGAGGCTGTGTGAAAACGTCGCTAAAACCGGAATTTGTGCCAAGTCTACATGATTTCAGAAATTTACGATTCGCTAAAGCATTGATTTCATTGAAGCTGAAATTTGTACTGCTCGACTTTAATCATAATTTGATCCGCTCTCTGACGTTTTCACACAGCCTCGACCCGGAGCGGACTCCGCCTATTTCACATTTCGGAAGCCCGCCTTGCGCAGGCCATCCAGCAGTTTTTTGCCAGTATCCGACTCTGGTGGCCACTCCTTGGCCGTGAAACTCTCGGGCAGGAAGCTCGGTAAAGTCCTCTGTGTCTCCGCTGCGGCTTGGCTTGCCCGGTGCTCTTCACCAATCAAGGCAAAACTGGCGGCAAGATAGGCCGTAACCCAATGGGGTCTGTTGGGCGAACGTTCCAACAAGGCTATTGCTTCTTGATATTGGCCCAGGGCGAAACGGGCGATGCCCAAGGTTGGCCAATACCAACTCGGTTCGAAAAATGAATCAAGAACTCTCGCCTCTTCAAATATCTTCACGGCATTTGCTGCGTCACCGCGGTAAAGATGCAGGGTTCCCACAGTAGCCACCACAAGGGGATTATTGCGGTTCAAGTCCATAGCGCGCTGATAGTGATGCTCGGCTAGCTGAAAGGAGCGAAGGTTCGAATATATTGCGCCAAGTGTCATTTGACAGGTCGCGTCGTTGTCGTCCAACAACACCGATTTTTTGGCTAGTTCCAGGGCGCGGTCAAGAATGGTGTCAGAGCCTGACATATCCTCCATCCAATCAATCACGTCGAGATTGGCGAGCATGGCATGGGGCCTCGCATAAACTGTATCGAGGCCAATGGCCTTCTCATATAGAGCGCGCGCCTCGATCTGGCTTTTGTGGTCGTAGAGCGGCAACGTCTCGGCTCTCAGTACGCACTCATAGGCTCCAAGACTTCCTGGGTATCGGCGCTTGGTTTGCTCGGCCCCTGCAGCTTCAGCGCGGCCCGCCAGCGTTGAGACGATGGTGCGTATCACCTCATCCTGAACAGCGAACAGATCTTCCTCGCTGCGATCAAAACGTTCAGCCCAGACCTGACTGCCGGTAAGAGCATCGACAAGTTGGGTCGAAATACGCAACCGCTGGCCCAACCGGCGAACACTACCAGTGACAAAGTAACGGACGCCCAGTTCCCTTCCAGCGTTAAGGGCGTCGGCTTCGGAGCCATGGAAGAGTGCCGCCGCGGTTCGCGCCTGAATCTTGAACTGGCGAAAGCGCGATAGTTCGGTTGTGATATCTTCGGCGATGCCTTCCGCGAAATAGTCCTGCTCCGGGTCGCCGCTCATGTTGTCGAAGGGGAGGACAGCGATTGACGGTTTTTCGTCCATTCTTGCGAGCGAAGAGTTACTTGTTTCTGGCAAACCAGCCTTGCGCAGGCAATCGCGGAAGTGGTCGAGGTCCGCTGCCACCTGGTATTGCGCCATGTCGCGAGATGTGTAGCGCTCAATGCTCGCCTGAGGATCAAGCTCAAGTGCTCGCGTGACGGCCATGCTTGCATTCTTGACTTCGCCCAATGCCGCATAACTGGCGGCGAGATATAATTGTGCGCTTGCTGTGTCCACTTCGCGCAATCTCTTTGTGGTGTTGACCGCATCGCGATATTTTTTGGCGTTGAACTGAAGTTGGGCGAACTGGAAGATGTACCAATCAGGGTGGTGAGGATTGAGCCTCATGGCCTTTTGCGCCGTCGCGAGCCCTTCTTCGGCGCGCCCAGCGAAAGACAAGCACCATCCGTAATCCGTCACGACATCAGCATCATTGGGATTTAGTTCCAAGGCTTTCTCGTAGCCGGCAATGGCACGTTCAAAATCGCCCTCATGCTGGTAGTAGCCGCTTAGTGCCCAATAGGCCCACGACTCATCTGGATCAGTGGAGACGGCTTTTCGCGCGAGTTCGAGGCTCGCCTGTAATGACGCCTGCGGGTTATTGCTCCATCCGAAATAGCAATCGACGATATGAGTCCACGCAGCCTTGGCGAGTGGCTTCGCGTAGTTGGGATCAAGTTGGGCGGCCTCCTGAAACAGCCGGCGTGCAGTTTCAGTATCCTCCTTCGTGAAGCGGCTGAACCTTTGCATGCCGCGTTGAAACAGATCAATTGCCTGCATGTTACGCGTAGCGGCACGATCAGGGCGGCGTTCCCACGCCTTTAGCAATCGGCCGCCATAGGCTGTTGCCAGTGTGGAAGCTATGGTTTTCGTGACCGAGTCCTGCAAACTGAAGATACTATCAGGATGGCCGTCGTAGCTTTCCGACCACACGTGCTGTCCCGACTTACCATCGACCAGACGTGCCTGGATTCTGAGATGGTTGCCGGATGTCACAACGCTTCCCTGCAGAAGGTAACGTGCCCCCAGGTCTTGGCTCATGGCCTGAATGCTGGCGTTTCGGTTCCTGTAGACGAAGGCGGAGTCGCTCGCGATTACGACAAGATCATGGAACCTGGCGAGATCATCGGTGATGTTCTGCGAAATACCGTCGCAAAGAAAATCCTGATGCGGATCGCCGGTCAAATTGGCGAATGGTAAAACCGCAATTGAGGGCTTGTCAGCGGGGACAGGAGGATTACGGTCGAACTCCTCTCCTTTGCTTGCCCCAGCAGCGGCTTCAGCTTTGGAAAAAGTTCCCTTGGCAATTGCCGTGCGCAAGGCCTGTGTTTCAGCCGCAGGTTCAACGCCGAACTCTGCCTTGAGGATAGCCCGGCAGGCCTCGAACTGCTGCAGGGCCAGTGCCGCCTCCCCTGCCTCTGCATGGGCGCGCATCAGAGCGCGGTGAGAGGCCTCGCGCAAGGGATCCAGATCCACCAACCGTCTCGCGGTTTCGACCTTATCCGGCCCAATTTCCAGGGCGCATAGTCTGTCGAGAACGCCGATTATTGTTTCGCTTAGCCTCCGGCGTTCAATGGAAAGCCATTCATCGAACTCTTCGCCCTTCATCGAAGTGTCGGCGAGGAGCTCCCCACGATAGAGAGTGGCTGCCGGCCGGAGCGATCCGAGATCATTCGCTCGAGCTAACTTGAGAAACTCTACGGCATCAACGCGGATGGCACCCGATCGCAATTCCACCAAATCGTCACGAGTCTGGAGGAGGAAAGGCTCCGCTTCTCCAAGCTCCTTCCGCAGCACAGCGAGTGACTGGCGCAGGCTGCTACGGGCCTGATCTTCGCCCCTATCACCCCAAAGCAAGCCACAAAGGTGCTCTCGCGTGGCCTGAAACCCCGGCGAAAGCGCCAAGATCGCCAGCAGGGCCCGGTTCTTCTTGGTCGGGACGGTGAGCTGACGGCCATCGGCATGGCTGAGCACAAAGTTGCCAAGAATATTCAACTGGGCAAGGCGATGCCCTTCTTCGGACGTGCGTAAAAGTGGTTTTTTGTCGCGATCGTTCATTTTTTACGAAGTTTTACGATTGTCTTACGCTCCATAAGCGGGCGTCTTACGCCATCCTCCTAGTTTCCTCTCATCGGCATTCACACCGTTCCAGCAAGACCAGAACCCAACAGGAGGAAACTATCATGTATGCTTATCTTGCAAATACCTCCCATTTTCAACCCGGACGTCAAACACAGGCTCAGACTGTGTTTGGATGGTTCAGACAAAAGTTGGAGGCACGACGCGCGCGGTTGACCCAGTCCAGCGAAATTCGCTGCCTGCGGGATCTCGACCGCAGTACCCTTGAAGACATGGGTCTCGATGTCGCCAGGTTTGGCGAAACCCGGCCCAGTCTTGCTAGTTTCAATCCGCATGTGATCGCAATCAACATTTTCACTAGATAGCCCCGGCGGCAGATCGAGTGAGTTCGCGACGATTGGTATCAAAATGGACAAACGCGTCGTTTCAGCCAGTGCGGAGAGCCAGCGCGACGCTAAATGCAAGTCACCGATAGGCTGCGGCACTCCTAGCGATTGCAGCAACAATACCGTTCCAGAACAAAGTCACGGGGTAACCAATCATGCTGTGTCGCTTCATTTTAATGCTTGAACAAATTCAAATCACCAGCTCCACCACAAGAAGTGCGGCAACACGGACGCCAGTAAGAGTAATATTGTTTGTGACGATGCCTTTGGTGCTGGCATTTTTCGTTTCTACCCAGGTCGCTCTTGCTCACGAAAGCTGGATTTCCCGCCATCATTTTTATGATCCCGTTTCGGGAGCTTGGTGTTGTGATGAGCATGATTGCTCTGCACTCGAAGACATAGAAGTGCGGGAGATGGGTGAAGGCTTCATGGTCGGCGGCCAATACTTCGTCGCTCGCTAACACGTTCTGCCAAGCAATGACGGCCAGTACTGGGCCTGTTTCTATAGCGAAGGAAGAGGGCCACACGATCGAGAAAAGAGAGTTCGTTGCTTCTTTGCACCGATAAACTCTTAAGGGAACTTACCAGCTATCCTGCACTTGGAATATTTGACCTCGTACTTCTGTTATTGGCCGAGGCTGTGTGAAAACGTCATTCAAATAGAAGTTTGCAGAAAATCCACCTGATTTCATAAAATTTCAATTCGCTAAAACATTGATTTCATTGAAGCTGAAATTTTGGCGGCTCGGCTTTAATCATAATTTTATCCGTT
>CAZHCO010000157.1:0-22434 GCA_964530965.1 uncultured Aestuariivirga sp. | reverse complement strand
TCGACTTCAAGAATCCAGCGACGTGTTTTTTATGTTTTCCCCAGCTAATCGCGCGCGTCGTTTGGTTAACAAGACCTTACTGCCATCGGGAATCAGAGGTCCATGCGCTGTTTTGACTCATGTCGATGAGTGCACTGCACGCGATGCAATTGACCGTGTGCAATCATGCACTTATAGTAAGCAAAAATATTTTGCGCCGTTCCCTGAGCGGCGCATTTTGCTTTGGGCTAAGGTCATATGACGATGATTACTGCAGTTCTTCACACCTACAATCGCGCCAAAATAAGTTTTGAGCGTGGCGAAGGCATGCGTGTGTTCACGCCCGAAGGCGAAGCTTACCTGGATTTCGGCGGTGGCGTTGCGGTCACAAGCTGTGGCCATGCGCATCCGCATCTGGTCAAGGCCTTGACCGAACAGGCGCAAAAAATCTGGCACACGTCGAATATCTATCAGATGCCGGGGCAAGAGAAATTAGCCCAGCGGCTGATCGAGGCAACATTTGCTGATACCGTGTTCTTCACCAACTCCGGTGCGGAAG
The DNA here is from genome assembly GCA_964530965.1 of uncultured Aestuariivirga sp. GTDB lineage: Bacteria > Pseudomonadota > Alphaproteobacteria > Rhizobiales > Aestuariivirgaceae > Aestuariivirga. Next base: position 21,896 of record CAZHCO010000157.1, on the reverse strand, counting down.
CCTTGGAATGTTCAATCAAGATGGCGCGCAAATATCATGCAACCAAAGGCCAGCCACAGCGCTTTCGCCTAATTACATTCGAAGGCGCGTTTCACGGGCGCACATTAGCGACCATTGCCGCTGGCGGCCAGGCAAAATATCTGGAAGGTTTCGGACCCAAGGTGGAAGGCTTTGATCAAATTGCCTTTGGTGATTTTGAAGCGTTGAAAGCAGCCATCGGCCCAGAAACCGCAGGCATCCTGATTGAACCTATTCAGGGTGAAGGCGGGGTTCGTCCGGTGCCGACAGAATCCTTGAGAGCGATGCGGGCACTTTGTGATGAACACGGCATTCTCTTGGTCCTCGATGAAGTGCAATGCGGCATCGGCCGTACCGGAAAGTTTTTTGCCCATGAATGGGCTGGGATCACGCCAGACATCATGGCGGTGGCGAAGGGCATTGGCGGCGGTTTTCCTTTGGGCGCTTGCTTAGCCACGGAAAATGCCGCCCAGGGAATGACTGCCGGAACCCATGGTTCAACTTTCGGCGGCAATCCGCTGGCAACGGCGGTTGGCAATGCGGTGCTTGATGTGGTTCTAGGCGATGGCTTTCTGGATAATGTGCTGCAGCGCGCGCTGGGCCTCAAGCAGAAATTGGCGCGGCTCAAGGATGAGCATCCGACGATCATTGAGGATATCCGGGGCAGCGGCTTGATGATGGGGATCAAGTGCAAGGTGCCCAACACGGAATTTCAGGCGATGGCCCTGGAACACAAGCTTCTCACCATTGCGGCGGGTGACAATGTCATCCGCCTCTTGCCACCGCTCATTGTAAGTGATGATGATATATCCGAGGCCGTTCATAAGCTGGAAATGACCTGCCGGAGCCTTGAAACGAAAAAAGCATGAGCGACAAGCCACACCACTTTCTTGATCTCTCGGATTTCGAAGGCGGAACCCTGCGCAAAATCCTGACTACCGCACGGTCGATGAAGCATGTGCGCGCCGGACAATCGAAGGGGGCGCGCGAGGGCACAGCCCCGCTTAAGGGCAAAATTGTTGCGCTGATCTTCCAGCAACCCTCAACACGCACGCGGGTTTCCTTCGAAGTTGGCATCCGGCAGCTCGGCGGCGAATCTCTCTTGATTTCAACGGGCGACATGCAATTGGGGCGCGGTGAAACTATGGCCGATACGGCGAAGGTTCTCTCGCGTTTCGTTGATGCCATCATGATCCGCGCCAAGAATCATGATGACCTCCTGGAACTGGCGGAACACGCAACGGTTCCGGTGATCAATGGCCTCACCAACAAATCCCATCCCTGCCAGATCATGGCCGATATTCTCACGCTGGAAGAGCGTGTGGGGCCATTCGCAGAGCAAACCATTGCCTGGGTTGGCGATGGCAATAATGTTGCCGCCTCTTTCGTTCATGCGGTGACGAAACTGGGCGGCAAGTTGCGCCTTGCCTCACCCAACTCGCTTTCCCTAAGCCCTGACCTGTTGAAATGGGCCCGCGCCAATGGCGCAGATATTACGGTCACCTCGTCGGCGGACGTGGCCGTAGCGGGTGCAACTTGCGTTGTCACCGATGCCTGGGTTTCGATGCACGATGCTGATGCTACAAACCGCCATAATCTACTGAAACCCTATCAGGTCAATGAGGCCCTGATGAAGAAGGCAGCGCCTAATGCCGTATTCATGCATTGCCTCCCGGCGCATCGCGGCGAAGAAGTCACGGGCGACGTTCTGGACGGGCCGCAATCGGTGGTGTTCGACGAGGCGGAAAACCGCCTGCATGCTCAGAAGGCCATTCTTCTGCATTGTTTCGGTCTGACATGACAAAAGCAAGCGACACGGTCATGCCCTTCGAGGTAAAACTTCTTGGGGTTCGCGGACGCATCGTCAGACTTGGGGCCGTGATCGATGATATTGTGCATCGACACGACTATCCCCCCGTCGTTTCGGCGCTCCTCGCCGAAGTGATCGCGCTCACCGCCATGCTGGGCGCTTCGCTGAAATTCGAAGGTAAATTTATTTTGCAGACCAAGACCGATGGCCCGGTTGACATGATCGTGGCAGACTTTGCGTCGCCCAATGGGGTGCGCGGCTATGCACGGTTCAGCAAGAAGAAACTGGAAAAGCTCGCTTCGCCCACGCAACAGGATTTGCTGGGCAAAGGCTATCTCGCCATGACGGTTGACCAGGGTTCCGACATGGAGCGCTATCAGGGCATTGTGCCGCTTGATGGCACCACGCTTGCCGCTGCGGCGGATACCTATTTCAAGCAATCGGAACAAATCCCCACGCGGCTGCGCCTGGTATCCGGGCCCATGATAACACGTGGTGAAAAAACCACCCATTGGCGCGCCGGGGCTATCATGGTGCAGCATTTGCCAAAAGAAGGCGGCATAAGCCCCATCCATTTTTCATCGGGAGATAATCCCGAAGGCGAAGTGCCACTGCCGGAAGATGATAACTGGGTGAAGGCCAAGCTGCTGCTCGACACGGTTGAGGACCATGAATTGCTTGATCCCACGCTGACAACCGAGGAATTGCTGTACCGGCTTTATCACGAAGATGGCGTTACGGTTTATCCCGCCAGTCCCATCACGCGGCACTGCACCTGCTCGGTTGAAGCGGTTGAAACCATGCTGAAAGGGTTTTCCGAAGATGACCGCAACGACATGATCGAGAATGGCGAGATCAAAGTCATTTGCGAATTCTGCTCAAGCACCTATCGTTTTGCGCCAGAAACACTTGCGCCGCTATCTACCGGCAATGCGCCAGCAGCCGCTCCATAAAAGCTTCGCATTTCTGCATTTCTGACATGTCGATATATTCATCGGGCTTGTGGGCCTGTTCGATGGAACCGGGGCCGCAGATGATGGCGGGAATGCCAATCTGCTGGAAAAGGCCGGCTTCGGCGCAGTAGGACACCGCATGGGTTCCGTTGGCACCCGCGAGATGGAGTGCGAGATGTTCTGCGGGTGAATTATCCTCGGGTGCGAGGCCCGGCACGATGTTGGTTTGCTGGTTCTGGATGCCTGTGTCGCGCGCGATTTTTTTCATCGCCGGTTCAAGGCTTACGGCAAAGTTTTCAAATCGCTTGGGCACCTCAGTCGGATCAGCCAAAGGCAACAGCCGGGTTTCCCATTGAAAGGAACAGCGGCGCGGGATGATGTTCTTGGCGGTGCCGCCTTCGATGACGCCGACATGGATGGTTGAATAGGGCGGATTGAACCGATGCGAGGGATCGCCGCGCTGCGTGAGGTCTTCACGAATACGGTTGATCTCTCCCAAAAGCTCGCCCGCCACCATGATAGCGTTCACGCCCTGATCGGTGAGGCTTGAGTGGGCCTCGTGGCCCGTGACTTCGGTTGAAAAAGTTATGGCGCCCTTGTGGGCATTCACAACCCGCATGGAGGTGGGTTCACCGACGATCACCGCACGCGGCTTTTTCATGTGGTCGCGCATATGGGCCACCAGCGGGCGCACGCCCTTGCAGCCCACCTCTTCATCGCAGGAGAGTGCAAGATGTATTGGCGTTTTCAGTCTGGCGGCCTTGAACTGCGGCACCATGGCAAGGGCCACGGCGATAAAGCCCTTCATGTCACAGGTGCCACGGCCATAGAGCTTGCCATCGCGCTCTGTGAGTTCAAATGGATTGCTCGCCCATTTCTGGCCATCAACGGGCACAACATCGGTATGGCCCGAGAGCACAATGCCGCCCGCGATATCGGGGCCGATTGTTGCAAAGAGATTAGTCTTCTTGCCCGCCTCATAATCCACGCGGAAGTGGGGAATGTCCCAGCTATCGAGATAGCGCTCCACAAATTCAATCAGGGGAATATTGCCATCCCGGCTGGTGGTATCAAAGCGCACGAGTTCTGCCAGCATGGCCTGGGCCGAATAATTCTGTTGCATTTTTCAGTTCACGCTGTGCTGGTCATAGGGGCTGTCGAGGGAAAAGGCAGGAATAAGCACGTCGAAGGTTTCGCCATGCTGGTTCTGCATCATGTAGCTGCCCACCATGAAGCCGTTGGGGGTGGAAAGCGGGCAGCCCGAGGTATATTGAAAATTCTCGCCGGGCTTCAGGGTTGGCTGCTCGCCCACCACACCATCGCCGCGGACTTCCTGAATCCGCCCGAAGGCATCGGTAATTTTCCAGTAGCGCGTCAGCAAGGTTACGATTTCGGCACCCTGGTTTTCAACGGTGATGGTATAGGCCCAGACAAATTTCGCCTCCTCGGGCCTTGACTGGCCTTCGAGAAATTGCGGCTGCACGTTGATGCGAATATTGCGGGTCGTGCGGTTGTACATGGGACACAATGTAGCTTACTGCGCGCAGTTTTCCACTATATGAGTTACCCCCTTGCGAAAAGATGCGGAAATCCGCCAATAGACCCATGACAAGCAAATCAAGCACCCAGCAGGGCATCCTGCCTGCCCGTATTATTGCCGAATATTGTGCCAGTGGGCTCATCAATCCGGGCCGCGCCCTTGATGGTGACCAAATTCAGCCCGCTAGCCTCGACCTCCGGCTTGGCGAATGGGCTTACCGGGTGCGCGCCTCGTTCCTTCCCGGACCTAATTCAACCGTGGCGCAAAGGCTTGAATCGCTTGTTCTCCACCGCATCAATTTGAGTGAAGGGGCGGTTCTGGAAACGGGCTGTGTTTACATTGTCCCGCTCCTTGAATCCCTGAAACTGCCGAAGGGCGTTTCGGCGGCGGCGAACCCCAAGAGCTCCACGGGGCGGCTTGACATCTTCACTCGCGTGATAGCCGATTACGCCCAGGAATTTGACAAGGTGCCGGAGGCCTATGAAGGGCCGCTTTATGCCGAAATAAGTCCCCGCACTTTTTCCATTCTGGCGCGCACGGGTTCGCGCCTTTCGCAAATCCGCTTTCGCGCCGGTGCCTCGCTTGCCTCTGATGATATCATCCGCGCGCTTCATGCGAATGAAGGCCTGATCTCGGAAGGCGAAGTCAATATCGACAATGGGCTGGCGCTTACCATTGATCTCTCGGGCACTGACAAGGACAATCCCGTTGGGTTTCGCGCCAAGCGCCATTCGGGTCTCGTCGATGTGGACAAGAAGGCAGGGCTTGAGGCTTCCGATTTCTGGGAGCCCATCTGGCAACGTGGTTCATTGGTGCTGGATCCCGACCAGTTTTATATCCTGGCTTCCAAGGAAGCGGTGCGGGTACCGCCAACGCACGCGGCGGAGATGGTTCCGTTCAATCCACTGGTGGGCGAATTCCGCGTGCATTACGCCGGGTTTTTTGACCCGGGCTTCGGCCATAGTTCAGGCCATGGCGAAGGAGCGCGTGCAGTTTTGGAAGTGCGTTCTCATGAAGTGCCGTTTATTTTGGAGGATGGGCAGATCATTGGGCGGCTGGTTTATGAGCCGCTGACGGAAATACCATCACAGGTTTATGGCCAGGGCATTGGCTCAAACTATCAGCGGCAAGGGCTGAAGCTTTCGAAGCACTTCAGGCCCTTTGATCCGGGCAAGAGATAAACTCAAATCCCCAGGAATGGCTGCAAGAGACGGCCGATCCAGGTCTTGAAGTGCGAAGGCGCTTCGGTGGCGAAGAGGCAGATGCAGGTTTCGCCCTCTTCAATGATGGGACAATGTTCCGTGTCTTCATCAAGGTCGGCAATATCGCCGAGGGAAAACCTGCCGACCTTGTCCTTGAAGGCGCCGTGCAGGACCAGCGTAAGCTCTTCGCCGCCATGGCCATGTTCAAGCATGGTCATGCCGGGGGCAATCGAGACGAGCTTAAGCGAACCCTTGGCATTTTTCGACAGGGGCAATTCGTAAACGGCAACACCGGGGGCTTTTTTCCGCCAACGCAATTGGGCGAAATCCTGGCCTCCGAGAAGCCGCTGGAGCGTCGAAGGCATATCACTTTTTACAATTGCGGGTCTCAAGGCGATCCTGTCATCAAGACTGGCAAGCGTTGCGGCCCGGCACATATCGGACACAGCGGAGATTTGCAAGTCATCCAGAATTTCGCCGCCCAGCGCTTCGGCTTTGCGAACCGCGGTACGGCATTCCGGGCACATGCTGATGTGGCAGGCGGCCGCAACGCTCAGGGCTTCGCCAAGGGTTCCGGCCGCATAGGCCATGATCGTGGCATCATCCAAATGGTGAACGATGGTCAATTCACCGCCTCCAATAGCTTCCGCATGCGCCTGTAGGCCAGGCGCATGCGGGACTTCACGGTGCCAAGGGGCAATTTCAAGCGTTCTGCAATCATACTCTGTGGTACGTCTTCCACATAGGAAAGGATCAGTAGCTCGCGCTGTTCTGGTGGAATTTGCGCCAAAGCACGGGCAACATGGGCATCTTCCTGGCTTCGGTTCAAGGCCTCATCATCTGGAGCTTCATCGGACGGGGCATCAACATTTTCGAGATCGGTAAAATAGACCGATGATTCACGGCGCAACCGGTCAATACGCAAGTTTCTCGCAATGGTAAAAATCCAGGTTGACGCGGAACCGCGCTCAGGAACAAAGAGGGCGGCCTTTGACCAGACGGCAATCATGGTTTCCTGAACCAGGTCTTCGGCCAATTCGGCGTTAGCACCCTTTCGCATCATGAAACTTTTTACGCGCGGCGCGAAGTGATCGAACACAACCGCAAAGGCCGCGCGGTCACGGGAGCTCGCCACGCGAACCAACATGGCGCCAAAATCATCCTGCCTGGAAGGTGTGAGAGGAATATGGGTCTTCTCAGCCATTCGCAGCAATACAGCAGTTATTCAGGGATTCCAACACACTTACCACCGTACATACGTTGCCAGGGCCATTACGGATCACTGGAGTTTCCGCTCAATTTGCTCATTCCATTCTTTGGTAAACACTTTCTTCCTGCCCTCAAAGGCATCGACTTTGCCCCAGACAATCCAGTGAGTTTTTGTCGCCGTGAGCCTGCCGTAGGTTTCGGTTCGCGTATTCCACTTGCCGCGTTTCAATTCCTCGGTCCAATGGGTTTCCATTTTGGCCGACAGGGGATCATCGGGAAGAATGGAATAGTTTTCGCGGCCCACGGAATAGGTAATGAGCTTGTGCGGCTTGATCTCCACGGAGCCAAAATCGTCAACGATTTCCAGCCGCCATTCACCGGTCTTGGGATCGGTCGTTGTCTCGCGTTTGTGCCAAGGCTTCTTCAACTCTTTCAACTGCGCTGGCTCGGCAGCTTCGGGAGGTTGCCACGAAACCGGAGTCTCATTCGGAATTTCCTTGCGGATCGGAATGTGCACACTGGATTTGCCACTGTAGACCACGAGCGTCACCGGTTCCGGTGCGGGCCACATCAGTGGAAAATAGGTGGTCGAGATGGAAACCCGCAGCCGGTGGCTCTTGGGTATGCGCCAAGCGATATCATCCAATTTGATTTTCATGCGGTAGTGTTTCCCGGGAACGAGGGCGGTTGGCGTTTCACGGCTGTCACGCATACAAAGATTCTGAAGGTGATAGGTGATGCGTGCAACTTCGCCTGTCGGAAATACATCGTTGAGGCGTAACGCCACGAAAGCGACGGGCTTGTCCACGGAGAATTCAAGCTCGACTACGGGTTGTCCGACTATGTCCATGTTGGTGACAAGCGGTGGTGAATCGAAGACAAGCGACTTGGCATCATCATTGGCTTGATCACCCGGAAATTCGGGGCCGAGCCAGATTATGCAATATTCTCCACCATCTAGGCCCGTAGTCTGTTTTGAGGAAATGGTAAGCGCCTTCTCTGATGCCGCTCTGCCGCCAATACCGTTTTCATTAAGGTGCCACGTCTTGGTGTCAACATTGCCAAGACCCCAATAGCTATCACTCACCCAGCGTCCAGGGGCTTGGGCTTTTGATGTGCCGGGCTTGTCGCTGTCCATAATGTAGTAACGGAAGTCGGGGTCCTGCGACACACCTGTTGGCTTGTCTTTCAACCACTGGTCCCACCAGCGCAGCATTTCCTGCAAGAAACCAATGCGCGGTCCCGGCACGGCGAAGTGCGGGTACTTGTGGGCCCATGGACCAATGATCGCTTTGCGCTGGGTGCGGAGGCCTTTCATCAGGCGGGGAATAGCGTTGGAATAAGCATCATGCCAGCCTCCAACGACGAGAACAGCAGCTTCAATGGCACTGAAATTTTCACAAACGGAACCATGTTTCCAATAGGCATCGCGGTGGGGATGTTGCAGCCAGGGAATGAGCAGGAAGGGTTCGGCCTTCAATCGCTCCATCCACATCTTGCGCCACTTGCTGCCGACGAAATCGGGATCGGGGGAGCGGGAAGAATAGGCCAGCATGGTCGTGGCCCAGCCAAGATTCTCGTTAAGAAGACAACCGCCCTTGTAGTGAATGTCATCCTCATAGCGGTCATCGGTTGAGCACAGGGTGACAATGGCCTTCAGCGCCGGAGGTTTCCGTGCTGCAACCTGCAGCGAATTGAAGCCGCCCCAGGAGATGCCAAACATCCCCACTTTTCCCGTGCACCATTTCTGCCGCGCGATCCAGGCAATGACTTCCAGCCCGTCGTCCTGTTCCTGCTTGGTGTATTCGTCAAGCATTATGCCGTCCGAATTGCCATTACCGCGCATGTCAACGCGGATAGCGGCATAGCCGTGGCCCGCGAAATAGGGGTGAGTCAAGGCATCGCGCCAGACTGTGCCGTCGCGTTTGCGGTAGGGGATGTATTCAAGAACGGCGGGAACCGGATTTTTCCCGGCATCGACAGGAATCCACATGCGGGCAGCGAGTTTGATCCCGTCTGACATGGGAATATAAAATGTCTCGACCTCCTTTGTCTTGCGTGGAAATTTCTTCACGGTCTTGATGGTCATAACGTCCTCGTCAATTCAATCTGGGATATTGCCGTGGTGGGCAAGGTGGTGAGCAGCGTTCACAATAGCAGAAAAACTTTTTCGTGCAGGCTCGCTCATATGCCGGGCACGCAGGAAGGCATGCACCAGAAAGGGTTCATGGCGAACGTGTACGGGTATATTAGCGTCACGTAATTTGTCTGCATAATTTTCGCTGTCGTCACATAGGGGATCGAGGCCAGCGGCCACGATGAAGGCAGGCGGCAGGCCAGCAAAATTTGTTTCGCGCAAGGGTTCGGCAAATTTTTGGGAGCCGCCTTTATAAATGTCGCGGTAGTAGAGAACATCTTTTGTGGCAAGGCCCGGTGCATTTGCCTGGCTGATATAGGAGCCCTTGGTGATATCCCCACCAAGACCGGGGTAGATCAAAACCTGCCCGGCAATTTCAGGCCCGCCGAGATCGCGTGCCTTGAGGGCCAATGCGGCAGAAAGATTGCCTCCGGCGCTATCCCCGCCGACAATGATTTTGCCGAACTGCCCGGAAAGGTGCTGCAAAACAGCCCAGGCATCGTCAAAGGCTGCAGGGAAGGGATGTTCGGGGGCCAGGCGGTAATTCACGCCAGCGACAGCAATATCCGCGCGCGCGCTGATTTCGGCGCAGACATCGTCATGGCTTTCGAGGCCACCCAGCATATAGCCGCCGCCATGGAGATAAAGCATCACGGCAAGGTCTTTTGACAGCATTGGTGCATAGAGACGGCAAATGACGGGCCCCACGGCGAAATCCTTAACTCCTATGTTTTCCGGCCGGGGTTTGCGGAAATGGGCGCAGTAGAGGTCATAGAAATCGCGCTGCTCGCTCAAGGTAAATGACACGGCATTGGCGGGGTAAAAACGTTCGCCAGCTATCATAAAGGCCCTAATTCCGGGGTCTTTCAGGGCGGCATATTTGATTTCGAGGGGGTCCTTCATGGAACTTCCAGCCTACTTCGCCCGTTTCATGATGCAAGCCCCGAAAATGAACGGCAGATAAATGCCCCGCTCAGAATGAGTTCAGACGGCGTCTCGTAGAAAGGCACCATCAAATGAATTCGAGAGGGAACGCAAATGTCTAACTTAATCACAAAAATCGCCGCCGCCGCAATGTTCGCCGGTCTGCTGGCAACCTCAGCCCAGGCCCAGTCCACCAAGCCATTTGCCGGTGTTGTTCTGGTCGCAGCCGTTCCAATGGATGAAATTCAGCCCCAGGCCCTGCGCGAAGCAGCCAAGCCCCAGTTCAAGCGCGGCCAGATCGTCAAGTATTCGACAGCTATGGCCCCAGGCTCAATCGTCATTTACAGCAAGCAAAACGTGCTGTTCTTCGTCCTCGGCAACGGCAAGGCCGTGAAATACCGGGTTGCCACGGCCCGCAAGGGTTTTGAATGGTCGGGCACCAACAAGGTGAGCTTCAAGACGGAATGGCCGGATTGGCGCCCACCGACAGAAATGCGCGCCCGTCATCCTGAATTGCCAACCTTCATGGCAGGTGGCGTGAAGAACCCGCTGGGCGCCCGCGCCATCTATCTCGGCTCATCGATTTACCGCATTCACGGCACCAATGAGCCTGCTTCCATCGGCAAGTCCGCCTCGTCTGGTTGCATCCGCATGCTGAATGAAGACGTATCTGAGCTCTATCAGTTCGTGAAGCACGGTGCCACCGTAACGGTACTCTAGGGCTCGCCGCCCCTAGACGCGCAACAATCCACAGACTAGCATCGCGCCCACGCGGGCGTAGTTCAGTGGCAGAACGGTAGCTTCCCAAGCTGCATGTCGAGGGTTCGATTCCCTTCGCCCGCTCCAATCAATATTATTCCTGTAGTTTCGACAGGCCGTGCTCGGTTTTATTCCAGGTGAAGGGCGCAAATATGAATTGCCACAGGGCGAGCCAGGCGGCCACGGAGATGAGAAGCCAGTAAACAGGCATGGTTGCAATGGTAAACCACCAGCCCCCCAGTCCTCTCTTCCGCAAGGCAACACATCCTGCCAGCATCGTCACTCCATAACCGAGCGCGAAGAGCTCCAGGCTCAGGTAGTTTAATACCGTCAGCAAGATAGACGGATTCGAGGGGCCCAAAGCCAAGTGCCAAAGAGTGACTGCAATGAAAAATGGATGAAACAGGGCCGAAACAAAAATGCCTGCCGTGAAGGCCTGCAAGGTCCAGAAACCCGTGGGGCCGAGTTCCCTGCCCGTCTTCACGGGATTTCGCATATGCACCAGCCAGGTCTGCATGAAACCTTTCAGCCACCTTGCCCTTTGGCGCAGCCAGTTGAGAAGCTGCGTGTTGGCTTCCTCATAGGTGAGACTTTCCACAACTCCGGTGCGAAAGCCGAGCCGGGCCAGGCGCAAACCCAAGTCCGCGTCCTCGGTCACATTGTAGGGGTCCCAGCCGCCGATTTGCCGCAAGTTGCGGGTGCGAAAGTGATTTGATGTGCCACCAAGCGGAAGGGGCAGATTATGAGCCGCAAGGGCTGGAAGGATCAGCCCAAAAAGTGTTGCATATTCCGTTGTGAACTGGCGGGTCAGCCAATTTTCATTGGGATTGTAAAAACTGAGCTGAGCCTGCAGGCAGGCCACCCGTTTATCGGCGGCCGAAAAATTCCGGGCAATTTCGCGCAGCTGATTGGGTTCCGGCACATCTTCGGCGTCATAAATTGTCAGCAGGCTGCCGCGGCAAAACTGCAGCGCGTAATTCAGCGCCCGCGGTTTTGTCTGTGGCGAGCCTTGCGGCACCACGATGACTTCGAAATGCGGAGGCAGATCATGTTTCCGCAGCGCGCGGTGCATTGTCGTATCGGTTTCCTCAACGATGATTTTGATATCCAGTTTTTCCGCCGGATAATTCAAATGCAGGAGCGCCCGAAGGAGTTGCCTGAGGACAGAGGTTTCCCGGAACACGGGCACGAGGACAGAATAGACCGGGAGCTCCGCGTTATTCAAATCCTTTGCATCCCGATTTCCTGAAGGCGGAAGGGGAAACAGGCAAAAAAGCCGCAAGGCCACCACTGAAAGAAAAAACAATCCGAGCGCTGCGCTGACTCCAGTCCAGACGGTGCTGGCTGGAAAAACCGCAAGGCTTATGCCGGGGAAAACCGCAAGCAACAGGAAAGCGATCATCTGGCACAGCGTCACCCGGCGCCGGGCAGAGAATTGCGGATGGCTGGCGAACAGACCATAGGTGGCACGCGCAAGGATTTTTCTGCCCCAGACCCGGCGAACGCAAGCATGGAAATCCATTGGTGCTATGCGCGCGATGACGGAAAGACCGTGGTGCCTGGCATGGTCGGCTCCCCTTGAGCCGCAAGTGGCGTACTGCACATGACCTGGGCGCCAGGCCACGGGCACCACGCGGGCGCCCAAAGCCTTCACCATGGCCTGGGCCGGAAGGCGCTGCAAGGCATCTTCGAGATGATCTCGTGATAGAAGGGGCAATTCACCGGGGTCGTGTGAAGCGAGCTTGGAATCTGCTGTTGCACCGTCACTGGAAGACGATGTAGCAAGGCTACGCCACTCAACTTCTTGATACCGCACCAAACGCCCCCGGGATGGAAAATGACTGCCCCTAAACTTCTAGTAAAGCGAGTCACCGGAGGAATTGCAACCCTTGCGGGGAAAAATTTAGTTTGGCTCGCTTTGGCTTTGGTTGCCGTTGATCCTGCAGCAGCCCAGGATGTGGCCGTGCCTCAACTTCCCCTGTTCCGGCATATTGATGGCGTTGCAAAACTGCCCGCGGGCATGGCCCAGCGCAATATCCGCCTTCTGACTGACCGGGATTTTCCGCCCTTCAGTTATGAAACGCCTGAGGGCAAGACGGCGGGTGTGTCGGTTGATCTGGCGCTTGCTGCCTGCACGGAGTTGAAGGCTAACTGCGTGGTTATCGCCAGGCCATTCAATCAGCTTGTTCCGGCGCTCATCAACAATGAGGGCGATGTTATTGTTTCAGGCCTGCGGATCGACGGGAAGATTCTGGAAAAGGCCATGATGACACGCCCTTATTTCTGGTCGGTCGGACGCTTTGCTGTGCGCGTGGGCAGCCAGTTGCGCGGAAGCGATATCCGCAGCCTTGCGGGCAAGCGCATTGGCTATGTGGCGAACTCGAGCCATGGGGCGTGGCTGGAAAAATATTACTCGCGCTCAACCCTCACGCCCTTCCCGAACGAGACCGAAATGTATGAGGCCCTGCGGACAGGCGCACTTGATGTGTTGTTTGGCGATGGCTTGCGGCTGGTTTACTGGCTTGCCGGAAGCTCATCGCGGGGTTGCTGCAAACCGCTGGATGGGGCTTTTGTGGACCGGCAATTTTTCAGCCGCAATCTTTCCTTTCTCACCCGCCGCGACGATCAGGAAACGGTCAGGGCATTTGACTATGCCCTGGACCGGCTTCAGGACAAGGGAACCTCCACCGCCATCTTCTCGCGCTATTTGCCAACAGGCCTTTGGTGAGCGAGTTCATCTGCCAAAATTCCTACTGCTTCGCGCAAGCTTGCCATGTTGCTTTGTGAAACTTTCCGCGACAGGCCCATAAGGATTTCCTGCACTAGCTCAGGCCCTTGAAAAACCAGCGCGGAATAGAGCTGCAAAAGAGAGGCCCCGGCGCAAATTTTGGTCCAGGCCTGTTCGGCGCTCGAGATGCCGCCTGCGCCCACGAGCGGAATTTTTCCTTTGGTGTGACTATAGAAACGCGCGAGCTGCCGAGTTGACGATTCAAAGAGCGGCGCGCCTGAAAGCCCGCCCGCTTCCTGGGCGTGGCGGGATTGCAGCGATGGCCTTGAAATCGTGGTGTTTGAAATGATGACACCATCAACCGAAGAATTCAGGAAGCAGTCAGCGACGGCTTGAAGTTCGTCGTCTTGCAGATCAGGCGCGATTTTGAGCAGCATCGGCACCTGTCGTTTTTGGATTTTCCGCGCTTCATTCAGGCGCTGCAACAGGGGGCGCAATTCTTCCGCAGACTGCAAATTGCGCAGGCCCGGGGTGTTTGGCGATGAAATATTGACAGTGAAATAGCTCGCGACGTCGGAGAAAGCGCTGATCCCTGCCACATAATCGGATACACGATCGGCAGAATCCTTGTTGGCACCGATATTCACACCCACGATTCCGGGGTTATCCTTTCGTTGGCGCAGTCTTTGCAAGACGGCAGCATGGCCTTCGTTGTTAAATCCCATGCGATTGATCACCGCCTGGTCCTCGCCCAGACGAAACAGTCGGGGTCTCGGATTTCCCTCTTGTGGGCGCGGCGTTACAGTTCCCACTTCCACAAAGCCAAAGCCCAGACCCAGCATGGCATCGGGAACTTCGGCATTTTTGTCGAAGCCTGCGGCAAGACCTAAAGGATTTTGGAAATCCAAGCCAAAACATGAGATGGCAAGATTGGCTGGTGAGGAGATTTTGGCAGCTCCGCCGAGTCCTGTTTTCATGGCCCCGATGGTAAGACGGTGGGCTGCCTCCGCATCCATGCAATGGAGCAACGGGCGCATCACCTTGAAGCCGAAATTGAAGAGGCTCATCACGGCAGCCCATCCGGAAACTGGTGGGTCCCGTTCACCAGCAGGAGCGGCGTGACCTCACTTATGGCATCGAGGTGCAGTGCGCCGTAGATATGGGGAAACAGATCGCCGCCACGGGAGGCTTCCCACTTTAGATTTTTGCCGAGATTTTTTTCCAGGACAGATACCAGCAATAAATCGGCCCTTCCGGAAAAATGTTTTTGTGCCGTGGCGCGAACCTGATGGGCGGCTGACAGGTGGACGAAACCATCCTTCCGGTCCACTTCCGATCCCTCATAAATGCCTTGCGCCTCTGCTGTTTCCCATTCCTGTTTTGACATGATTTTGTAGAGGAAAGACACGCGCGACCCCGCTAATTTGCGCGGCACCATAGCGACAGCTTTGCCACTGGACAACCAATGCAGATTGAGGTATTAGTTCCTACATTAGAGGATTAAATATCAGAGACGGATATGGCAAAAATGTTCAGCCACAAGCAGGTTTGGGCTGCGATTGACACAATCGCGGAGCGGTATGGCTTTTCAGCTTCAGGGCTTGCAAAGAAGTCTGGTCTTGACCCCACCTCGTTCAACCCGTCCAAGCGCAATGGGCCCGATGGCAGGCCACGCTGGCCTACGACCGAAAGCATCGCCAATCTGCTGGAGGCAGCGGGAGCTTCGGTTGAAGAGTTCAGCGACCTACTTACGGGCCGGAAAGGCCAGCCGCCAAAGCGCAAGCAAATTCCCTTGCTCGGGCTGGCGCGCGCCGGCAAGGGCGGCTTTTTTGATGATTCCGGTTTCCCTGTTGGCAACGGCTGGGATGAGATTGACGTTCCGGGAGTTACCGATGCCACGGCCTATGCCCTGGAAATTACCGGCGACTCGATGCTGCCGGTCTACCGCGAGGGCGACACCATCATTGTTTCGCCTGGCGCCACCCTGCGCAAAGGCGACCGCGTGGTAGTGAAAACCACCGATGGCCAGGTGATGGCCAAGGTCATGCAGCGGCAAACGGCCAAAAACGTCGAGCTCGCCTCCTTCAACAAGGATCATGACACCAAGACACTGGACATGAAGGACGTTGACTGGATCGCGCGGATTATCTGGGCGAGCCAGTAAGTTCGCCCTCCAATGCTTTTCCAATTAGTGTCCGCGTATTCGCCACGCCATAAAGTGCTGCGAAGGAGCCAAAACGGGGGCCGCGTTCTTCGCCGAGCAGGACCTGATAGAGCATGTTGAACCAGGATTGCGCCACGCCGATGGAGCCATCTTTCTGCGTGGTGGTGTAGGGTTCGCGCCTGCCGATGTCATAGACTTTTTGCTGAATGGCTTCCGGCGTGGAGCCTTCAGGCAATTGCGCCAGCGCCGCTGACAAATCTTCCAATGCCTTGCACTCATCGTCGGTGGCGGCGCGATATTTCTTGTTGGGCTTCACGAAATCGGTGAAGTAGCGGAGGGCGTAACCAACCATGCCATCAAGACGGGGATGGGTTTCGTGCGAGACCTGCGGCGCGTAGCGCTTGAGGAAAGCCCAGAGCACGGACTTGTCTTCCGTGTTGGCCACGGCCACGAGATTCAAAAGCAGCGAAAATGATACGGAGCCTTCTTCTGGAGGAGGCGGATTTCCGCCATGGATGTGCCAGAGCGGGTTCATCAGGCGATCCTTGATCTCCTGCCTGCCATAGGCATTCTGGAACTGCGCATATTCATCAACGGCGCGGGGGATCACATCGAAGTAAAGTTTCTTGGCTTCGCGCGGGCGGTTAAACATGTAGAGCGAAAGCGAATCCGTATCGGCATAGGTCAGCCATTCATCAATGGTGAGGCCGTTGCCCTTTGACTTGGAAATCTTCTGGCCCTTGTCGTCGAGGAACAGTTCATAGACGTAATGCTCCGGCGGAAGCCCGCCGAGGATTTCGCAAATCTTGTCGTAGACCACAGCGTTGGTCTGATGGTCCTTACCGAACATTTCAAAATCAACACCGAGGGCTGCCCAGCGCATGCCGAAATCCGGCTTCCACTGCAGCTTCACATTTCCACCTGTGACCGGCAGCGTCGTATCGCGCCCGTCCTCATCGGCAAAGGTGATCGTGCCATTTTTGGCGTCCACTTCCTTCATGGGCACGTAGAGAACCCTTCCCGTGGTGGGAGAGATGGGCAGGAAGGGGCTGTAGGTTGCCTGCCGCTCTTCGCCAAGCGTTGGCAGCATAACTCCCATGATGGCATCATAGCGCTCGGCGGCGCGGCGCAGCATGGCATCGAACTTGCCCGCCTTGTAATATTCCGTGGCGCTGGCAAATTCATAATCGAAGCCAAAGGTGTCAAGGAAACGGCGCAACATGGTATTGTTGTGGTGGCCGAAACTTTCATAGTTGCCGCCAAAGGGATTGGGCACGGAGGTGAGCGGCTTGTGGAGATGCGGCTCCAAAAAGCTGCGGTCCGGGACATTGTCGGGAATCTTGCGCATGCCGTCCATGTCGTCGGAAAAGCACAGAAGCCTGGTTGGAATATCCGACATGGTTTCAAAGGCGCGGCGCACCATGGTGGTGCGGGCCACTTCGCCAAAGGTGCCGATATGGGGAAGCCCCGAGGGGCCGTAGCCCGTTTCAAACAGAATTTCCGTCTTCGGCGTCTTGCTCTTCTTGATCCGCGCCAAAAGTTTCCGCGCTTCCTCGAAAGGCCAGGCACGGCTTTCAAGGGCTGCGGCGGAAAGGACGGGGTTGGTCATGAAGGTCACTCGAAGCTATTCAGACAAATGCCCGGCGTTGTTAGGCATGTCTCAAGGCTTCGTCAATCACCGACGGCGACGGCGGCGTTAAGCGCACTCAACCCACATGTTTCTTAAGGAAGGCAACTGTTCTGCTCCAGGCCAGTTCTGCGACATCCTTGTTGTAACGCGCCGCATTGGTGTCGTTGTTGAAGGCGTGGTTGGCGCCTTCATACATATGAAGTTCATAGGTCTTGCCTGCAGCCTTGAGGGCTGTTTCAAAGGCGGCAATGCCTGCATTGATACGCTCATCCAATGAAGCATAGTGCAGAAGCAAGGGGGCGGTAATTTTTGGCACGTCAGCATCGGCAGCCTGGCGTCCATAGTAGGCGACGCCCGCGCCAAGGCCCGGATCAGCAACGGCGAGTGCATTCACAATGCCGCCGCCCCAGCAGAAGCCCATGGCTCCTGATTTGCCATTGGAGGCTGGACTGGCTTTCACGGCTGCAAGGGCAGCAAAAGACGAAGCATTGATGCCTTCCGGCTTCAGTGTGCCGATCATGTCGCGCGCTTTGTCGGCATCCTCAGGAGTGCCGCCGAGATCGCTTAAATATTCGGGCGCCAGGGCTGCGAAGCCTTCAGCCGCCATGCGGCGCGCCACGTCCTTGATATGTGGATTGAGCCCGCGATTTTCATGAATGACAAGAACGCCGGGGTATTTGCCCTCGGCACTTGGCTTCGCAAAATATCCGGCGCCTCCGGCATAGGTCAGGGATTCGCTGACTATTCGCGGATCGCCTTCCGGCAATATGTCGGCGTGGGCATAATTGTTTTCGAGAATGGGCAGGAGAGCCGTTGCAGCGGTTGTACTGCCTGCAAGAACGGCGAGCTTTTCCATGAACTCGCGGCGATTCATGCCTCCGTGGGTGAATCGATCGAAAAGGTTGATGAATTTCTGGTCCATGACGGGGCTCCATTTTGCTGCTTAAAGAGAGGGCATGAATGACGATTCACAAAATCAAAATAGTGTGATTGAGGGCGTAAATGTGGCCGTGCTGGTGGGTGTTGAGCTGGCGACACCGACAGGGAGATTGGCGGCTGCCGAGGGGTTGAACCTGTTGGGGCAAAGGCCTCACCTCATTTGCCATGCTTCGTTCCTGATTGACCGGTTGGCCTTTGCGGCAGGTGCTCCCAAGGTGGTGGCACGAACGGCCAAGGAGGAGAAGCATTTGGATGTGGCGGAATTGTTCGCTTTCGTCAGTCCGGCGCGGATGGCCACGCCAACGCCCGCCGGATTTGCCAGGTCCCTTGCCCTTGATCCATTGCCCAACGATCTTGAAACCCTGCGTCTTGTGGCCGATGAGCTTTTGACGCGGCTGAGCAATCGTCATTACCCCGCGCCGCGTGAAGCGGCAGAAATTGCGAATTATCTGGCGCGCACAAATTGGCCTTGGGCGAAGCCGGTGATGGCCGCCCTGCTGAAGGCCAATCCCAAGCTTGATGTCGGCACATTTGCGACGGGCCTTAATGTGTGGGACCGAATTGAGGAATGGGAAGATGATGGCGTGCGGCCACCAGGGCGGCATGAGCGCGTGACACCGGAGGAAGCCACGGCATTTCTGGATGAGGTGCTGGGGAAATTTTCAGAACCTCGCCCGCAGCAGAAAAATTATGCGGCCACCGCTACCCACGCTTTCGAACCACGGCAAAAGAAAAGCGAAAATAACATTTTGCTGGCAGAGGCCGGAACGGGTCTTGGCAAAACGCTGGGCTACCTTGCGCCCGCATGGCTATGGGCCAAGAAAAACAGCGCGCCAGTTTGGATTTCGACCTACACGAAAAATCTGCAACACCAATTGGATCAAGAGACCGCAAGGCTGGTGGGTGATCCGGAAGAGCGGCGCACCCGCATTGTCATCCGCAAGGGCCGCGAAAATTATCTCTGCCTGCTCAACATGCAGGAGACTTTTGGAAGATCGAGCGGTTCAAATCCACGCGGCGCATTGCTTGGCGCCCTCATTGCGCGCTGGGCACGGTTTACCCGTGACGGCGATATGGTGGGCGGAGACTTCCCCTCGTGGCTCCTGTCGCTGTTCGCCGATGTTACAATTGACTATGAAACCCGCACCTTGTCGCCGTCGTCACTCGGTCTTACGGACAGGCGAGGCGAATGCATTTACTCCGCCTGCCCGCATTTCAAGAAATGCTTCCTCGAGCGCAGTGCACGCGCCGCCCGCAAGGCAGACATCGTGATTGCCAATCACGCGCTGGTTTTGAATCAGGCGGCCGTTGATTACGCGCTCGGCGTTGCTGAAACGGAAGAAGAGGAAGCAGCGCCGGGCGGCTTGCGGCGGATTGTTTTCGATGAGGGCCATCATCTTTTTGATGCGGCGGATTCGGCTTTTTCCGGACATCTCACGGCGCTTGAAACGGCAGAGCTTCGACGCTGGCTGCGCGGGCCTGAAACGGAGCGGCGGCGTGGGCGCGGGCTTGTGGACCGCATTGGCGACTTGGTGGCCGACAATGAAACGGCGGAAAAACTGGTGCAGAAGGTTCTACAATCGGCTTATGCCATGCCGGGGCCGGGCTGGACGCGGCGGGTGCAGGCAGGAACCCCGGAGGGTGTCGCCGAACATTTCCTCTCCCTCGTGCGCCAGCAAGTTCTTGCACGGGTCGAACAGAATGCCGGCAATTCAATTGAGACGGATTGCGCGCCACTCATTGATGGTCTGGCGGAGGCCGCGAAAGAATTGGCCACGGCGCTGCATGATCTCAAACGTCCCATGACGAAGCTTGCCGAAGCTTTGGCCAAGAAACTTGACGACGAGGCGCAGGAACTTTCCACCTATGACCGGGGCCGCATTGAAGCGGTGTCCCGCTCGCTCGAGAAGCGCGGCGAGTTGATGGTGGGCGGCTGGATCGACATGCTCACAAGGGTAATGGAAACAAAGAATCCACTGTTCGTTGAGTGGTTCGCCATTGATCAAATATTTGGCCGCGAGGCCGATGTCGGGCTCCATTCCCATTGGGTTGATCCGACGGAGCCCCTGGCGCTGGCGGTGCTCAGGAATGCCGATGGCATCATCATCACGTCGGCAACTCTCAAGGATCGTCCGCCTGATGTGCCTGATGATTGGGCGAATGCGGAAATGCGCACGGGCGCCGTGCATCTGCCCTATCCCGTAAAGCGGGTGAGTTATGATTCACCTTTTGATTATGCCGCGAAGTGCCGCCTGCTTGTGGTGAATGACGTAAACCGCGAGGATATGGACCAGGTGGCCGCCGCTTACCGCGAATTGTTCATTGCAAGCCGTGGCGGAGCACTGGGGCTATTCACAGCGATCTCAAGGCTGCGCGCTGTACACAAGCGCCTGAGTGTTGCGCTCGCCCAAAAGGGATTGCCACTTTATGCCCAGCATGTGGACCCGATGGATACGGGAACCCTAGTTGACATGTTCCGCGCCGAACGGGATGCCTGCCTGCTTGGAACTGATGCGGTGCGCGACGGCGTTGATGTCCCCGGCGACTCGCTACGGCTTATCGTGCTGGACCGGGTGCCGTGGGGAACACCGACAATTCTTGAGCGGGCGCGCCGGGAAACATTCGGCGGCAATGCCTATACGGATATGGTGGTGCGCCTGCGCTTGCGGCAGGCCTTTGGCCGTCTGATCCGAAGCGAGAATGATAGGGGCTGCTTTGTCATACTCGATCCGCGTTTGGCTTCGCGCTTTACAACAGCGTTTCCACCGGGTGTGGCGGTGGAACGGGTTGGGCTGGTTGAGGCGATTGAGCGAGTGAAGGAGTTTACAGCAGTTTCACTCGACAAAACCCCTTCCATTCGCTAGCCAGCTTCCAACAATTGGAGAAACTCATGCCCGGCACGATCAGTACGGAACAGGCGCTTATTTATGTCATGGTCACCATGTCGGGCGTGGAAGGGCCAATCAACGCCAGGGAGCTGAAAGAGATCGGCCGGGTGGTGAAAAGCCTGGCGATCTTCAAGAATTTTGACAGCGCGCGATTGACTACCGTGGCGCAGGAATGCGGCGAGATGCTGCAGGAGCCGGAAGGCCTTACGACTGTGCTGGGGCTGGCGCGCGACCAGCTATCGCCCAAGCTGCGCGAAACGGCTTATGCGTTGGCCGTTGAAGTGGCGGCAGCGGATTTGGCCGTGGGTAAGGAGGAGCTGCGGTTTCTGGCAATTCTGCGCGATACCTTGGGTCTCGACAAGCTGGTGACAGCCGCTCTCGAACGTTCGGCCATCGCGCGCTATCAGACGCTCTAGAATGCGGGAGTTTTATCCGGAACTGCAACCTCATACCCGTGGGCGGATTCGCGTTTCCGAGTTGCATGAAATTTATTACGAGGAATGCGGTAATCCGAAAGGCAAGCCAGTTGTCGTTTTGCACGGTGGTCCCGGTGGCGGCATTTCGCCTTTCCTGCGCCGTCTGCATGATCCCAAGCTCTACCGCATCATTCTGTTTGATCAGCGGGGCTGCGGGCAATCCACGCCCAATGCGGAACTGCAGGAGAATACGACCTGGCATCTGGTGGCCGACATGGAAGCACTGCGCCAGCATCTTGAAATTGAAAAATGGCAGGTGCTTGGCGGTTCGTGGGGATCGACGCTGGCGCTAGCCTATGCCCAAGCCCATACGGAGCGCGTGAATGAGCTTATCCTGCGTGGCATTTTCACCGTGCGGCAGCGGGAAATCATGTGGTTCTACCAGGAAGGGGCCAGCGCACTGTTTCCCGATGCCTGGGAGGCCTATGTGGCGCCCATCCCGGCCAGCGAGCGCAATGATCTCGTTGCCGCCTATCATAAGAGACTAACCGGCAATAATGTCGCCGAACAATTGGCCTG
>CAZHCO010000156.1:0-4618 GCA_964530965.1 uncultured Aestuariivirga sp. | reverse complement strand
ATGGCATGACGGCGGATTTCTATCCCTTCGACATGAATTTCCTTGGCCGCGCGGCGACACGCATCATCAATGAAGTTAAGGGCGTGAGCCGTGTGGTTTACGATGTGACGAGCAAGCCGCCGGGGACGATTGAGTGGGAGTAGGGGGAAATCGACGGCAATATCGTAGTTTCGGCGGGAATATTCACCGCTGCTGCGACCTTCCGCTCGCTATCATCCCGTGCTTCTCAAGCTCCCTTCAAACAACACGATCAATCTGAACGCAGCTGGCAAGGGATGTATAGCGCCGTCAGCGTCCCGGAGGGCCATGGTGTACCATAGCGCGCAGATTGGCGAATCGTCGGCGAGTCCAGTGGGGATGGAACGCGGACCATCAGCCGCTAAGAGCTAGACTAGACCGGTAAATCGCGAAACAGGTTCGGCACCGCCTGGATTGCGAATTCCTTGAACAGACGGACCGGACGGGCAATGTGCCTGTTGCCGAGATGAACAACAGAGAATTCAAGCGGCTCGAACCTCCAGTCAGGTAAGACTTCGACCAATCGCCGTTGCGCCACCAGCCCATGGGCGACCAGTGCCGGCAGTTCGCCAATGCCACTCCCTGCGGTCAGCAACGCCGCGATCCCGGCATAGTCGTTCATCGCGAGGCTCGGTTGAAATTCGATCGTCCGCTTTTCGCTGCCTCGATGAAGTATCCAGCGATACAGTTGCGGCTCGAACATGAATGCCAGCAGCCGGTGGTCGCTGAGTTGGTCGGGGTCGTCGAGGCGCCGCCCGTCCAGATATTCCGGGCTTGCCAGCAGAACGTGGCGATACCGCAGCAGCGGTCGTGAAACGAGTGCCGAGTCGCGCAGGTGCCCGAAACGCAGCGCGATGTCGACACCCTCCGAAATATGATCGACCATCCGGCTCGTCACGAAGACATGTACGCTGACACCGGGATAAGAGGCTTGGAATGCCCTAATCAGCGGTGCGAGCAGGCTATCGGAGAGGCTCGGCGGGGCGGACAACCTTAGCGTGCCCCGCACTTCGGAATTGCGGTTAGCGACGATACTCTCGACCGCCTCTCCGATTTCCAGCCCGTGCTGCGCCTGCTCGAGCACCTCCTGCCCGACATCGGTCAACCGAAGCTGCCGCGTCGACCGCTCGATCAGGCGGACGCCGAGCTGGTCCTCAAGCTCAGCGATCTTCCGGCTGACGGTCGATACCGGCATGCCGGTTCGCCGCGCTGCGCCCGAAAGACTGCCCGCCTCGGCAACGCGTGCAAAGACGATCAGCTTGTTGATGTCGGCCATCTGACATTTCCAATATTAGGAAGATAATTTCTAATTTTACCATCTAATCTCGAAAATGGAAAGATAGTATCTACTGTTCGTGACAAAGACGCCGATCAACAAGGAGATGACTTATGGTTGGATTTTTCGCATCAACCCTGGCTGCCGGCGCCGCTCTGGCGATGGTAGCTGGCACCTCCGCCGCCGCGCAGACCGAGGAAGGCGCCGCGATCGAACATGTCCTGCGCAGCTACGAACAGGCGCTCAACAGCTCGAGCACCGAGCGGGTGATGACGCTTTATGCTGACGACGGCGTATTCATGCCGCAGCACAGCCCCTCGTCGGTCGGCAGCGCCGCCGTGCGGATGGCCTATGACGCAGTGTTCCACACGATCAAGCTGTCGGTCAAGTTCGACATCGTCGAAATCCGCCAGATCGCGCCCGACTGGGCCTTCGCCCGCACCAATTCGGCGGGCAGCGTCAGGATTAATACGACCGGTGCCAGCGGCCCCGAAGCGAACCAGGAATTGTTCCTGTTCCAGAAGGTCGGCGGCGAGTGGAAGATCGCGCGTTACAGTTTTTCCACCACCAACCCGCCACGCGGCTGATCGGGAGAAAGAGCCATGCTTCAACTCACCAAATACGCCGACGCGCCCGCAAGGGCGATGATGGCGGCGATCTTCGTGTTGTCCGGGCTCGGCAAGCTGGGTGCCGTGGCCGCAATCCAGGGGTACATGGCCATGTTCGGCGTTCCGCCCATTTTCATCTGGTCCACTGTCGCGCTTGAGATCGGCGGTGGCTTGCTGCTGCTGATTGGGCTATGGACGCGTCCCGTGGCGCTGCTGCTTGTTGGCTTCTGTCTGGTTTCGGCGGCAGTGTTCCACACTGCCATTGCCGATCAGACCGAGATGATGATGTTCCTCAAGAATGTGGCGATGGCAGGCGGGCTGTTGCTGCTCGCCAAGGACGGCGCGCCTCGTTTTAGCGTTGGTGCTCTGCTCTCGCGTTGGCAGGAGGCTCGATCATGACGGCGATGATGAAGGCGGCAGTCCTGCACCAACCGGGCGGGCCTGATGCCATTCAGGTGGAATCGCGTCCTGTGCCGATTCCCGAGGCTGGCCAACTGTTGATCCGTGTCAAGGCTTTCGGGCTTAACCGGTCTGAGTTGTTCACGCGCCAAGGCCATTCGCCCAGTGTGCAGCTACCCCGCATTTTGGGCATCGAGGCGGTCGGGCTGGTCGAGGCGGCACCTGGCGGCGAATTCGCTCCCGGCGACATCGTCGCCACCGCGATGGGCGGCATGGGCCGCTCTTTCGATGGCGGCTACGCCGAGTTCACTTGCGTACCCGCATCGCAGGTCCAGAAACTATCGACCAGTCTGCCGTGGCAAACCTTGGGTGCTTTGCCGGAGATGCTGCAGACTGCGTGGGGATCCCTGTTCAAGGCGCTGCGGCTCCAACCGGGGGAGCGGCTGCTGATCCGTGGTGGCACCACATCGATAGGATTGGCGGCGGCGGCGATCGCCCGCAGGCACGGTGCCAGCGTCGCGGCGACCACTCGGCAACACTCACGGGAACGACTGCTGCGCGACAATGGCGCCGATCAGGTGTTCATTGATGCCGGAGAGATCGCCCCGCAGGTGCGTGAAGTATTCCCCGCTGGCGTCGACAAGGTGCTCGAACTGGTCGGCACCACGACTCTCGCCGACTCGCTTCAGGCGACCCGTGCACAAGGGATCGTCTGCATGACCGGGATGGTTGGCAATAAATGGTCGTTCGATCAGTTCAGCCCTATGGACATGATCCCAACGGCAGTGTCACTTACCACCTATGCTGGCGGCGCTGACGATTTCATGCAAACGCCACTTCAGTCGCTTGTCGATCAGGTGGCAAGCGGCGACCTTCGCGTGACAGTCGGGCGCACCTTCCAACTCGATGACATTGTCGAAGCACACTGCTGCATGGAAACCAATGCAGCTGGTGGCAAGATTGTCGTGCTGACCTGATGGTTGACGCTCCCGGGCGCGGGCTGGTTGCGCTAGCGTATAAAGGCCTTCTACGAATGGGATGCCTCGCTGACGGTACTTTTCTGAGAATGAACCATCCAACGGGAGGGCGTTGCAGCGTGTCGAAAATGCCGATAGTAGGCGATAGATGAACCACCCTGACTGGGAAAAATTCTTCAATGAAATCAAAAGTGCAGCTTTATGACGGTCCCGGAGCCGGTAGATTCCGAGGGTAAATAAATTTTAACAATGAAAAACAATAACTTATGATGATTCTAGGGCGTGTCCTCATTTGAGCCAAGCCAAAGCGCAGACGAGATGAATACCTGCGAGGAAGTTTCTGGCGGTTTTCTCGTAGCGGGTAGCGATGCCCCGAAAGTGTTTGATGTGATTGAAGAAACGCTCGACGAGATTGCGTTCTGCATAGAGAGCAAAGTCGCATGCACGTTGGACCTTGCGGTTTGACTTTGGTGGGATCACCGGAGCGATACCACGCACTTCAAGGCTTTGGATGAAGCTGTCTGCGTCGTAACCCTTGTCCGCCAACATCGCACCAGGTGTGATATTTTCAGTGAGAGTTTCAGCTTGGGTAATGTCGTGGACTTGGCCTTTGGTCAGGGAGACTTTCAACGGATTGCCCAGTGCGTCCACTACGACATGTATTTTCGTCGTCAGCCCGCCGCGCGAACGACCTATGGCTTGGTCGCAGCTGTCTTTTTTTGAGCGCCCGCGCTGTGCTGATGAGCCCTGACGATGGTCGCATCAATCATGGCATATTCATTGTCGGGATCATCCGCCAAGGCTTTGAAAAGACTCTCCCAAACACCGCTCTTGGCCCAGCGTGAAAAACGTGTGTGGGTGTTTTTCCAACCGCCAAAACGCTCCGGCAAATCGCGCCACGGCGCACCGGACCGAAACTTCCAGATCACCGCTTCGACAAACAGCCGGTTGCCGCCGTCGCTATTGCGGCCAACCGCACCCGGACGCCCCGGCAGCAACCTTTCGATCCGAGCAAACTGATCATCCCGCAAACCATAGCGCTTCATCGCAAAGCCCTCCAAGAGAAGGCTCCCTATGAATCATACATCAACTGATTTGAGAATCCGCTAATTGAGGACACGCCCTAGACAATCGAGTGGGAGTGAGGGGAATCGGCGCTTTTCGGATACTTTCGGTGGTTCTAGCGTAGGTTAGCGGGTGGCTCGCGGCGGAGCCGTTGATTGTCAGGTTCAGATCATCAACTGGGATCCTTTTCCATTTGTGCATTGATATATAGTGATAATTTTGGGCCCGCCGACCTTAAAAATGCGACCCTGGTTTGCTTCCCTAACGGTAAATTT
>CAZHCO010000155.1:0-1109 GCA_964530965.1 uncultured Aestuariivirga sp. | reverse complement strand
TTGCCTTGCTGGGTGCCCATCGCACGCAACCCTGGGAGGCAGGTGTCATGTTAACTGACAACTATGCTCCCTATGATCTCTTGATCGGGTCCACGCTTCAAGAGGTGCAGCCTGAGGCGGGGGCTGCGCACTAAGTTATTGCAATATTTTCGGCGAGAAAAAGAGCTCGAATAACGTTCTTGCTTCTGTTTTCGTCGAGGTGCTATATCACAGCTCTTCTTCTTTCTTAAGGAGGTAGGTCACATGGGCAAGACGATGTTGGGGGTCTTCTTCGGCCTCGTGATGGTCGTGGCTGGGGCATCTGCAGCGTTTGCGCTCCAGGCAGGCGGAGTCGAAATCGGGGATTTGGAGACGGGCTCCGTCGTGGGTCAGTCGTTCAAGGAGCTGGATGTCGATGCCCAGCTGTTTGCGATCGAGATTGGAAACTTAAAGACGTGGTATCCGCCCATCACGATCATCGATTTCAAAGTTCGGCCTGGTCGTCCTGTCCTGCTCAAGGTGACGAACAATGCCACTGCTGACCATGGATTTCAGATGACCGATGCCCTAAACGCTGGTTCACCGTTTGTGATGAAAGCCGAAGTAGTGTTGAAGCCGGGCGAAACCAAGTATATCGGTATTCCGACCAGTGACATGTTCTATGCCACGCAAGGGAATACGCTGATCTATCGCTGTCACCTGCATCCTGGGCATGTCGGCGGCAAGATTCTTATGCTCAAGTAATTGTTCTTGGCAGATGTGAGGCAGGACGGCCCTGCTTCTCACGAGAAAAGCAGGGCCGTCCTTGTTGAACGATAAGCGATGATTAATTGCGCACGCCGCTCCAGACTTTCGCCGGATCGATCGCCTTATCCGGATTGAGCGTCTTCGCCCTTTCGAGCAGGATTTCCGTTGATTCCGGATACGCCGGGTCAGCAATGCAGCAATTGTCGACCGGGCAGACGGCGGAGCACTGCGGTTCGTCGAAATGTCCGACGCACTCGGTGCAGCGGTCGTGCGTAATCACATAAATACTATCGCCGACTCCCTGGCCATCGCCCACATGATTGCCCTTCGTTTCCGCGTCGCTGCGAGTTTCAAAAATCGCCTCGTTCGGACATTCGGGCAGG
>CAZHCO010000154.1:0-1022 GCA_964530965.1 uncultured Aestuariivirga sp. | reverse complement strand
GTCGCGGCTTCACTTGGGGGATTGTATCCGGGGTGGAGTGGACGACGCCAGCGAAAAATCGGCGGCCTGGGCTGCGGTGCGAGTTGCTGGTAAGCAACCAAGACCAGGCAAGGACTGGGCAAAAAACGAATCGTAGGGATTGGACGTTGGGTAGGGATCGGCCGGTCGGCTCGGCGGGCCGTGCTTCCTGCGGGAGTGCGCACCGGGAGCCCGGTCCGCGGAGAACGATTTTCCGCGGCGCAGACCAACGGCGATTGACGGGAAGTGACGGTCCATGCGGTCGCTCCTAGGACGTATCCCAACACCAACGCTCATCCAACTCGCGGCCGGTCGGACGCGCGCCGCGCCAGAGTATTGCCAGCCGGCCTTGGCCGCAGGCCGGACAGCGGTCGTCCGGCGGCGCGGCGACCGACGCCGGCACGGTGGGCGGCGACGCGGCGGTGGACCCGCTGAGGGACGAAGACGCCGCGGCGGGCGTCGTCAGCGCCGCGACCACGAGCGTCAGCGCCAGGGATGCCGGCGGGGAAGAGGAGACGAAAACAACGTCGGCGGGGGCGACGTTCGGCGGCGGGGACGGCGGCGGGTGGGCCTCGGCGGTTGCCGCCGCGCTGCTCGCCCTTGCCGCCAGCAACGCCCGGCACTTGGTCAAGCGTTTGCCGCGGTCGCGATGGGCCAACAGCCCGTAATGCCGAATCCGCACGAAACCCTTCGGCACGATGTGCAAGGCGAAGCGACGCACGAACTCCACCGCCCCCAGGGTCAACTCCTTCCGCCGGCAGTCGTCGGCGTAGTCCTTGTACGTCAAGGTCACAGTCCCCTCACCCCGGCCCTCTCCCCCGAGGGGCGAGGGAGTCATCGCGACCAGCCGGCGGTTGCTCAGGGCCACGCGGTGCGTGTAGCCGGTCAGATACTTGAGCACGTGCTCCGGTCCGCCGAACGGTTTTTTGGCGTAGACGATCCAGTCCTTGGCGTAGAGCGGCTGCAGAAACGCCCGCCAGCACTTCTCGTCACTCAGCGCCGCG
>CAZHCO010000153.1:0-3034 GCA_964530965.1 uncultured Aestuariivirga sp. | reverse complement strand
GCCGATGGGGTGGTGGCGCTGTCCAAGGCGTTTGCGCTGGCGGCGGCCAGCGATGCGGCCCGCGCCATCCGCGAGGAGGTGGGTTTCTTTCAGGCGATCCGCGCGGCGCTGGTCAAGAGCGTGCCCGGAGAGGGCAAGAGGAGCGCGGCCGAGCGGGAACTGGCGATCCAGCAGATCGTGAGCCGCGCCGTGGTCTCGACCGAGATCGTGGACATCATGAAAGCGGCCGGACTGGAAAGCCCGGACATATCGATCCTGTCCGACGAGTTTTTGGCCGAGGTGCGGGAAACCGGGAAAAAGAACCTCGCCATCGAGGCGCTGAAGAAACTCATCAATGGCGACGTGCGTTCCCAGTCCAAGCGCAACGTCATGCAGTCGAAGGCGTTCTCGGAGCGGCTGGAAGCGGCCATTGCGCGTTATCACGCCAACGCCATCACGACGGCGCAGGTGCTCGAAGAACTGATCCAGATCGCCAAGGACATCCGGACGGCGCGGGCGCGCGGCGAGGAAACGGGGCTGAGCGACGAGGAAATCGCCTTCTACGACGCGCTGGCCGAAAACGAAAGCGCGCGGCAGGTGATGGGCGAGCCGGCCTTGCGGGTGATCGCGCACGAGCTTGTGACGGCGATCAAGGACAATATCTCGGTGGATTGGATGCATAAGGAATCGACCCGAGCGAGGATTCGCGTGCATGTGAAGCGGTTGTTGCGCAAATACGGCTATCCGCCCGACTTGCAGGATGCGGCGGTGCAGAACGTCTTGCAGCAGGCCGAAGCGCTGTCGGCGGAATGGGCGGCGTGAACTTATGCCGGGTTTCAAGCGGGGCATCGGTATCGACTATTCAGGTGCCGGGACGCCGACATGAGCACCCTCGCCATGAATGCGCGATTTTCCGAATACCCCTAGGCACAGCGCGCGTTGCCGTACCCGTCGGGTTCCCAAATCGGCCCCCCGCCCCGCCGATTGATGCCCCGGCCCTCGTTTTCGGCCGGCATGGGCCGCCAGCGCCGCCGCATGCCCGCCAGGACGCGAAATCGCGCCGCTTGCCACCGGGGGGGCGCCAAGCCGGTTAGGTCAGGCGTCGAACCCAGCGCGTCCAATGCGCCGTCGGATAAACTCCGCGACATACGCATCGCCGCCGGCAATCCGCTGAACCAACGCTTCGTCGTCTAGCCCGTCCGCCGGATGCAGAATGACGTGATCCTTGGTCAGGCCATGAATTTGTGCCCGGATGCGCTGAAGTGCGGCGACTGCCGTGTGGTTGCCAGCCTCCTTCGCTGCCTCGTAATCGGCCAAAAGATCGGCCATGAACCTCCCAACGCTGTCCATCGCGGAGATTTTCGCCGCATCGACAAAGGCGCGGACTGTTAGCATCACGCTATCCCGCTTGGCGAACCGGCACGCCGCCACCCGGAGCGCTTCCGGGGTCCAATTCTTTCGTTTGGTGAAGACCTGCCGATAGGCGTCGGTGTAGGTCCAGCCTGTGGAAACAAGCGTGGCAAACTTGCGCTCGCGGGATTCCATGCTGGCTTTGGCAAAAGTCATGGCCGAAATCTCCACACAGCAGCCGAAATCTCGCCCGGTTTTCGCGCGCCCCGCAATGAGGCTGACGACGCAAGCGAGCGCAGCCGCAAGGGGGGGCCTATCCCTGGCATGCCCCGTGCGGTCTGCGCCGCTCAACCGTTGCGGTATCGAACGGGCGGCAAGCAGGTCGCCCTGGGGTCCAATTATAGCACCGGCCACCTGCAAGACTAGGACTGTGGTCCTGAAAATCATGCGCCACGGCGAGCCTGCCCTCCAGGACGGCGCGGGAGCCTCGCCTGACGGGTTTCCCGGTCCTGGCGAGCCTGGCCCCCCGTGATGCCGAGGGAAGGCCACAGGGGGCTAGGGGCGGCCATGTGAAAGCGCGCGCCGCAATGTCGCGGCCTGCGATCCCGCATGAAAGCCACGCGGCCCGGAGTATTGAGCGCGCCCGCAACGAGGGTGGCTAGCGCTAACGCCGGAGAGCCGAGGGGGGGGCTGCCGGTGGCCGGAGGTGCCGCAGGGCAAGCCCCGGCTGGCCGCCAAGCCGCGCCAGCCGTTGCCTTCCTGCTACCCAGGCCAAGCCCGCCACCTTACGGACACGGGACGGACACGGACGTTTTGCCGCTGTGTGCGCGTCCTGCTTTCTTCTGATAAGTCGTTGTATTTTAGGGCTAGAAAATGGTGCCGACGCGCGGAATTGAACCGCGGACCTACTGATTACGAATCAGTTGCTCTACCCCTGAGCTACGTCGGCACGGCCCCGAACCGCCCAAAGGCGAGCCCGTGGCGGCGGCAAATTAGGGCGGAAACCCATTCGCCCGCAAGTGTGCCGCCTTGACTTGCGCCCCGCCCTGGGGCGAGGTTGCCCCAACCGACACTAGCCAAAAAAGGTAAAGGGGACGTCATGGCCGCCAAGACCGCGACGAAGAAACCGGCAAAGACGGCGAAAAAGCCGGCCTTCCTGCTCCATGGCAGTTTCCTTTCGGCGCCCACCTACAAGGTCGGCCTTATGCTGGCGCTGTGCAAGGCGCCGTTCGCCTACCGCCATATCGACCTGTCCAAGGGCAAGCACAAGGAGCCGGACTTTCTGGCCCTCAACCGCTACGGGCAGGTGCCGGTTCTGTCCCACGGGGCCACGGTGCTCTGCCAGTCCAACGTCATCTTGCGTTATCTGGCCGCGACCTTGGGGGCCTTCGGGGCCAAGAACGAATCCGACGACTGGCGCATCCAGGAATGGCTGTCGTGGGAAGCCGACCGCCTGATGCCTGGCGTGGGGCGTACACGCTTTTTCGCCCGCTTCATGAAGACCGATCCGGCCATCGTCGACTATTTCCGCAAGGCCGCCGACATGGGCCTGAAGGCGCTGGACGAACAACTGGGTGGCCGAGATTTCCTGCTCGGGCGCCAGGCCAGCATCGCCGACATCAGCTGCTATGCCGACATGGTTCACGCCGCCGAGGGCAACATCGACCTTGCACAGTGGCGGAACGTCAGCGCCTGGTGGGGGCGC
>CAZHCO010000152.1:0-7132 GCA_964530965.1 uncultured Aestuariivirga sp. | reverse complement strand
GAAGACGAGGATGATGAGCTATGACGAAGTTTCCGGAGATCGCCGAACTGCCTTTTGAAAAGGCGCTGGCCCAGCTTGAGGAAATTGTCTCGAAACTCGAGTCCGGCAAGGTCGATCTTGAGCAGTCCATTGCCATCTACGAAAAGGGCCAGGCCCTCAAGGACCATTGCGAAAAGCAGCTGAAAGATGCCGAAGCCCGCATCGAAAAAATCACCCTGAAGCCCGATGGCAAACCATCAGGAACGGCCCCCCTGGACGTGGAGTGACACGCCACCGCCTTGATGAATTATTGGTTCAGCGCGGGCTCTATGCTTCACGCTCGCGCGCCAGGGATGCCATTGCCCGCGGCACCGTAACCGTTGACGGTATAGTTGCCGCCAAGCCCGCGCAGAACACTAATCTAGAAAGCCGCTTAGAAATTCTTGATGAAGCACGAAGTTATGTTTCGCGCTCCGCCCTCAAGCTCAAAAGCGGAATCAGTTTCTTCAATATCTCCGTCAAGGGCTTGAATTGTCTGGACATTGGCGCCTGCACCGGCGGCTTCACCCAAGTGCTGTTGGAGCAGGGCGCCACCCACGTCACAGCCATCGACGTGGGCCACGGCCAGTTCGACGCGTCGCTTCAATCAAATCCAAATGTGACGTCCATCGAAGGTCTCAACGCCCGCGACCTTACCGCCGATCATCTCAAGCACAAAATCGATTTCATCGTCTGCGATGTGAGTTTCATTTCACTGAAACTCGCATTGCCCGCAGCTCTCTCAATCGCCGAACCTGGAGCCCATCTCGTGGCTCTCATCAAACCGCAATTCGAAGCGGGCCGCGATGCTGTGGGCCGTGGCGGAATCGTAAGCGACCCCCACGAGCACGACCGCGTATGCAGGGAAATTTCCGAATTCCTCACTGCCGAAAACTGGAAAGTCATCGGTGTCACCCCCTCATCAATCGAAGGCGGTGACGGCAACCGGGAATTTTTGATTGCGGCAGTGAAGTCCTAACCCATTTGCGCCCGGTGCCGCAGGAAATGATCGGCCAGCACCAGCGCCATCATCGCTTCGGCAACAGGCACAGCTCTTATGCCAACGCAGGGGTCATGACGGCCCTTGGTGACGATATCTGTATTTGTGCCTTGCGCCGTAATGGTCTGCCGTGGCGTGAGGATCGAAGACGTAGGCTTAACCGCCATCCGCACCACAATATCCTGCCCGCTTGAAATGCCGCCCAGAATGCCACCGGCATGATTGGACAAAAACTCTGGCTTACCGTGGCGCATGCGAATTTCATCGGCGTTTTGCTCGCCCGTGAATGCGGCAGCGGCAAAGCCGGCACCTATCTCCACGCCCTTCACCGCATTTATGCCCATCATGGCGGCCGCCAAGTCCTGATCGAGTTTGCCATAGATTGGCGCGCCCCAGCCTGCAGGAACGCCTGATGCCGTCACTTCAACAACAGCACCGCAGGAAGAGCCCGCCTTGCGAATGCCATCAAGATACTCCTCCAACTGTGCCACGGTTTTCGCGTCCGGCGAGAAGAAGGGGTTATTGTTAACTTCGGCCCAGTCCCAATTCTTATAATCAACTTTATGCGGTCCCAATTGCACAAGAGCGCCGCGAATCGTAACACCCGGAATAACCTTCCGTGCAACCGCACCAGCGGCCACCCGCGCTGCCGTTTCCCGCGCCGATGAGCGCCCGCCGCCGCGATAGTCGCGCAATCCATATTTGGCTTGATAGGTGAGGTCCGCATGTCCCGGGCGAAACTTGTCGCGAATTTCCGAGTAGTCTTTTGAGCGCTGGTCCACATTCTCGATCATCAGCGCAATTGGCGTGCCCGTGGTCACCTGGCCGCCGGTGCGCTCGTCCTCAAAAACGCCGGACAGGATTTTCACTTCATCTGGTTCGCGCCGCTGCGTGGTAAAGCGGCTTTGCCCCGGCCTGCGCTTGTCCAGAAAACTCTGAATATCAGCGGCAACCAGCTTTATGCCCGGCGGACAACCGTCCACCACACAGCCCAAAGCCGGCCCGTGGCTCTCACCGAAAGTCGTCATGCGAAAGAGGTGGCCGAAGGTATTGTGTGACATGGAAAATGTTTTAGGGCTGCGATGGCGTTCCGTCAAACCGCGAGTGTTCGAGCATTATTCACCGTTGGAAGCAACACTCATGTCAGGAGCCGTCGGATTTTTCATGCCGACAATATGATAGCCCGAATCCACATGCAGAATTTCGCCCGTTACCCCGCGTGAGAGATCAGACAGCAGATAGAAACCGCTGTCACCAACTTCCTCCGTGGTAACCGTGCGCCGCAGCGGCGAATTGTATTCATTCCATTTCAGGATGTAGCGGAAGTCGCCGATGCCGGAGGCAGCCAGCGTCTTAATGGGGCCAGCCGAAATGGCATTCACACGAATGTTCTTGGGGCCGAGATCAGCCGCCATGTAACGCACGGATGCTTCAAGCGCCGCCTTCGCCACGCCCATCACATTGTAATGCGGCATCCATTTTTCAGCGCCATAGTAGGTAAGCGTGAGCAGCGAGCCGCCATCCGTCATCAGCTTCTCGGCGCGCTGCGCGATGGCGGTAAAGCTATAGCAGGAAATGAACATGGTCTTAGTGAAATTGTCGGCGCTGGTGTCGACATAGCGTCCGGTCAATTCATCCTTGTCGGAAAAGGCAATGGCGTGAACCACAAAATCCAGCTTGCCCCAGGCTTTCTCGATCGCCGAGAACGTCGCATCAACCGAGGCCATGTCGGTCACATCGCAAGGCACCACAAGCTTGGCGCCGATTTCAGCAGCAAGCGGCTCAACCCGTTTCTTGATGGCATCACCCTGATAGGTGAAGGCCAGTTCCGCCCCATGCCTTGCGCAGGCCTGCGCAATGCCCCAGGCGATGGACCGGTTATTGGCAACGCCCATGATCAGCCCGCGTTTGCCAGCCATCAAGCCTTTGGTATCGTTCATGATTTTCCCTGATCAACGCAATGTGCAGCTGAATCCAGCCGTTTCACCGCTATTTGGCATAGTTAAGCGGGGAAGGAAAGGGCGCCGTCAGGTGAGCGATCAGCCCACCACGCGCCAGCGGCCATCGGGTGTTTGGCACGCGGTGCCTTCAATCACGTCCGGCTCGCCATCAACCCAAATCGTGTGGTCAAATTCCCGGCACAGGCCATCGTCACCCTGATAGCTGCGCCGCGGCCTGAAGCGCCCGCGGTGGCCGCTGTCGGGATTTTCCCAGTTCACCACGCGGCCCGAGGTGAAGGAGCGTGTTGCCGCGCCATAGGCATAATTGCGATCCTCGTCATCGAGGCTCCGCCCCACTTTGCCGCCGACGACAGCACCAAGGGCTGCGCCAAGAATGGTGGCTGCAGCCCGGCCCTTGCCATTGCCAATGGTGTTGCCAATAAGGCCACCCGCGACGCCGCCAATGATTGCACCCGATGTTTCCTTCGGCCCGCTGTCCTCGGCGCAACCCGCAAGCACGAGGCCCGCCATTGCAACTGCTGCATAGGTCTTGATCATTATGTGATTTCCTCGCGACTTGACGCGCATATTGGTCTAACCATTTAGAGGCGAAATGAGCGCTTCCCATGGCCAAAGTGGGGTAAATTGTGAAGAGTCTGGGGCCTGAAATGGTTTGGTTAATGCAATGAGCCTGAGCGATCTGACAACTCTTACCGCAGCCTTCGGTTTCACCGAGCGCAATGATCCCTTCCAGCTTTTTGCCGATTGGCTGGCGGATGCGGAAAAATCCGAACCCAATGATCCCAACGGCATGGCGCTCGCCACCGTGGATGAAGAAGGCCTGCCCAATGTCCGTATGGTGCTTCTCAAAGATGCCGATGAGCGCGGTTTTGTTTTTTACACAAATTATGAAAGCCAGAAGGGCCAGGAAATTCTAGGGACGATGAAAGCGGCCCTGTGCTTCCACTGGAAATCGCTCCGCCGCCAGGTTCGCGTGCGGGGCATTGTTGAACTGGTGACTGCGGCGGAAGCCGATGCCTATTTCGCCTCCCGCGCCCGGGACAGCCGCATCGGCGCCTGGGCCTCCCAGCAATCGCGGGCCTTGGAAGGCCGCTTCGCGCTTGAAGCCTCCGTTGCCTTATATGCCGCCAAGTTTGCTTTAGGCGACGTCCCGCGCCCGCCCTACTGGTCCGGCTTCCGCATCAAGCCGCTATCTATTGAATTCTGGCACGACAGGCCGTTTCGCCTCCATGACCGCGTAGTTTTCCGCAGGCCCGATCCCGATAGCGGTTGGACCAAGACAAGGCTATATCCCTGAGTCATGACCCAAATTCCGGACGCTGAACGCAAGACTCTAATTCTCACTGGCGCATCGCGCGGCATTGGCCATGCCACGGTGAAACGGTTTTCGACTGCTGGCTGGCGGGTGATTTCCTGTTCGCGTCATCCTTTCCCCGAGGATTGCCCATGGGATGCCGGGCCTGAAGATCACATTCAGGTCGATCTCAGCGATTCCGTCGATACCGCCGCCGCCATCCTGCACATGAAGGAAAAACTGAAAGAGCAGGGCTCAAAACTCCATGCCCTGGTCAACAATGCCGCCATCAGCCCGAAGAAGCCCGATGGCGGGCGGCTCAATACGATCGAAACCGATGAAGCCGACTGGAAGAAAGTGTTCCAGGTGAATTTTTTCGCCCCCGTCATGCTGGCCCGCGGCCTCATAGATGAACTCGAAGCCGCCAAGGGCGCGGTGGTGAATGTCACCTCCATAGCAGGCTCCCGCGTGCATCCATTCGCAGGTGCCGCCTATTCAACGTCGAAGGCGGCGCTCGCTTCCCTCACACGCGAAATGGCCGCCGACTTTGGTCCCCTCGGTGTAAGGGTGAATTCCATTTCGCCCGGTGAAATTGAAACCTCGATTCTCTCGCCGGGCACGGAAAAAATCATTCCGCAAATTCCCCAGCGCCGCTTGGGCCAGCCGGAAGAAGTGGCCAAGGCCATTTATTTTCTGTGTACGGATAATTCCAGCTACGTGACGGGCGCTGAACTCCATATCAACGGCGGGCAGCATGTCTGACCGTTCGAACTCGAAACCTTCCATCCGCACCACGATAGTTCAGGCCGGCCACTTCATCGACAAGGAAACCGGCGCGGTCATTCCCGCCATTCAGCCCTCCACCACGTTCGCCCGCAAGGAAGACTATAACCTCGTCGGAAATTACATCTACGCGCGCAATGGCTCGCCCACCGTAACCCATGCCGAAGGACTGCTTTGTGAATTGGAAGAGGGTTTTGAAACCCGCCTCTTCGCATCGGGTATGGGTGCAGCTTCCGCCCTGGTCGAAACCTTGGAAACGGGCCAGCGCATAGCCGCCCCCACCATAATGTATCATGGCGTAAAAACCTGGATGCTGCGCCAGCAAACCATGCGAAGCATCGGCCTCGATCTGTTCGAAGCCGCCGATCCCGCAAGTCTCACAAGAGCAATATTCCCCGGCAAAACTGCGATTGTTTGGATTGAAACACCGGCGAACCCAACTTGGGACGTGATTGACATCAAGGCCGCCGCCGATGCCGCCCATGCGGCAGGAGCGATACTTGTCGTCGATTCAACCTGCGCCCCACCGGTGATCAGCAAACCACTCACGCTCGGTGCCGACATCGTCTTCCATTCCGCCACAAAATATTTGAATGGACATAGCGATGTGACGGCGGGCGTGTTGACCGCCCGTGAAGCCAGCCCCCGTTGGGAGCAGGTGAAGCAGGCGCAAATCGGCCTCGGCGCAACACTCGGAGGTTTTGAGGCCTACCTTCTCATCCGTGGCCTTCGCACGCTTTTTCTCCGCGTTGAGCAGTCCTCGCGCAATGCGCTGGCCCTTGCAAAACACTTTGAAAAACATCCGAAGCTGGTGAGCGTTCTCTATCCGGGTCTGGAAAGCCACCTCCATCATAAAATTGCAAAGAAGCAGATGGTAGGCGGATTTGGCGGCATGCCGTCCATCCTGGTGAAAGGCGACGAAGCTCAATCGCGCGGAGTCGCTTCACGATTGCAAGTTTTCACGCCTGCAACGTCCTTGGGCGGCGTTGAAAGCCTCGCCGAACACCGCAAATCCGTTGAAGGCCCCAACAGCATCGTGCCCGAAAATCTCATCCGCTTTTCCATCGGCATCGAGGATGTGGCCGATTTGATTGCAGATCTGGAACAGGCCTTGACGGGCCTATAACGTCCAGGCCAATTTTCTGTCGGCAATTTATCAAAAATTGAGTGCATTCCCGTAACGCGTGGTTCACCGCGCGAAGCAGTTCACGTTGCATTAACCTCAGCGAATCCGGATGATCAAACCATTCTCTTTCATGAAAGGTAAAACACAATGGCCATCAGGTTTTCAAAATCCGCCGCTACCCTCGCCCTTGGCGTGGCATTTCTGGCAACTCCGGTGCTCCTGCACTCGACAAGCCTCTTCGCCATTAACAGCGCCTTCGCCGCAAAGGGCGGCAACGGCAATGGAACCTCCGGCGGGAATGGCAATGGCAATGGAAACGCTGGTGGAAATAGCGGTTCAATGAGTGCGAATTCGAGTTCTGCCAAAGCCGAAAAAACTGAAAAAGTGTCGAACGGCAACATTGCATCAAAGCTTGGCGCCCTGAATGCAGCCCATGCCTCAGCCAAGGCCCTGGCCAATGCTTTGCCAAATTCGCGTGTTGGAAGAATCGCTGCCTATCGCGATGCGAATGCCGCTTCAGTGGCTGCCGCTGCCGATGCAGCGGCGGCGCAAGCCATTGCTGATGCGGCCGCCACAGCTGCAGCCGAGGCCGCCGCTGCAGCTGAGGCCGATGCCACTCTGGCGGACGCCGCCG
Organism: uncultured Aestuariivirga sp.; assembly: GCA_964530965.1. Lineage (GTDB taxonomy): Bacteria > Pseudomonadota > Alphaproteobacteria > Rhizobiales > Aestuariivirgaceae > Aestuariivirga. Next base: position 316 of record CAZHCO010000152.1, on the reverse strand, counting down.
CCGCGGCCGCGGCCACCGCAGCAACGGCCCAAACCGATGCCGATGCGGCAGCAACCGCTGCAACGACGGCGCAAGAGACTGCTGATACCGCCGCTGCAACTGCCGCCGCAGCCGAAACTGCCGCTGCTGAAGCCGAAGCTGCTGCGGTGGATGCGCTCAATGCTGCGGCCAACAAGCCGGTGGATGATGAAGTCCGCGATGCGGTCAATGAACTTCTCGCCGGAAAGTAATACGCGAGTACTTGGCGCGCGCGAAGCTCTTGGGATATCCCCGGGTTTCGCGCGCCTTTCCCATCTGGAACAGGCCTTGGCAGGGA
>CAZHCO010000151.1:0-22328 GCA_964530965.1 uncultured Aestuariivirga sp. | reverse complement strand
TAAAGCAAAGTGAGCACGGCACGATCACGCGCTTCAACCCACTTCGGCGTTTCCCCGGTTGAAAATACATCTCCAGCCGCCACTTTTCTGGCAGCGTCGATGCTCAACGGCTTAGGAACAGCGTGGGGCAGCTTCGGTGTGCGTAAGCCCGAAAGAGCCGCATTCTTGAAATGGTCATTGCGCTCGGCAAAGCGAAAGAACGAGCGGATGGCCGAGAGCTGCCGGGCAAGGGTCCTGCTTTCCACGCCACCTTTCCGCCGCTGGGCCATGAAAGAGCGAAAATCCATGACGGTAAGGCCAGAGAGATCGGAAACTCCCGCAGAATTCCCTAAGTGATCCTTCAAAAACTGGCTAAATTGCGAAACATCGCGTGCATAGGCTTCCAGCGTCTTGGCTGCCATGCGGCGCTCCGATTTCAGGGATTGCAGCCAACGTGACGCAATATCCGCAGCATCTGCGGAAAATCCAAACTGAAGACCATCATTCATGCCGGCATCCTAGCCCAAGAATGGTTGACGACTCCTAACAGGCGGCGATGGGTTCACCATAATGTTCCACCAGCGGAAACGGACTGTAAAAACGATGCAACAAATTCTTCCACGCCTGGTAACGATCGGAATTGCGAAAGCCCTCCGTGTGGTCCTCCAGCTCCCGCCATTCAACCAGCAGAAGATAGCGCCCGGGTTTTTCGAGACAGGGGCGGACCTCAAGTCGGATAAACCCAGGCGTCGCGGCAATACAAGGCAGCGCCTCCTTCAGCGCCGCTTCATAATCCGCCGTTTCGGCGAGTGCGACATCAAGAATGGCGTGCTCAAGAATCACAGGATGGTCTGCCCCGTCTTTTTCCAGTCACCTAAGAACATTTCAATGCCCTTGTCGGTCAAAGGATGCTTGGCAAGCGCCTTGAGAACAGCAGCTGGGGCGGTCACCACATTGGCCCCGATAAGGGCGGCCTGCTTGACATGATTTGCGCTGCGCACCGAAGCCACCAGAATTTCCGTATCGAACCCGTAGTTGTCGTAGATCTGGCGGATTTCCGAAATGAGCTCCATCCCATCGAGATGAATGTCATCAAGACGGCCCACGAAGGGCGAAATGAACGAGGCTCCGGCTTTGGCCGCAAGCAACGCCTGGTTGGCGCTGAAGCACAAGGTGACATTCACCATGGCGCCATCGGCCCGCAATGCCTTGCAGGCCTTGAGGCCATCTATGGTGAGCGGCACCTTGACCGTCACATTCTTGGCGATCTTCCTGAGGTCATTGCCCTCACGGATCATGCCCGCAAAATCAAGGGCGGTGACTTCCGCGCTCACCGGACCATCAACGATCTTGCAAATCTCGGCAATGACTTCCTTGAATGCCCGGCCCGATTTTGCAATGAGCGATGGGTTGGTGGTGACACCATCAAGAAGGCCCGCATCGGCAAGATCCCTGATTTCCGTCACATCGGCTGTATCAACAAAAAACTTCATAACGTCTTCCTTTCATTCACATCAAAGTGCGGGGATCAATTCCGCAATGTTTCTTGGCAAGCTCGCTCAATCCATCTTTCACATGATCCAGCGGGCGCTTGCCCAATGGTTCCCCGTTCAATTCCGTGACCGGCCGGAGAAAACGCAGGCTATTGCACAAAAACACTGCATCAGCACGGAATAAATCTTCCAGCGAAATGGTTTTCTCAACGGGCACGGATCCAATTTTTTTGGCGTTGTCCAGCAACACGCGCCGCATGACGCCGGGCAATATGCCCTGGTTGAGGGAAGGTGTTACCAGCTCGTTTCCGCGTAGAAGAAATATGTTGGCGATCGTGGAGGAAGCGACGTGCCCATGAGTGTTCAACATCAAGGCGTCGTCCGCGTCCGCAGCCACTTCGCGCGCGGCGGCAATGCCATCGATATAGGATAGGGTCTTCAACCGTGAAGAGGGCGCGAACTCGTTGCGCCGCACAGCCGAGACCTTGAGGCGGCAGGGCTGAAACAGGTTCCCTGAATCGAACCCGTCAAGCGTCAAGAGAAGACTGGGCGACGCGCTGTCACCCGCCAGGCCCCGTGACGTTTTCCCGCGACTGAGCGTTATGCGGAGAACCTCGAACTGCGCCTCACTCTTTTTGAGGACCGTTCCCAATCCTGCAAAAAGAACTTTCGCGTCAAAAGCTATTCCGAGTTCTGACGCCGCATGTGACATGCGCTGCAGATGCTCATCAAGCCAAAGCGGCTTGTGATTGACAGCGGCTATGGTTTCAAAAACACCGTCGCCCAGCAGAAATCCGCGATCGTGGGGATCAAGCGGCAGCGCTCCGTCAACAAACTGCCCATTGAACCAGACCACACTCAATTCACCACCTCCAGAAAATTCCGCAGCATTGCATAACCATGCTCGGTGAGGATGGATTCCGGGTGGAACTGCACCCCGAAGGTCGGGTGCTGCCTGTGTTTTAACCCCATGATTTCGCCATCATCACTGCGCGCGGTGATTTCCAGCTCCATGTTTTCTGAATCAGTATCCACAATCAGCGAATGATAACGCCCCGCATTGAACCGATTGGGGAGGCCTTTGAATATGCCTGTTCCATCGTGAATGATCTCGGATGAATCCCCATGCATGGGTCGTTTGGCACGGCCAACCTTGCCGCCAAAGGCCTCGCCAATGCACTGATGCCCGAGGCAGACACCGAGAATGGGAAGCTTTCCCGAATATTGCCGCACGATATCCAGCGACTCTCCCGCCTCATGCGGCGTACTGGGGCCGGGGGAAATCACAATCGCTTTCGCCTTAAGATCGGCTTCACCCACCTCATCATTGCGTTTCACCAGAACCTGCTGGCCAAGTTCCTCAAAATAGCGCGCGATGTTGTAAACAAAGCTGTCGTAGTTGTCGACGATGAGGATCATGGCGCGAAGGCCTCCATGATGCGGGTGATCTTGGTAATCGTTTCCTCATATTCCGCCGCGGGCTCCGAGCGCGCCGTAATGCCGCCGCCGCCTTGGAATCGCGCCACTCCCTGCGAAAACATGGCAGTGCGAATGGCGATGTTCAAATCCACCTGCCCATTGAAACCGAAATAGCCGATGGAGCCGCAATAGATGCCGCGCCCTTGCCCTTCAATTTCCGCGATCACTTCCATGGCGCGGATTTTGGGAGCGCCCGTGATAGAACCACCGGGGAAAATGGCGGCGATGAGATCACCAACGGATCTGTCTGGTTTCAATTCACCTGTCACCACTGAGGTCAGATGATGCACGGATGCATAGCTCTCCAACCCACACAGCACAGGCACGCGCACACTGCCCGGAGCACACACGCGGCTCAGGTCATTGCGCAGCAAGTCGACAATCATCACATTCTCGGCCCGGTCCTTCCGGCTTGACGCAAGCTCCGCCACGAGGGCCGCATCCAATGCCGGATTGGGATCGCGCCGCCGCGTGCCTTTTATGGGCCGCGCCTCAACCGTCGTGCCATCAAAACTCAACAGCCGCTCAGGTGAACTCGAGGCAATCTGCACGTCGCCATAGTCGAGATAGGCCGAGAAGGTTGCGGGGTTTGAGGACCGCAGGCGTCTGTAAAATGCCAGCGAGTCAAAGCCCTCTGGAATTTTCGCACTGAAGCATTGCGAGATATTGGCCTGAAAAATATCGCCCGCCAGAATATACTCAATCGTGCGGGCAACGGCGGTTTCATAGGCCTCGCGCGTAAAATTGGAAGACCAGTTTTCGATTGTCGAAGAACCCATTTGCGATGGCTTGCGCTTCAGCAAATCTTCAAGTTCATCGGCGGCTTGCTCACCCGTAGTGGAAATAATCCACGCCCGCTCCTGCAAATGGTCAAAGGCAATGCCCACGTCATAGACATGCAGCATCAGCTCTGAACAGAGCGAAGGAAATTCAGGCAGACGCGTGTGCGGCTCAAGGCTGCGGCCAAAATCATAGCCGATGTAGCCCGCGAGCCCCCCTTGAAACGGCGGCAGCCCCGCCAGTTTCGGTATGCGATCGCGGCTAAGTATTTTATCCAATACGGCAAGCGGCGCTTCGTCTTGCACAACACCATCCAGCGAGGTCCGGCCATTCTCGACTTTCAGGGTTGATGACGGATTGCATGCCAAAAACGAATAGCGCCCCAGCTTTTCCTGCCGCATGGTGCTTTCAAACAGGGTGAGATACGCCTGCCCCCGTAAGCGTTGGGCGAGCTGGATGGGCTCCCAATAAACGATCTCGCGGGCATGAACTTGTGTCGTCTGAACGGGCGAATGCTTCATGGCACGCGTGATATAAGACTGGCAGGCCTTCCCGTCCAAGACTATTCCAGAGCCATGATCGCCGATTCCCACCCCATTGCCGATGTGCTGTTGCCGCTGGCCCTCGAAGACCCCTATTCCTACCGGATTCCGGCTGGAATGACGCTGGGGGAGGGCTGCTATGTCTGCGTGCCGCTCGGCCCCCGCACCCTGATCGGCGTTGTCTGGGCCCTGAAATCGCAGGCTCCGGAGGGCACCAAACTCCGCGATGTCATCTCCCGTTACGACATGCCCGCCATGGGCGAGATTCACCGCAAATTTGTGGATTGGCTGGCGGATTATTACGTTGAGCCCAAGGGCAATGTGCTACGCATGGTCTTACGCGTGCCCGCGGCCTTCGAAGAGGCAAAGGGGCAAATCGCCTATCGCGCCTCCGGCCAAAAAATCCGCCGCATGACGCCCCAGCGCCAGCGCGTTCTGGATGTCGCCGCCGAAGGCTTCGCCATGCGCCTGTCGGAATTGGCCAAGGCCGCAGGCGTCGGCACCTCCGTGGTGAAATCTCTCACCAAGGAAGGTGCCTTGGAAGCCGTAGCGCTTCCCGCCCACAAGGCTTTCATGTCACCGGATTTGAATGCCGGTGGCCTCAAGCTTTCCAAAAAGCAGCAGCAAGCCGCCCAGGAGCTGCGCGCCGTGGTCACCTCACGCAGCGCCAAGGTCATGCTCTTTGATGGCGTCACCGGATCAGGCAAGACCGAAGTTTATTTCGAGGCCATGGCGGCGGCACTCGCCTCCGGTGGGCAGGTGCTTTTGTTGCTTCCCGAAATTGCGCTGACCGCCGGATTCATTGCCCGCGTCGAAACCCGTTTCGCCTGTGAGCCCGCCCAATGGCATTCCGACATGCGCGCCCGTGAACGTGAGCGTGTCTGGCGCGGAGTGGCGAGCGGAGAAGCAAAAATAGTCGTCGGCGCCCGCTCCGCCCTTTTTCTGCCGTGGAAAAAACTGGGACTCATCGTCGTCGATGAAGAACATGAAAGCGCCTACAAGCAGGACGATGGCGTGACCTATCACGCCCGCGACATGGCTGTGCTCTACGGCGCTATCGGAAAATTTCCTGTCATCCTGTCTTCCGCTACGCCCTCACTTGAATCCATCGTAAATGCGGACCGTAGCCGCTATGGCCATGTGAAATTGAACGACAGGCACGGCCGCCCTGAACTTCCTGAAATTGATCTCGTTGATATGCGTAAAGTTCCGCTTGAAACCGGCGCGTGGCTTTCCACTCCTTTGATTGAAAACATCAACACAACATTGGCAGCGGGTGACCAGGCCCTGCTCTTTCTCAATCGTAGGGGCTATGCGCCCGTCACCGTCTGCCGCGCCTGCGGCCACCGCATGGATTGCCCCAACTGCGCCGCCTCCCTTGTCGAGCACCGCTTTCGCCGCCAACTCATGTGCCACCACTGCGGCCATCTTGAACCAACACCTAAGGCCTGCCCGCAATGCGGCGTTGAGGACAAGCTCGTGCCCTGCGGACCTGGCATTGAACGCCTTGCAGAGGAAGCGGCACGACGCTTTCCCGATGCGCGCATCGCTATTCTCTCCAGCGATCTCGCGCGCGGCATATTCCTGCGTGATATCATCAGGGACGTGGCCAAGGGCGAATACAATCTCGTCATCGGAACCCAGCTCGTGGCCAAGGGCCATCATTTCCCGTTTCTCACCTTTGTGGGCGTTGTCGATGCGGACCTGGCATTGGAATCATCCGACCCCCGCGGCGGCGAGCGCACCTGGGCTCTCATGGCGCAAGTGGCAGGCCGTGCCGGACGCGGCGAAAAACCGGGCCATGCTCTGGTGCAAACCCATGTACCCGAACATCCCCTGATGCAGGCCCTGAAGAAGGGTGACCGCGAAGGCTATCTCGCCCAGGAAAAACTCATCCGTGAAAACGCCGGGCTCCCACCCTATGGGCGCTTGGCGGCAGTCATCATTGCCGGAAGCGACGCAGCAGAGACCGAACGCTTTGTGCGGCTTGTCGCAAGAGCAGAACCGACTGGCGAAGGAGTTACGATTTTGGGGCCAGCAACGGCCCCCATTCACATAGTGCGCGGACGCTATCGCTGGCGTTTTCTGGTCAAGGCCGCGCGCGAGGTAAATATCCAGGCTTTCCTGCGCGAATGGCTGAAGGACATAAAACCAAAAGGCTCCATCCATCTTTCAATCGACGTCGACCCCTATAATTTTTTATAACCAGATTGTGAATTGTAGTGAACGCTCATTTCCCGCAATGATTGGGGTTAAGGAGCAACTCATGTCACGCAAACTCATAGCAACTGCCCTCATTGCCGGAGCCATCGGATTTGTTGGCGGAAATGCCTTCTGGTATGTCGCTTCGCCCCTGTGGATTGACCGTGTCGTGGCCGAAGAACTTCCCGTGGAACTGCAAATGAAAACCGCAGCCACGGGAGAATTCCGCGACGCCGATAGCGTGCACCACGGCAAGGGCACCGCCACCATTTTTGAAAACGACTCCGGCACAAAAGTCCTTCGCTTCACCAATTTTGAAGCCACCAACGGACCAGACCTCAAAGTGTGGCTGGTGAAAGCAGAAAACATCAAAGCCTCCGCCGATGTCAAAGCCAGCGCCTGGGTTGGCCTCGGGCCCCTCAAAGGCAATATCGGCGACCAGAATTATGTCATCCCAGGAGACGTGAACCTCGCCGATTACAAATCCGTGGTCATCTGGTGCGAACAATTCGGCGTGCTGTTTTCAGCCGCTGATCTGAAACCGGGGGCTTAAAGAAACCGCCATTCCATGCGGTGGCGGTAAACTTCTCCGGGGCGCAGCACGGATGAAGGGAAATTCGCATGGTTCGGCGCATCGGGATAGTTTTGCGGCTCAATCGCAATGGAACCATGCTGAACCAAGTTTCCATATTTGCCGGGCATCGCTGGCCCGAAATGATCCGCCGTATAGAATTGAATGGCACATTCCGTGGTAAAGACTTCCATCATCCGCCCCGATGCGGGATCACGCAGGGTGAGGCCCTTGCGCAAAGTTCCGCGCGGCCCATTCAGGCAAAAGCACGTGTCATAGGCTTGCCCCACTTTGCGTAATTTTCGAAAATCGAAGTCCGTGCCGGTCACATCCCTGATCTCGCCCGTTGGAAGTTTGGGTCCATGCAGCGGCAGATAGTGATCGGCTGGCATTTCGACTTCCTGATCAAAGCCAGACCCCGTGCCTGCGAGATTCCAGTAGGCATGGTTGGTAAGATTGGTCACCGTTGGTTTTGTTGTCGTGGCCTCAAAATCAAGCGACAGGATATTTTCGACAAGACGGTAAGTGGCACTCACATCCATGGCGCCGGGATAACCTTGATCACCATCGGGTGAATGTATCGTAAAGCGCAGGCCCTGCGGCACGTCGGATACGTCCCACAAACTATTGCAAAAACTCTTGGGGCCCCCGTGAAGATGATCCGGTCCGACATTGGGCAGGAGATTGATGACCTTGCCATCCAGGGTGAATTTCGAACCCGTAATACGCCCGGCATAGCGCCCGGTAACCGTCCCTGAAAACGCATCGCTTGCCAGGGCATCCGCATCGCTTCCCGGTCCCGCCACGACATCAACCCCGTCGACAAAGAACGAAACCAGCTTCGCGCCCAGTTTCGAAAAAGTTGCCCGGTGATTTTTTGATTTTAGTTCAAGCATCAGTGATTATCACGCGGGATTCCCTTGGTCTTGGCGATGCGCTGGAATTTCACCGCGCCTTTCAAGACCATGCCCTGGGCCAGCTGTTCCGTATTGGCGCGGAAAATTTCCTGCCACGGCGTCTGGCTTTCAGGAATCTTGTAGCCTCCAGCCGCCGCCAATGCCGCGCGGCGCTTGGCGATTTCCGTCTCCGGCAGCAGCAGATTCAGGATTCCCTTGTTGAGATCAACGCGCAGCTTGTCACCGTTCTGCAAAATTGCAAGGCCGCCTCCGGCAGCGGCCTCTGGTGACGCATTGAGAATCGACGGCGAACCTGAGGTGCCGGATTGCCTGCCATCTCCCACGCAGGGAAGCGAGCGCACGCCCTTTTCAAGAAGCTGAGTGGGAGCGCGCATGTTCACAACTTCGGCAGCACCGGGATAACCCAGGGGCCCGGCTCCCCGCATGAACAGAATTGTATTTTCATCAATGCCAAGCTTGGGATCATCAATCGTGGCGTGATAATTTTCCGGCCCGTCAAACACAATGGCCTTCGCTTCAAAGGCATTGGGATCTTTCGGGTTCGACAGATAGCGCTGGCGGAACTCTTCCGAGATCACCGAGGTTTTCATGATAGCGCTGTCAAACAAATTGCCGGTAAACATCTTGAAGCCGGCATTCGCCATGAGCGGCTTGCCATATTCCTTGATCACGGCCCGGTCCCACGAGAACTTGCCCTTGCAGTTTTCACCAATTGTCTTGCCATTGGCGGTGATCGCATCTTCGTGAATGTGGCCTTCCTTGATGAGCTCGGCCACCACGGCGGGAACACCACCGGCGCGATGATAGTCCTCGCCCAGATATTCACCGGCCGGCTGCAGGTTCACCAGAAGCGGCAGGCTTAAGCCCACTTTTTCCCAATCGGAAACGTTCAGTTCGACACCGATGTGGCGGGCGATGGCATTCAGGTGATTGGGCGCATTGGTGGAGCCGCCAATCGCCGTGTTAACCGCAATGGCATTTTCAAAGGCCTTGCGTGTCATGATCTTCGACGGCGTCAAATCCTCAAGCACCATTTCAACAGCACGGCGGCCCGTCTCATAGGCCATCTGCCCGCGCTCGCGGTAAGGTGCGGGGATGGCGGCGTTGCCGGGCAACGTCATGCCCAGGGCCTCGGCCAGGGAGTTCATGGTCGTGGCCGTCCCCATGGTATTGCAGAAGCCCGTGGAAGGCGCTGACGTTGCCACCAGTTCCACAAAGCCTTCATAATCCAATTCGCCAGTTGCTAGTTTTTCGCGCGCCATCCATACGATTGTGCCAGACCCCGTGCGCTGGCCCTGATACCAGCCGTTGAGCATCGGTCCCGATGATAAAGCGATTGCCGGAATATCAACCGTCGCCGCAGCCATCAGGCAGGCGGGCGTGGTTTTGTCGCAGCCAATGGTCAGCACCACACCATCGATCGGGTAGCCATAAAGCACTTCAACAAGCGAAAGGTAGGCGAGATTGCGGTCCAGCGAAGCCGTGGGCCGCTTTCCCGTTTCCTGAATGGGGTGCACCGGAAATTCGAGCGGAACGCCACCCGCCGCCGTAATGCCGTCACGCACCCGCTTCACCAGATCCACATGGGCCCGGTTGCAGGGGCTGAGATCAGAGCCCGTCTGCGCAATGCCGATGATGGGTTTTCCGCCCTGCAATTCACCCCGCGTAAACCCGTAGTTGAGATAACGCTCCAGATAAAGCGCCGTCATATCGGCGTTATTCGGATTATCAAACCAATTTTGTGAACGGAATTTTAGTTTCGTTTTCCCAACTGACATCAGACGCCTCTTATTATTTGTCATACAATAGAACGGATAGTTTGCGGCGTCTATCGCAATGCACGGGTTTTTCAAAAATTTGACCATTTGAACAAATTCTGCCATCTTGGTCAAAACAACAAAAACATAGCTTCTTGAGGAGGAAGTGCGATGGCAGCGAGAGCTGAAGGTATTGCCGGCAAACGCCTGGACAAGGCGCAATATGCTGAAAACTTTGCTGACCTGCATCCGCGCCTCACCGATCACGAAGCCCTTGTCGAAGCCGACCGCTGCTATTTCTGTTACGACGCGCCCTGCATGACGGCCTGCCCCACCTCAATCAACATCCCCATGTTCATCCGCCAGATTTCCACGGGGCACCCGAAGAACGCAGCGAAAACGATTTTTGACCAGAATATCCTGGGCGGCATATGCGCCCGTGTTTGCCCCACGGAAACGCTCTGCGAAGAAGTCTGTGTACGCGAAACAGCGGAACGAAAGCCCGTCAAGATCGGCATGCTGCAACGCTATGCCACCGATGAATTGATGAAAGAAAAGAAGCACCCATTCACCCGCGCTAAAGCGACGGGCAAAAGAGTAGCTGTCGTTGGCGGCGGACCCGCAGGGCTGGCTTGTGCCCACAGACTTTCCATGCACGGCCATGATGTGACGATTTTCGAGGCCCGCAAAAAAGCCGGCGGCCTCAATGAATTTGGTATCGCTGCCTATAAGACTGTGGATGACTTCGCCGCAAAAGAAGTTGAATTCGTTCTCTCGATCGGTGGCATTGCTGTCAAAACCGCAAAGGCTTTTGGCAAGGGCTTGAAGCTCAAGGACTTGCAACGCGACTTCGATGCGGTGTTTCTTGGTATGGGCTTGCAAGGCGTGAATGCGCTGGGGGCAAAAAACGAAGACGCCCATGGCATTGAAGACGCCGTCAACTACATCGCCGAACTGCGCCAGGCAAAAGATTTGGGCAAGCTGCCCGTGGGCCGCCGTGTGCTGGTGATCGGTGGCGGCATGACCGCCATTGATATTGCCATCCAGTCAAAACTTCTCGGCGCCGAGGATGTCACCATTCTTTATCGTCGGGGCGCCGAACATATGAAGGCCAGCGCCTATGAACAGGAATTGGCCCAAACCAAAGGCGTGAAAATAAAACACTGGGTGCAACCCAGAAAAGTTTTGACTAAGGGCAAGAAGGCCATCGGCCTCAAATGCGATTATGTCAAAGAAGTCAAAGGCAAACTCGTGCCAACCGGTGAAAGCACCGACCTCGGTGCCGACATGATTTTCAAGGCTATTGGCCAGACCGCCATTGATGTCACCGGAGGCGCCCTTGCCTTGACTGGTGGACGTATTAAAATCGATGCCGAAAAACGCACAAGCGTGAAAGGCATCTGGGCTGGCGGCGATTGTGTGGCGGGTGGCCAGGACCTGACCGTAGCCGCCGTCGATGATGGTCGCAGAGCCGCTGAATCCATTCACGCCTATCTGACGAGCTGAGGAGTAATACCATGGCTGACCTTCGCACCAATTTTGTTGGCATCAAATCGCCCAATCCCTTCTGGCTTGCCTCAGCACCGCCAACCGACAAGGAATACAATGTGGTTCGCGCCTTCCAGGCGGGCTGGGGCGGCGTGGTATGGAAAACCCTCGGCGAAGAGGGCCCGCCCATCGTCAACGTCAATGGTCCCCGCTATGGCGCCATTCATGGCGCTGATCGCAGATTGCTCGGACTCAACAATATCGAGCTCATCACTGACCGCCCGCTGCAAATCAACCTGCAGGAAATCAAGAAAGTAAAACGCGAATGGCCGGACCGCGCCATGGTCGTCTCCCTCATGGTGCCTTGCGAGGAAATGCCGTGGAAACAAATTCTGGCAGCCGTGGATGAGACGGAAGCCGATGCGGTGGAACTGAACTTTGGTTGCCCACACGGCATGTCAGAACGCGGCATGGGCGCATCCGTGGGTCAGGTGCCGGAATATATTGAAATGGTGGCGCGCTGGTGCAAGCAATACACCCGCATGCCGGTGATCGTAAAACTCACCCCCAACATCACCGACATTCGTTATCCCGCCCGCGCCGCGATGAAAGGCGGAGCGGATGCCGTATCCCTCATCAATACGGTGAGCTCCATCATCTCAATTGATCTCGACAGCTTCTCGCCCCGGCCATCCATTGATGGCAAAGGCAGTCACGGCGGCTATTGCGGCCCGGCGGTGAAACCTATCGCCCTCAACATGGTGGCAGAAATTGCCCGCGACAAGGAAACCGCCGGACTGCCGATCTCAGGCATCGGCGGCATCACCAACTGGCGCGATGCCGCGGAATTCATCGCCCTCTCCTGCGGCTCGGTTCAGGTCTGCACCGCCGCCATGACCTATGGCTTCAGGATCGTGGAAGAAATGACCACCGGCCTTTCGCGCTGGATGGATGAGAAAGGCTACAACACGATTGAAGATTTCCGCAGCCGCGCCGTGGACAATGTCACCGATTGGCAATACCTAAATCTCAACTACATCGCCAAGGCGAAAATTGATCAGGACCTCTGCATCAAGTGTGGCCGCTGCTACGCCGTCTGCGAAGACACGTCACACCAGGCCATCAGCCAAAGCAAGAATGGCAAACGCCATTTCGAGGTGCTGGATAATGAGTGCGTGGCCTGCAACCTCTGCGTTGAAGTCTGCCCCGTGCAGGATTGCATCACCATGGGGCAGCAGACCACCGGCACCGATGCCCGCACAGGCCGAAAAGTTAACCCGGATTACGCCAACTGGACGACGCACCCGAATAATCCCATGGCCCTCAAAGCCGCCGAATAGTCCTTGATCTCGCCCAAGGACATCCTATGTTGAGGTAAGTACACTTCCTTCAACCCCATCGGAGGACATGTCATGGCCTATAAAACGATCCTCGTTTCTCTGAATGAGTTGAGCCGTTTGCCCCAGCTTTTGGGCGCCGCCGCAACGACCGCGCGAAATTTTGACGCCCATATCTCCGGCCTTTATGTCATTCCCGCCGTGCAGCTCTATCCCTCAATGGGCTTTGAAGCGGTGCCGCAGGTCTTTGACGGCAACCAGACCTACTTCAAGGAGAACCAGGAAAAAGTCCGCACCGCCTTTGAAGAGGCCATGAGAAAAGAAGGCCTGAAATTTGATTTTCATGTCGTGCAAGGAGCGACCTCGAGCATTGCCGAGGAAGTCGTCAACAAGGGCCGCAGCGCCGACCTCCTGATTATTTCCGCCACCAATCCGGATGAAACCACCGGCGTCGAATCCGATTTTGTTGAACAAACCCTTATGGCGGCAGGCCGCCCTATCATGGTCCTGCCCTTCAAGGGCGATACCAAGCTGAACCTTAATGACATCGTGCTGGGCTGGAACGGCGATCGTGAAGCCGCCCGCGCCGCCTTTGACGCCCTGCCCTTTCTCAAGGCCGCAAAAAAAGTGCGCATCGTGCGCACCGACCCCCAGAAAGACCCGTCGCTCAAAGGCTCGGTCGCTGGCGCTGACCTAGCCGAGACCCTGGCCCGCCACGGCGTCAAGGCGGAAGCCGCAAGCTTTCCCACCGCTGGCGAAGATGCGGGCCACGCCCTGCTCCGCTGTGCCGACGACAGCGGCTGCGACCTCATCGTCATGGGGGCCTATGGCCATTCGCGCCTGCGCGAGTATATTTTTGGCGGTGCCACTCAATATGTCCTCAACCACCTCACCCGCCCGGTGCTGATGTCGCATTAAAACTTGCTTTGAGGCCTAGGGACGGCTACCCATCCCCGCGAAATTAGTCTCGCGAAACGGATATCTCATGGCCTCCCACAATCTCTTCCTCCTCCCCGGTGACGGTATCGGACCTGAAGTCATGGCCGAGGTTGAAGCCATCATCGCCTGGATGAGCGAAAGGGGCATCGCTAAATTCAAAACCGATCGCGGCCTTGTCGGCGGCTGCGCTTACGATGCCCATGGCAAAGCCATTTCCGAAGAAGATATGGAGAAAGCGCAAGGAGCCGATGCAGTTCTTTTTGGCGCCGTCGGCGGACCTCGTTGGGACAAAGTTGCCTACGTCCATCGCCCCGAAGCAGGCCTCCTGCGCCTGCGCAAGGATTTGGGCCTTTTTGCCAACCTGCGCCCCGCCATCTGCTATCCCGCACTCGCCGACGCGTCGTCCCTCAAGCGCGAACTCGTCGATGGCCTGGATATCCTGATCGTACGCGAGTTGACCGGCGGAGTTTATTTCGGCGAACCCAAAACTATCACCGATTTGGGCAACGGCCAGAAGCGCGCCATCGATACGCAAATCTATGACACCTATGAAATCGAACGCATCTCCCGCGTGGCCTTTGAACTGGCCCGCACCCGGAAGAACCGCGTTGCCTCGGCGGAAAAACGCAATGTGATGAAGACTGGCGTGTTGTGGAATGAAGTCGTCACCCGCATTCAGCAGGAAAGCTATTCCGATGTGGCTCTCGAACACGTGCTGGCCGACAATTGCGCCATGCAGCTCGTGCGCTGGCCCAAGCAGTATGATGTGATCGTCACCGACAATCTTTTCGGCGATATCCTCTCCGATGTCGCCGCCATGCTCACCGGCTCCCTCGGCATGTTGCCATCCGCCTCGCTCGGGGCCGAAGACCCCAAAACCAAACGCCGCAAAGCCCTCTATGAGCCCGTGCACGGTTCCGCCCCTGACATCGCCGGAAAGGCACTTGCCAACCCCATCGCCATGATCGCCTCCTTCGGCATGTGCTTGCGCTATTCCTTCGGGCTCATCGATTGGGCCGATAATGTCGACACCGCAATCGCCAATGTGCTCGCCAAGGGTCTGCGCACCAAGGACATCGCAGCCAAGGACGAAAAAACCGTCACCACCAAGGAAATGGGTGCTGCGATTTTGGAAGAGTTGAAGGCACTCGCTTAGCTGTTCCGCTTCCTTGCCGCCAGTGTCCGCAGCCGCAGCGCATTCAGCCGAATGAAACCCGCCGCATCCTTCTGGTCATAGGCACCGCGATCATCTTCGAAGGTGACCAGCGCATCGGAGTAAAGCGACTTCGGTGACTTCCTGCCCACCATAATCACATTGCCCTTATAGAGCTTGAGACGCACCACGCCTTCCACATGCTCCTGGGATTTATCCACCATGGCCTGCAGCATTTCGCGTTCCGGCGAATACCAGAAACCATAATACACCAGCTCCGCATAGCGCGACATGAAACTGTCCTTGAGATGGGCGGCTTCCCGGTCCAGCGTCAGGCTTTCCATGGCGCGGTGGGCAACCGAGAGGATAGTGCCGCCCGGCGTTTCATAAATGCCCCGCGACTTCATGCCGACGAAACGGTTTTCAACCAGATCAAGGCGGCCAATGCCATTGTCATGGCCCAACTCATTGAGCTTGGTGAACAACGTGGCGGGCGACATGGCCTTGCCATCAATCGCAACAGGATCACCTTTCTTGAATTCTATTTCGATATACATGGCCTTGTCCGGCGCATCCTCTGGCGCAATGGTGCGCTGATACACGTAAGGCGGTGCTTCCACCCACGGGTCCTCCAGAACTTTTCCTTCCGAGGAGGAATGCAGCAAGTTTGCATCAACCGAGAATGGCGCTTCGCCGCGTTTGTCCTTGGAAACCGGAATCTGGTGCTTCTCGGCAAAATTGATCAGATCCGTGCGGCTCTTGAATTCCCATTCACGCCAGGGTGCGATGATTTTTATGTCGGGGTTCAGCGCATAGGCCGTGAGTTCAAAACGCACCTGGTCATTGCCCTTGCCCGTGGCCCCGTGGGCAATGGCATCTGCTCCGGTTTCTTTCGCAATCTCAATCAAACGTTTTGAGATCAGTGGTCGCGCGATGGAGGTACCTAAGAGATACACGCCTTCATAAAGCGCATTGGCCCGGAACATCGGAAACACAAAATCACGGATGAATTCCTCGCGCACATCTTCCACATAAATCTGCTTGATGCCCAGCATCTCAGCCTTCTTGCGGGCAGGTTCCAGCTCGCCACCCTGGCCCAGATCGGCAGTAAAGGTCACAACTTCCGCCCCATACTCCGTTTGCAGCCATTTCAGGATGATCGAGGTATCAAGCCCGCCGGAATAGGCGAGAACAACTTTTTTAACCTGGGCGCGCTTGGACATGGAATTCTTCTTTCACTTATTTCCCCCTTCCGTCACCCCGGCGAAAGCCGGGGGCCATTTCATATGGAGATTCCGGCTTTCGCCGGAATGACGAATTAGAGATGATTTCAAGCGCAGGACCTATCACAGCGTTTCAGGTTTCCGCAACCCCGCGTTTCGGCCTGACTTAAACTCAATTCGCACTCAAAGCGTCGAGAACTGGGCAAGCGGGCGCACCTTCGCCAGTGCACTTCGATACGGTTATCGCCAATATCGATTCCATTTTTTTCAAGTCACTGATCTTGGAGCGGATGTCTTTCAGGTGGGTCTGTGCCAGTGCCTGAACTTCCCCGCATGACTTGGCCCCGCCATCTGCAAGCCGAAGAAGGGCTCGCACCTCGTTCTGCGAGAACCCCATATCCCGCGACCGCTTGATGAAGCAAAGCCGCTTCTCGTCTCCTGCACCGAAAGACCGGCGGCCATCAGCCCCGCGCGGCGGCGGCGGGACAAAACCTATCCGTTCATAATACCTAATGGTCTCAATATGTACGCCGGTTTTCCGGGACAGCTCGCCAATCGGAAATCTACTCACTCGCGATGTCCTTTGACATATGTCCCTCTTGCTCCTGTAGTTACTACAGGATGTAGGGTGCCTTTGCACTTAAAAAGACAAGGCTGATGTCAATTCCGGAAATAACAACAGGCATCGAGACAAAAGGCCGAACAGGCCTGTTGGCAGCAGGCGGACTCATTGGCGGAATTCTCGCATCCGTATGCTGCGTGCTGCCACTGCTGTTTGTGACCATGGGCATAAGCGGCGCCTGGATTGGGCAGCTCACCGCCCTGTCGCCCTATCAGCCTTATTTCCTCGGCACGGCACTCGTCTTTCTCGGCGCGGGGTTCTGGCAGGCCTATCGGCGCAAACCAGAAGCGTGCCTACCCGGCACCCTGTGCGCAAAACCGCAATCGGGGCCGGTAACCAAATCCATCCTGTGGATTGGCGCAGCGTTTGTGCTTGCTACACTCGCCATTAATTTTGTGCCTTTGAGTGGATGACCCTATGCGAAAAAAATTTTCTCGCCATCGCTTTATTTGTCGCCACGTCAGGAGCATTTGCTGCCGAAAGAACAGGTACATTCACAATAGAGAAAATGACCTGTGCGCTCTGCCCAATCACCGTCAAAAAGGCAATGGCATCCCTATCCGGGGTCAAGACCGTAACAGTAGATTTCGAGCGCAAACAGGCGACTGTCATTTTTGAAGATACTGAAGTGGCCACAGGCGCAATTGCTGAAGCGTCAACAAATTCCGGATACCCCGCCACCCTCATTCAGGTAACACCATGATTTTGGAATCAACAATCATCTGCCCCAAGTGCGGCCATAGAACGACAGAAACAATGCCGACAGACGTATGCCTCTTTTTCTTTGAGTGCCCGTCGTGCAAGATCATGTTGAAACCAAAGCAAGGTGATTGTTGCGTATTCTGTTCCTACGGCAGCGTGCCATGCCCATCAATCCAGGAAGCAAGGAGGCTTGGCAGTTCAGCTTCAAATCACTGTTGTTGACAATCAGGCACTGGCTCGTCCGGCGAGCTTGGCAAGACTGCGGATATATCTATCGATGCTGCAATGGCGAAGTTCGCTCTTCCTCGTGGATTGTATTTTCTGCAATATCGGCGCAGCAACACTCCCAAGCGATCAACCCGATCAACGGCACTGTCGCTCTGATGCACATTTTCCCAGTAGATATGAAAATCCGGTTCGATGGAGATAGAATCGAAGATTTTTAAGATTGTCACACCTTCAACAAATACGGGACGCCCCCCTTCTACTCGCCGATAAATTAGCTTCCAAATCTGTTCGAGGTCGTACTCAAACCTACGTCGTCTCGAAAACAAATCCGTTTCGATGAGAGACGAATTGAACATGTAAGATAAATAACGCCCCAGCGTTGTTTTCCCCGTTCCATTGGACCGTCAATAGCCACAATCTTTGGAGTCATATTGAACAAAATCGGCTTGAGTGCCGAAACTACTGCACAGTATTCTGGGAGTGCCCTTGGCATTTGATTCCACCAAGCGTCAATTTCCTCACGAGTTGGCGCCTTGATTTGCTCAAATTCCCCCAAGCATTTTCCTCTCACTTGCCCTGATCTTGTGGCTTTCGGACTTGAGCTGCCCGCAGGCCGCCATGATGTCCCGCCCTCGTGGCGTGCGCACCGGCGAGGCGTAGCCAGCTTTGTTCAAAATCTCGGCGAAGACTTCGATCACATTCCAATCAGAACACTCATACTGCGTTCCGGGCCAAGGATTGAAGGGAATTAGATTCACTTTCGCCGGCATGCCTTCCAGCAATTTCACCAGGCGCTTGGCATCGGCCACGCTGTCATTCACGCCCTTCAGCATCACATACTCAAAAGTGACGCGCTTCGCGTTTGATGCGCCGGGATAAGCTCGGCATGCCGCAAGCAATTCGGCGATCGGATATTTCTTGTTCAGCGGCACCAGCTTGTTGCGGATTTCATCGGTCGTACCGTGCAAAGAAATGGCAAGACCCGTTCCAATCTCCTCACCCGCCCGAATAATCTCTGGCACGACTCCAGATGTGGAGAGTGTAATGCGCCGTTTTGACAGCGAAATGCCTTCGCCATCGGCCACGATATCCATGGCAGTTTTCACATTGTCAAAATTATACAAAGGCTCGCCCATGCCCATCAGCACCACATTAGTGAGATAGCGCCCGCTTTCCGGGGCATTGGGAACGCCCTCCATCTGGTGCGGCCATTCCTCCAGCTTGTCGCGCGCCAGCAACACCTGGCCCACGATTTCATTGGCCGTGAGATTGCGCACCAGTTTCTGCGTGCCCGTATGGCAGAACGTGCAGGTCAGCGTGCAGCCCACCTGGCTCGAAATGCAAAGCGTTCCGCGATCTTCTTCGGGGATATAAACCATCTCCACTTCATGGCGCTGGCCCCGCTCGTCGGGAGCAAATCTCAGCAGCCATTTTCGCGTGCCGTCACTCGACTTCTGCTCGGTGACAACATCGGGGCGGCCAATGGAAAAAGTCTCTTCAAGCAGCAAGCGCAGGTTTTGCGAAATATCTGTCATTTCGGCAAAGCTCTGAGCGCCGCGGTGATAGATCCAATGCCAGACCTGCCGCATGCGCATGCGCCGCTGCTTCTCGGGAACGCCAACGCGGCCCAGGATTTGGGCCAAGTCTTCCCGCGAGAGGCCCATCAGCGAGGGCCGCAAATCATTCGGCAAATAGACCGAAGGTGCCAGCGGTTTTGTTTGTAACAGGGTTGTCATGGCGGCCTCTTAGCGCAACTTGACGGCGCCCACCATAGGCCCCAGGGCCGCAAACCCGTCATTCCTGCCGAGCTCCGGGCTGTAGAGGCTCGATACCGTGCCATCGAAAAACAAGGCATTGGCGCATTTCAGCTTGTCCCTGAATAATAGGGCGAAATCATAGAAATTAACCGCGTTCTCCGAGATCACAAAAATGGCCGTGTGAGCGTCCAGCACGCCCACCCCATTACGCATTTTATGGGACATGCCGGTTTCCGAAAATTTGGGGTGGATTTTCCCGTCGATCACCAGCATGGGGCCGGATTGGGTGGCAAAATCCGGCATCTCATTGAGCTTCACATAGGCCTCGGTGGCAGCCACCCCTACCCGGTCGCCCGTGATGTAAAACACCCCGTTGGGCTTCACATGGAAGTTGCCGTAGCCATCGCGCCGGTTCAGCTTCTTGGTCTGGGTACCGTCCTCAACATAGAGGCCGATGGGCTTGAGCGCCTCGTCAAACATGCCCGCGTTCATGGCAAAGCCAAGTTCCTTGCCTTCCCCGCTCAGGTTTTCAGCAAGGGCGGTGAACGAGCCAAGGGGAGCGCCCTTGCCATCAAGATTGAAGAGTTCGAGGCGCGTTTCCCTGAGATCAATACGGCAGGCCGTATAGCCATTGCCTTCATAATTGAGCGGTGAGCACAACGACCCCGCCGCAACCCCAAGCGATTGCAGGCACAAAAACAATACAACTGGGAAAAACCTCCGCATAACCCGACTATTTGCAGGAGCTGTCGATCTTGTCCATGGCTGCGGTAAAGCCATTCAGCGAATAATTATCGGTGGTTTCCGTGCCCTTCCACGAGGTGCCCCTGACCGAGAACTTCTGGCCCGCCTTCATCGTCGCCACGATTTTCTTCTCTTTGTCTGTCGTATCGGCCCAAGCCCCGTCACCATTGGTGAAAAGTTCAAATTCAACCTCGTCAATCTTGAGCTGAACCATGGTGGCTTCCTTGAAGGGATAACCAATGATGGTTGAAACCTCGCCGTTGATGTTGCGCCCCGGCATATGGGTGATGATAAAGAAAATCGGGTCGCGCTTGACCTTCTTGGCCGCATCGCTCGATTTGGGCTGGGACACGATGTAGCAGACTTTCGTGTCAGACGCCTTGTAGGTATAGGCCGTCCAGTCGGTGAAAACCCCAAGCGAAGTGGGCTCCGCGCCTTGAGCGTTTCCCGCCATGCCAACCGTCATTGTCAGAAGCGCAACCGCGCCCGCCCGCCGCATCTGAATCATATTCAATTACATAGCCTCAACAAATAAAAAAATCTATCGCTAGCCTTTGGCCAAGAAATCCGGCTCAATTGCGGCACTTCATGTTGCATTGCACAAATACCTGAGATAGCTTCTCCCTGCACAAAATAAAGGCATGATCTGTGATTGAAGCATTGGGCGAGGCTGTAGAAGCCACAGAGCGGGCTTTTGAAAAAGCCAAACTGGCCGTGGGCGCCCTGGTTCAGTCAGATGCCTTCGATCAACACCAGCACGAAGCCCATGGCCTTGCCTGGCTTGCAACATATGTGGATACGCTGAAGGCACTTGCCTCCTACGCGTCGAAGCTCTCGGCCCAGAATAAGTTCGGCGTGATCGAACAATTGCTGGTGAAGGTTGCCTGTGGCGAATATCTGCAACAGGTCGTGGGCGGAATTCCCATGAATCAGACGGAAATTTTCCGTGTTGAAAATCTGGAACTCGATCTGAAAGCCATCCGCGCCTGCGCCCTTTATGCGAAAGGCAACACCTGCGAAACCCGTGCCACCCTCGTTGAATTGATGCAGGAACAACAGGGTGAACTAACCTTTGGCAATTGCGGCCTTGATGACACCATCAACGATATGCGCACCACCATGCAGCGCTTCGCCGCTGCAAAAGTCACACCACATGCGCATCGCTGGCACTTGGAAAATTCTTATTTACCAATGGAAGTTATTGAAGAGCTTTCCGAGCTCGGCGTTTTCGCCCTTACCCTTCCCGAAGGTTTTGGCGGCCTTGGCCTGCCAAAGGAAGCCATGTGCGTCGTTTCCGAAGAACTTTCGCGCGGCTGGATTGCCGTGGGTTCTCTCGGCACCCGCGCCGAGATCGCCTGCGAACTCATTCTCCGTGGCGGCACCGAAGAACAGAAGGCCAAATGGTTGCCCAAAATAGCAACGGGTGAAATTCTCCCCACCGCCGTCTTCACCGAACCCGATACAGGTTCAGACTTGGGCTCACTTAAAACCCGCGCCATGAAAGCGGGCAACGTTTACAAGGTGACAGGCAACAAGACCTGGATTACACATCCGGTGCGCGCCGATCTCATGACCCTCCTTGTACGGAGCATTCCGGAGGAGAAGGGCTACAAGGGCCTGTCCATGTTCCTCGCCGAAAAGCCGCGGGGCAGCGATGACAAACCTTTCCCTGCAAAAGGCATGAGCGGCAGCGAAATTGAGGTTCTGGGCTATCGCGGCATGAAGGAGTTCGAAATCCGCTTTGAGGATTTTGAGGTGAAAGCCGAAAATCTCTTGGGCGGCATTGAGGGCCAGGGTTTCAAGCAATTGATGCAGACCTTTGAAAGTGCCCGCATCCAAACCGCAGCCCGCGCCATTGGCGTGGCGCAAAATGCCCTTGATCTCGGCCTGAAGTATGCGTCCGACCGCAAACAATTCGGCAAAGCCATCATCAAGTTCCCCCGCGTGGCCGATAAGCTCGCGCTCATGGCTGCAGAAATCATGGCCGCCCGCCAGCTTTGCTACTATGCCGCGCGCGAAAAGGATGCCGGCCGCCGCTGTGACGTCGAAGCCGGCATGGCAAAACTTCTGGGCGCCCGCGTGGCCTGGTCCGCCGCCGATAATGCCTTGCAAATTCATGGCGGCAATGGCTTTGCGCTCGAATTTGAAATTAGCCGCGTCCTCTGCGATGCCCGCATTCTGAATATCTTTGAAGGCGCCGCAGAAATTCAGGCCCAGGTCATAGCCCGCCGGATTCTGGAAGGTGGAAATTAACTGGCATCGCTAACGTCTTCTCCCGTTTCACGCATTGCTGTCCGGGGAAAGTCATGCATAACGGAACAGCAACTGGTCTGGGTGGATTGGCTTTGGTTTTGAGGGGTTGATGGGCGGGGGTTTTTCGATGTCGGCCATGCTTCTGCGGGTGTGCAGGAATGT
>CAZHCO010000150.1:0-2737 GCA_964530965.1 uncultured Aestuariivirga sp. | reverse complement strand
ATATTCGCTGCCATTGGCGGCTGCACTGCAAGCCGCTTCAACACGCTCTGAGGCGGATAAAGACCGGGATCACTCAACAGCTTCGGTTCAATATATGGCGCCGAAGTCAAAATCGGATTGGCATATTGCAGGAAGTTGGTATTGGCGGCGGCCACCTCGGGCTTCATCATGTAGTTAAGCAGCTGATAGGCTCCGTCCTTGTTCTGAGCCTTGTTGGGAATGACAAAAAGGTCGAACCAGAGTTGGCTGCCCTCCTTGGGAACGTTGTAGGAGATTGTCCCATTGCCCTTTTGTTTTGCCAGGTCGCGCGCGTAGAATATGGCGCCCGAGTAACCCCAGACAACACAGTATTTCCCCTCGGCCAGGCTGTTGATGTAGCTGTCAGTCGAAACGACCTTGATATAATCCGAAACCTTCGCAAGAGCCGCCTCCACTGCTTCGAGATCGGTGATGCCGATGTTCTTGATGTCGCCGCCGAGATAGGCGGCAAAGGAAGGAAGTACATCAATAGGCTCATCAATGACCGCGATGCCGCATTTCGACAGATCGGCGGCAATCGCCGGATCAAGCATGAGCGCCAGCGAGTTAAGCGGCACATCGGGCCTGATCGCCCTTACTTTTTCCTTGTTCACACCCATCCCGACCGTGCCCCACAGGTAGGGCACCGAATGGGAGTTGTTGGGGTCAAGGACTTCGGTGAAGCTCATGGCTGCCGGATCAAGAGATTCCGCATTGGGCAGTTTTGCGCGGTCGAGAACTTCAACCGCGTTCTGCTCTTCAAGAACCTGACGCATCTGCGCTCCGGCCTGCACCATCACGTCATACTTCGTGGAACCATTCAGGAGTAGATCCTTGGTTTCCGCCGAGCTGGTAAAAACCTCGTGCACAACACGGATATCTGTTTCCTTCTCGAAATTGTCCAGGGATTCAGGATTGATGTAGTCCGCCCAATTGAGCATGTGAACCGTGCTGAGCGGTTCCTTGTCAACAAAGTTCAAGGCCCGGGTGACATTTTGAAAAGTGTTGCGGGTCAGAAGTCCCGTGACATTCATGCCATTGTCTTCTTGGAACAGCTCGATTGCCGAAAGCGTTGCGGGCCCGAACACGCCATCCGAAGGTCCAGGCGCATACTTGAGCCTCTTGAGCGCATCCTGGGCCCGGCGCACTTCCGCCGGCTCAACCACAAGGCTTTGACCATTGGCACTGCCCGTAGCCCACCCCTCCTTGGTCCAGGCCTCCTTAAACAGCGAGCGCATGATCTGCTCCGCGGTCATGCCGTCGGGCGGGACATTGACGTCCCGGAAGTGCGCGGCAATTGCAGTCGTGGTTGCCCCGTCCATCTTGCGGGTCATGTTTTCGTTCTTGAGATAGCCAAGGCGCCGCAGCAGGCGCTGGATCGTGGCAACTTCCTGAGCGCCAACATCGGCAAGGCTATCAAGCCCGGCATCCGACTGATCACCTTCGAGCGAAGGCGCCGACATCATGCCTTGCGCGTAAAGCGGTGGCGCTTCCCCGGCAAAGAGCGCAATTGCGCAGGTAAGTGACAGCGAAATGGCCAGGCGTTTTTTCACGTTGCAGGACTCCCATTGTATGTCGTCTTTTTTTACAGCTGCGATCTGGCCACACGGAATCCAATGGAATTGCGCGCCTTGACTGATGTTTCCCAGCCCCGGACAGCGGAGCGGTAGGCAACTGCATCCCCCACCCAGACCCCATCAGGCAGGAACCGGAATTCGCTGGCCCAGGAACCGCCCCGCAAAACATGGTATTTGCAGACCGGTGAATTCTTTTCCTCTTCGGACGCATAAGTCGCATGCCAGCAGTCGGAAACCCACTCCCAAACATTTCCGTGCATGTCGAAAATGCCGAGCGAATTTGCGCTCAGCGAACCCGCTGGCGCCGAATAGAGAAAACCATCATTGCAGCCAACACCGGCCCAGATGGATTCCCGCGTCTTGGCAGCCACGTCGGACGAATTTCCATAGGAGCATGCGACCTGTGCCTTGGCGCCTGCTTCCAGGGTTTGGCCCCGGCTGGACTTGTTGCCGCCTTGCGAGGCCAGTTCCCACTCAGCCTCCGTCGGCAGACGGTAAGCATAGCCCGTAACCTTCGACAGCCACGGCAAATACTGTTCGGTGATGTCGTTGTATGACACATGAATGACCGGACGGCGCGCGCGGCCCCAGCCATCATCAGATGGCGGGCTGTTGCAGCCGCCGGCACTCACGCAGCGCTCCCAGTCTTCGAAGGTAATTTCATAGCGCCCAATGGCAAATGGCGCGCTGACTGTCACTTCTTGCGCCTCGGCGGCGGCAAGTGACTGCTGCGCCACGCCAACACCTCCCGTACCCACCATGTACTGTCCCGGAGCAACGGATACGAGCTCAGGACAATAGTCGCAGTCGCGGAACATCAGCCCTTCCTTTTGCTGCGAATCAGAAAGCTCAGGCTGCGCTGCCGCAACCGTAGCATCCTTCAAGAGCGTGAGATCGGGAACAGCTTCAGTCACTTGTTCTTCAATTTGCGGCGCAGATTCAGCTTCTACTGGTGGAGGTGCGGCTTGCACTTCGGCTTGGGGCACAGGTTCCGGCTCAATTGGCGGAGGTGCGGCTTGCACTTCGGCCTGAGGCTCAACTGGTGGAGATGCGGCCTTCACTTCGATCTGGGGCGCAGGCTTGAGCGCGACCGGAGTGGCTGCTATTTGGGTCTCGGCGGGCGGCACTGGCTCCGGTTCAAC
>CAZHCO010000149.1:0-1931 GCA_964530965.1 uncultured Aestuariivirga sp. | reverse complement strand
CAAGGGCGATCTCTTCGATCAGGAGCGTAAACTCGCCCAGTCCGGTTTGGGTGAGCTCTTCCATGGGATTGAAATTGTCAGTGACAAGAACCCGGAGACCTACAAACGCATTTTTGATCGTTATGGTGACGGGCCAGAGCGGGCTGTCATGGTCGGAAATTCTTTGAAATCTGACATTGTGCCAGCCATAGCCGCCGGCAGTTGGGGCGTATTCATTCCCCACGAATTGACCTGGACGCTCGAACACGTGGAACCACCGACCTACCATCCGCGCTTCAAGCAGTTGAACGGTTTCAATGAACTCCATGAATTCATTACAAAAATTTCCTGATTCGGAAGTGTTTTGTACGGCCTGAGACATAGGTGACAGAACGTACCGGACACATGGGTTACACTTTTTGCCTGTTGAGGCAGGCGGGAGGTGGAGATGCCGTGGAAAGTGAGTTCGGAGATGGACGAGCGCCTTCGCTTCATTGCCCGCCTTCTGGAGGGCGAGGCCATGACGGATTTATGTGTTGAGTTCGGAATATCCAGGAAGACCGGATACAAGATTTATGACCGCTACAGGCAAAGCGGCTCCGAAGCCCTGACCGACCGGTCAAAGCGGCCCTGGCGCTATGCCAACCAGTTGCCGCCGCAGCTCGAGGCCCAGATCGTCGGCCTCAAACATGACAAGCCGCACTGGGGAGCCCGCAAGATCAGGGAACTGCTGGTGCGGCGGCTGTCCTCCGGGATCAAGGTTCCCGCCCGCTCCACCATCCATGCCGTGCTTGACCGCAACGGCCTGGTCAAGCGCATGGGGAGACGGCGCAACAGGGCGCACGGCACGGCCCTGTCAGCAGGAGCCCATCCCAATGACCTGTGGTGCGCCGACTTCAAGGGCGAGTTCACCATGGGCAACAAGCGTTACTGCTACCCGCTCACCGTGACCGATCACGCCTCACGCTATCTGCTGATGTGCGAAGCGCTCGAATCGACCCGTGAAGACACGGCCTTTGCAGCCTTTGAACAACTGTTCCGCGAGCGTGGCCTTCCCGCCGCCATCCGCTCCGACAATGGCGTGCCCTTTGCCTCGCCCAATGCCCTGTTCAATTTGAGCAAGCTCTCGGTCTGGTGGCTCAGGCTCGGCATTGCCATTGAGCGCATCAAGCCCGGAAACCCCCAGCAGAATGGCCGCCACGAGCGCATGCACAGAACCCTGAAACAGGAAACCACCAGGCCGCCGGGCATGAACAGCCTCCAGCAGCAGGCCCGCTTTGATGACTTCATTCACGAGTTCAACGAGGAACGGCCCCATGAAGCCATTGCCATGAAGTATCCGGCCGAGCTCTACCAGCCATCACCGCGCATCTATCAGGGAATCGGCGAACTGGACTATCCCCTCCATGACAAAAGCATCACCGTCACATCCTGCGGACGCATCTGCATGCTCAGAAAGAAAATCAATCTCTCCACCGTGCTGGCAGGCCAAACCCTCGGCATAAAAGAAGTCGACGAGGGTATTTGGCTCGTCTCCTTCATGCGCTATGATCTCGGATATATCGATTTGGAACAGAAGACCTTGCAACCCCTCGACAATCCCTTCGGCCCAGGATTGTCACCCATGTCTTAGGTACATTCTGTTACCCATGTCTCCGGTCTGTACAGAAGGCGGATGGTCGGAGTGAGAGGATTCGAACCTCCGACCCCCTGCTCCCGAAGCAGGTGCGCTACCAGACTGCGCTACACTCCGACACTTGAGCCCCGCTTATAGTCATCTGAAAATCCCTGCGCAAGTTGTTGCGGGGGCAGGTTGCCTCGGCTATAGGGGGCAGCGCTTTGGGGCGTCGCCAAGCGGTAAGGCAGCGGATTTTGATTCCGCCATTCGGAGGTTCGATCCCTCCCGCCCCAGCCAACTTTTTGCGTTGCTGAAAAACCAGCGAAATACTGCG
>CAZHCO010000148.1:0-14138 GCA_964530965.1 uncultured Aestuariivirga sp. | reverse complement strand
GTGCGGAGGCAGACGAGGCAGCGAACCACTTCAACAACGCCCTGCAGAAGCAGAAATACGCCTGTAACAGGAATAAGCGTCTTGTAATGATAGATGGGTGGCCCAGCGGGACTATAAGCCGAGTGCTCGTGATTGACCCAGGATTGCGCCGCAAAACCATACCCCGAATAAATGAAGGCGATAATGCCAGGAAAGAAGAACAGGAAATACAAAACCAGGTCCATCCCAGCCTGGGTCTTGGGTTGCCATGAACGGTAGAGGAAGTCGCCGCGGACGTGAGCATTGCGCGAAAGTGCATAGGCCCCTGCCATAATGAACAGGGCACCATAGAGAAAGTAGCTTGCATCGAATGCCCACTCTGTGGGTGCTCCCAACACATACCGCGAAAATACTTCGAAACTGACGGCCAACGTCAGCAACAGGATACTCCAGGCAAAGAAATGCCCAATGAAAGTGCTCACCTGATCGACGGGGATGAGCAAACGCTGCAACCGTGCGCTCCAAGCTTCGCCCGCTACGCGCGGCCTGAGATGAAGTGCGAAACTGCAAATCACCGCGACGACTCCAGACCAAAACATCATGGGCGAATAGGCCGTCGAGCCCCTCTCCGCATGCGCTGCGGACAGGAGATCGCAGACGCCACCGAAAAACATAAGGCAACGGAAACTGTTGGCCGGCCGCAATCCTTTGGGAGCGACCATCCGGCCCACTTCACCATAGGCATACAACGACCAAAAGATAGCCAGAATGACAAGCGCCACCCCAACCGCAAAGACAATGAACGGCAGCCGCTCACCTTTCATGGTGCAATTGTCTCATTGATAGCACTCAAAAACCGCCACTCCATCCCGCGTTCGGTGCCACCTTCCCCCCGGCAGGGGGAAGGTGGGCAGTGCCAGATTAGGCTTTGAAGAAATGGTCGTAGGCCATCTTCTGATCCACTTCCACTTCGAATTGCATGCCGACGACGCGCTTGGTCCAGGCCTTCTGGCTTTCGGCAACTTTGGCAAAGAAGGGTTCGGTCGATTGTGCGGTAATTACTTTGTCCCAGGCAGCAAGTTGCGCCTGTAACACCGAATCCGGCGTACGATGAACATTGACTCCGGCTTCCTTTAAGGCGGCGAGGTCGTTGGAATATCGGTCCATTGCCTTCCAACTCATGTCGGAAGAGGACGATTCAACGGCATACTTGATGATCGTCTGAAGTTCCGGTGCCAGCGCATCGAACTTGGACTTGTTGAAAATTATTTCGAAGCATTCGGCCGACTGATGATAGCTCTGCAACATGTAGTCCTTTGACACGTCAGCAAAACCCAGAAGTTTGTCGGAAGATGGGTTGTTGAATTCGGCCGCGTCAAGCAGTCCGCGGTCCATGGCGGGAACGATCTCGCCACCGCCCATGATGGTTACCGCTGCCCCCATCTCCTTGAACAGGTCGGCCGAGAGGCCGACGGTGCGGTACTTGAGGCCAGACAATTGCGCGGCGTCGGTAATTTCCTGCTTGAACCAGCCGAGCGGCTGGGTCGGCATCGGACCCGTGAGAAAGCCAACCAGATTGAGGCCGAGTACCTGCTGAACCAGTTCGTCATAAAGTGCTTGGCCGCCGCCGTACTTGACCCAGCCGAGCATCTGATTGGCGCGCCAGCCCCAGGCGGGAGGAGTTCCAAACAGCGAAAACGCCTTATGCTTGCCATACCAGTAAGCGCACACTCCATGGCCGCCATCGAGCGTGCCCGCGAGCACGGCGTCCTGTACTTCGAAAGCCTTGGCGACCGAGCCGGCGGCCAACAGTTCGAGTTTTAATCTGCCGCCCGCCATGTCATTGACGCGCGCAACGAAGTCCGCTGCATACTCATGAAAAATATCTTTGGCGGGCCAGGTGCTTTGAAATTTGAAGGTCACGGCGTCCTGCGCACGCGCCACATTTGGCATGGCCAGCGTTGCGGCACCAGCTGCTGCGGCAACGGCGCCGCTTTTCAAGAATTCACGACGCGAGCCTTCGCCCGCAGCTTTACGTGTCTTTGTCATGTCATATCTCCCATAATTGGCATCACTGTCGGATGCACTTACGCCCAGCTTGACGCAAAATGGCAAATTGCACAACTTAAACTAAAGTCTTGCGCGAACCATCTCAGGACAAAGGCTTTTCCGCTTCATAGCGATAGCGGAACGTGCAACACGATGCGCCACCCATGATGGTTTGCTTGCGCTCCAGTTTGATGTTGGGGTCATAACCCTCGCAAAAAGTGCCATCGCGGTTGCACGACATGAGATGGCCAATTTTTCCGAGGCCCATTTCCTTATACGCTTCTGCATATTTGCAACGCGTGACATCGAAATTGAAAGTCTTGTCGGTGGCTTCATGCACTGTCACTTCGAGCGCCCCATCGGCAGTCCACAATTCATAGAGCTTGATGAAATCCGCCATTGAGGTTACTCCGCCCGGCGCCTTCTTGGCAAACTCCATACCCTCGGCAATGGCAGCTTTGCGAATAGCGGCATCCAGTATGGACGAAGCTTTTTCTTCTCCTACCTGCGCAACCATTTCCGCATAGATCGGCCCAATGACTTGGGCCTGCAGCTTGCGTTTAACAATGGTTGGAATTTCGGCCAAAGGCACTCCTCACATATAGGCTTTGATGATCCCAATGAAGTCGGCGGCTTTCAGGCTTGCTCCACCAACCAGAGCGCCATTTACGTTAGCAGCTCCCATCAGTTCTGTCGCGTTCGAAGGTTTCACCGAACCCCCATAGAGAATGCGAACCCCTGCCCCATCGTCGCCCAAAAGCTTGGCGAGATCGGCGCGGATATGGGTGTGAACCTCGGCAACCTCGGCGACGGTAGGCGTAAGCCCTGTTCCAATGGCCCACACCGGCTCATAGGCAATAACCGTGTTAGTAGCCGTGGCTCCCTCAGGTAACGAGCCCTTCAATTGGCCAGAAACAACTGCCAGCGTCTTGCCGCCCTTGCGCTGGTCCAGTGTCTCGCCAATGCAAATAATGGCAATCAGCCCTGCTCCATGCCCCGCCTTTGCCTTCTTTGAAACCATCTCATCCGTCTCGGCATGATTGGCGCGCCGTTCCGAATGGCCCACAATAACACTCGTACATCCCGCATCCTTCAGCATTTCGGCCGAAATATCGCCGGTGTGAGCACCTGAAACGTTCCAATGGCAATCCTGCCCGCCCACCCTGATGCGCGAGCCCTTCATCACCGATTTCACCCGTCGGATAAGCGTGGCAGGCGGGCAAACCATCACCTCACATTTCAGTCTAACATCACGCAGCATGCCCGCCAAAAGCCGTGGTTCCTTGAGCATGGCTGTCGTGCCATTCATCTTCCAATTGCCCGCCACCAGCGGCCGCGGCCCCGTTTTAACCATTTGAGCGTCTCCAAGTCCTTGAATCTATTGCCTCATAGCAGAGCAATCTCGTGCTTGCGAGAGACAACTCACCTACCTATTATGCAAAATTTCTGATTTGGCTGGAAACCAGCCCCGTGAAAGGACGTCCCGATGTTACAATCGCTCCGCAACGCAGGTAAATCCTGGGTGGCAAAAATCCTGCTGGTAATGCTTGCCGGGAGTTTTGCCGTATGGGGCATTCAGGATATTTTCGGCGGTTTCCGCTCGACTGCGTTGGCAACCGTAGGCGACCAGGAAATTTCGAGCCAGCAATACAGCGATTCATTCCGCCAGGCCCTGCAAAACCTGGCCCAGCAGTCAGGCCAGAACCTGTCGGCGGAAGATGCGCGGAAAATGGGCATTGACCGTACAATTCTGAACAATCTGGTTCAGTCTGCCGCGATTGACGCGCAGGCCTCGAACCTTAAACTCAGCATTTCCAAAGAAATGATTGCTGAAGAAGCCAAGGCAAATCCGATTTTTCAGAACAAGGGCAATTTTGATCCGCAGCTTTTTGCCCGCCTGCTGCAGCAAAACGGCCTGAACGAGGAAATGTTTGTGGCCAGCGAAAGCCGCAATCGCACGCGCAACGCCATTACCGGTGCCGTGGATCGAGGCTTCACGCCGCCCAACACGCTGATTGAGGCACTCTACCGCTATCGCAGCGAACAGCGCGATGCCAGATATTTTACCATTGCCGCCAGTGCCACGGATGTGGCAGCTCCTACCGATGAAGAATTGAAAAAACAGTACGATGCAACACCCGCCGCATACACTGCTCCCGAATATCGCAGCATTGCTGTGATGAAAGTGGAGCCAGCCGACATGGCTCCAAAGATAGCAATCAGCGCCGATGAACTCACCGCCGGATATGCAAAATACAAACTCGATTATTTCACGCCGGAAAAACGCACCATCCTTCAAGTCTCCTTTCCAACCATAGACGATGCAAAGAAAGCAAAGGAACGAATTGCGGCAGGTGACGATTTATTGGCTATTGCCAAGGAGCGCGGCGCCACTGACGCCGACATTACTTTTGCCGATAAATCAAAGGCAGAATTTCTCGACAAGACCATAGCCGAGGCTGCCTTCAAGCTGAAACAAGACGAGGTGAGCGAGCCTGTTTCCGGAAGCCTCGTCACGGCCCTGCTTAAGGCCACAAAAATCACTCCGGAAAAACAAGCCTCGCTTGAGGAAGTAAAAACTGTCCTCACCAAACGTTTGCAGGACGAACGTGCCCTTGATGAAATTCAATCAATTTATGATGCGGTTGAAGATGCCCGCGCCGCGCAAACCAAGTTTGAGGATATTGCAAAGGCACAGGAAATTCCTATCCTCATCATCCCCGCTGTCAGCGCTGCGAGCCTCGACCCCACAGGCAAGGAGGTCGCTGTGCCCGGCAAGCAGGAACTCCTGAAGGCGGCGTTCAGCAGTGACGTCGGCGTTGAGAACGATGCCCTCACGCCACAAGACAGTTTCTTCTGGTACGAAGTGCGCGAGGTTATTCCCTCGGCGCTCAAACCGCTGGACGCTGTCAAAGCGCAAGTTACCAGTGATGTCACAGCCCGCAAAATCCGCGAACTGCTGACCGAGCGCGCCACGGCCTTGGTCAAGAGCCTTGATGGCGGGGCAAAGCTGGAACAGCTTGCCACCGAAGCCAAGGCGGAAATCAAAACAGCCCACGGATTAAAGCGCAATGAAGCGGACCCGGACTTTGACATTCCCGCCGTTACCGCACTCTTCAGCGTACCGGAAAACGAATTTGCCTGGAGCCTGGAAGGTGATGGCAAGACCGT
This sequence comes from uncultured Aestuariivirga sp., assembly GCA_964530965.1. GTDB lineage: Bacteria > Pseudomonadota > Alphaproteobacteria > Rhizobiales > Aestuariivirgaceae > Aestuariivirga. Next base: position 8,939 of record CAZHCO010000148.1, on the reverse strand, counting down.
TAAAATCATGCAGTCCCAGGCGGTTCTTGCTGTGCCCTTCGACAGCCAGTCATCGGCGGGAAAAGAACTGGCAAAAACCCTTAAAGTCGAAACATCAAACGATCTTCTGACAACGTATCTCACGGCGCTCCAGGAGCAGATCGGCGTCTCCATCAACGAAACACTCTGGCGACAGGTATCAGGAACTTCCCAAACGAACCCCTGACAACCAATTCCAGAGTAACTCAAATGCCAATATCACCCGACTACGATCACTTCGCCGCCGCCTACGAGAAAGGCGCGGCGCAAATCGTTTCAACCCGCCTTGTTGCCGATCTCGAAACCCCGGTTTCGGCCATGCTGAAACTCACCCGCAACGCCAAATATTCCTTTCTGCTTGAATCGGTGGAAGGCGGCGCCGTGCGCGGCCGCTACTCTATCATCGGCATGAACCCCGACATGATCTGGAAGGTGGTTGACGGCAAAGCCTCCATCAATCGCAAGGCCCTGCATAATGCCGATGGCCCATTTGAGCCAATCAAACTGGCCCCGCTTGAGTCGCTCCGCGCCCTGCTTGCCGAAAGCCGCATTCAGCTGAGCCCCGATTCGCCACCCATGGCAGCGGGTGTCTTCGGCTATATAGGCTACGACATGGTGCGCCTCATGGAGGATTTGCCCGAACCTAACCCGGATACGTTGGGCTTGCCCGATGGTATGATGATCCGGCCAACCGTCATGGCAATCTTTGACAGCGTGCGCGATGAGGTTACCGTTACCTCGCCTGTCTATGCTGACAAGGCTGTGTCGCCAAAGGCTGCTTACGCCCGCGCCCAGGAGCGCATTTCCGAAGTTGTCGATGCACTGGACCGTCCTTTGGATCACTTGGCCACGCAAGACATCGATACGCCACCAATTCTCGGCGCAACCTCCAACACTACGCCGCAAGAATACGCTGGCATGATTGGGAAAGCCAAAGACTACATCACAGCTGGCGACATTTTTCAGGTCGTGCTCTCCCAGCGCTTTGAGGCAAATTTTATCCTCCCACCTTTTGCGCTCTATCGTTCCCTGCGCCGGGTGAACCCATCACCCTTCTTGTACTACCTTGACTTCGACCAGTTCGCAGTCATCGGCTCAAGTCCTGAAATTCTCGTCCGCGTGCGCGATGGCAAGGTGTCCATCAGGCCAATTGCCGGAACCCGCAGGCGAGGCGAAACCCCGTCAGAAGATCGCGCACTTGCTGCTGAATTATTGGCTGACCCCAAGGAACGTGCCGAACACTTGATGCTTCTTGATCTCGGACGCAATGATGTCGGCCGTGTTGCTGAGATTGGCTCCATCAGGGTGACCGATAAATTCGTGATCGAACATTATAGTCACGTCATGCATATTGTTTCGAACGTCGAGGGCACGTTATCCAAAAACCATGACGTAATCGACGCGCTCGTCGCAGGCTTCCCCGCCGGTACGGTTTCAGGCGCCCCCAAAGTACGCGCCATGGAAATCATCGACGAACTGGAAATCCACAAACGCGGCGTTTATGGCGGTTGCGTCGGATATTTCTCCGCCGATGGCGAGATGGACACCTGCATTGTGTTGCGCACGGCAATCGTCAAGGATGGCAAAATGTATGTGCAGGCGGGCGCAGGCATCGTGGCCGACAGTGTGCCGGAAAGTGAACATCAGGAATGCGTGAACAAGGCCAAGGCGCTGTTCCGCGCCGCCGATGAAGCCGTGCGCTTTGCCGGCCGCGCCGGGAGGGCCCAATGATCATCCTAATCGATAACTACGACAGCTTCACTTACAACCTATACCATTATCTCGGCGATCTCGGAGCCGAAACCGTGGTCCACCGCAATGACAAGATCAGCGTTGGACAGGTCATCTCGGCAAAACCGCAAGCAATTGTTCTCTCGCCCGGACCCAAGACACCCAATGAAGCCGGCATTTGTTTGGAGCTGATCGAAAAGGCTTCATCGACAATTCCCATCTTCGGCGTGTGTCTTGGCCTGCAAGCCATAGGCCAAGCCTTTGGCGGTCAAGTAGTGCGCGCGCCAAAACTCATGCACGGCAAACTCTCTACCGTTCATCATGGCGGCAAAGGTGTGTTCAAAGACGTGCCCGATGATTTTGAAGCCACACGTTACCATTCCCTCGTTGTGGAAAAAAAGAACCTGCCGGACTGTTTCGAAATCACCGCTGAAACCGATGGACTGATCATGGGTCTCCAGCATAAAACCTTGAATGTGCATGGCGTGCAGTTTCACCCGGAAAGCATTGCCTCGCAACATGGCCATGCGGTTCTCAAGAACTTCCTTGGATTGGCAAAGGTGCGCTGATGTCAGAACTCAAACCTATTATCGCCAAAGCCGCCGACGGAAAATCTCTCACTCGTGACGAGGCAAAAGCCGCTTTCAACATCATGATGTCAGGTGATGCCACGCCATCGCAAATCGCGGGGCTTCTTATGGCCCTTCGCGTGCGCGGTGAAACCGTGGATGAAATCACCGGCGCCGTGGAAATCATGCGTGAGAAAATGATCCGCGTAAGCGCTCCCGCGAACGCCATAGATATTGTCGGAACCGGCGGTGATGCCTCGGGCTCCTACAACATCTCAACCTGTGCCGCCATTGTGGCCGCAGGCGCTGGCCTCAAAGTGGCCAAGCACGGCAACCGCGCCCTCTCCTCACGCTCAGGCGCAGCCGACGTTCTCTTGGCCCTCGGCGTGAAGATTGACCTTCCCCCAGAGAAGATCAGCGAATGCATCTCCGAAGCCGGTGTCGGCTTCATGTTTGCCCCCGCCCACCATTCCTCCATGAAGTACGTGGGCCCCACTCGTGTTGAACTGGGTACGCGCACTATTTTCAATCTGCTTGGCCCACTGTCGAACCCGGCAGGCGTGAAGAAGCAGATTACCGGCGTCTTTTCAAAAGCTTGGGTTGAACCCCTCGCCCATGTTCTGAAGAACCTTGGCAGCGAGGCCTGCTGGATTTGCCACGGTGAAGGTGGACTTGACGAGATTGTGCCCACTGGCACTACATGGATTTCAGAACTCAAGAATGGCAAGATCTCCAGCTTTGAAGCCACCCCGGAAGGCGTTGGCCTCACGCGTTCCAAACTTGAGGATCTGAAAGGCGGTGATGCCGCCCAGAACGCCGCTGCCTTGCGTGCCGTCCTCCAAAGCGAAAAATCCGCCTTCCGTGATGCCGTGGTGATGACCACAGGTGCGGCACTTCTCATGGACAACAAGGTCAAGAACTATATTGAGGGCGCGCGTATGGCGGAGAAAGCGATAGACAGTGGCTCAGCTCTCGCATCCTTGGAAAAGCTGATCAAGGTTTCAAACAGCTAATGGCAACGATCCTCGATAAAATTGCCACCTACAAGCGCGAGGAAGTGGCCAAGGCCAAGCACGTGGTTCCGCTCGCTCACCTTGAAAGCTTGGCCAAGCAAGCCCCGCCTGTTCGCGGCTTTCAAAAGGCCCTTCAAAACAAGATTGCCACCGGCCAATGGGCGCTGATTGCTGAGGTTAAAAAAGCCAGTCCCTCCAAGGGCCTCATCCGCGAGCACTTTGTGCCCGCCGACCTTGCCAAGGCCTACGAACAGGGTGGAGCGGACTGCCTTTCCGTTCTCACCGACACACCTTCCTTTCAGGGAGCGCCGGAGTTTCTGACACAGGCCAGAGCCGCGTGCTCCCTTCCCGCTTTGCGCAAGGATTTCATGCTCGACCCCTATCAGGTGCTTGAAGCCCGCGCTTGGGGTGCCGATTGCATCCTGCTGATCATGGCCATGATTGATGATGGTCTTGCCCACGAACTTGAAACAGTGGCCAAGGACTGGAATCTCGATGTTCTCATCGAAGTTCACGACAACAAAGAGCTAGACCGCGCCCTGAAACTGTCATCGCCCCTGATCGGCATTAACAACCGTAATCTTCATAACTTCGAGACAACCCTCGAAACAACCATGACGCTCGCCCCACGCATTCCAAAAGGGCGCATGATCGTGGGCGAAAGCGGGCTCTTCAAACCCCAGGATTTGGCTAAGCTCGCAACCGTGGGTGTAAATACTTTCCTTATCGGTGAAAGCCTCATGCGGCAGGATGATGTGGCCGCCGCTACCCGTGCTATACTCACAAAACCATGAACCGGCTCACCCATCTCGATGCCACCGGAAACGCCCATATGGTGGACGTGTCTGACAAGCATGTGACCTCACGCTCCGCCACGGCCAAAGCACAGGTCCTGATGCTGCCGGAAACGCTGGCGCTCATTCTATCAGGCCAAGCCAAAAAGGGTGACGTGCTCGCCACCGCCCGCATTGCAGGCATCATGGCCGCCAAGAAAACCCATGAGCTCATTCCCCTGTGCCATCCCCTGCTGATCACCAAGGTTTCCGTTGATTTCGCAGCCGATGAAAAGTCCAGCGCCATCGAAGTCAGCGCAACCGTTCGTGTTGAAGGAAAGACTGGTGTGGAAATGGAAGCCCTCACCGCCTGTTCCGTTGCTGCCCTCACCCTTTATGACATGTGCAAGGCCGTGGACCGCGCCATGAAAATAACCGACCTCCGCCTCACCGAAAAATCCGGCGGCAAGTCCGGCACCTTTACGGCAGAATAGCCCATGGCTCTCCTGCCAGTTGAAGAGGCCCGATCCCGCATCCTCTCCAATGTGAAGCCATTGCAGCCTGAAAACATTCAATTGGCTCAAGCCCTCGGCCGGATACTTGCAAAGCCGTTAAGCGCCAAGCGCGATCAACCGCCCTTCAATGCCTCTGCCATGGATGGCTACGCCGTGAGCTCTCAAGATGTGGCGGCCGAGCGCAGAATTGTTGGCATCTCAGCCGCTGGCCACGCGTTTAAAGGCAAACTGAAACCTGGTGAAGCGGTGCGCATTTTCACTGGCGCGCTCGTGCCAGCGACAGCCGACACCGTTGTCATTCAAGAAAATACGCAAGCGAACGATAAAATCGTCACCATGTTGAGCCCTGCCCGCGCCCAGCAGAACATTCGGCCACGCGGCCTGGATTTCAAAAAAGGTGAAACTCTGCTCCCCTCATCCATTCGATTGAACGCAAGAGACATCGGCCTCGCTGCGGCAATGAATTGCAGAATCCTCAGTGTACGGAAGAAACCTGTCGTTGCGGTGATTGCCACCGGCGATGAACTGGTATTACCGGGCGCAAAACCTCGCGCCGATCAAATCGTCTCCTCCAACAGCAACGCTCTCGCCGCCATGGCACATTCTCTCGGTGCGGACGTCATCAACTGCGGCATCATCCCCGATAATCTCAAGGCCATCGAGCGTGCCATTCTGAAGATGGCAAAAGCCGATGTCATCGTCACCACTGGCGGCGCTTCGGTCGGCGATCATGACTTCATCCAACAGGCGCTGAAAAACACCGGCGTCAAAATTGACTTCTGGAAAATCGCTATGCGCCCCGGCAAGCCTTTCATGTATGGCCGCAAGGGCAAGCAACATATCCTGGGCCTGCCGGGAAACCCAGTTTCCGCACTCGTCTGTGCCCGCTTGTTTCTGAGACCCCTGCTCGATTGCCTGCAAGGCCTCCCAATTGAAGAAGCCGCAACCATGGCGCGCTTGGGCGCCACCATGAACGCCAACGACAGCCGTCAGGATTACGTCCGCGCTAAGCTAGAATTCGCCGCAGACGGCTCGCGCACTGCAACCCCTTTCAACAAGCAAGACTCTTCCATGCAACGCACCTTCCGAGACGCCCATTGCCTCATAATCCGCTCCCCCAGCGCCCCCGCCGCCAGCCCAGGCGACCTCGTTCCCATCCTGAATCTCGATTTCTGACCGCACCAAAAGTAAACAGTTGCAGAACTAAACCGGAACCTGTATAAATGTTGCAGGTTTGTTCCGATTCCGTCCACTGCAACGAAAGCGATCCACCATGCTCACGCGCAAACAACTTGAACTGCTGCTTTTCATCAATGAGCGCCTGAAAGAAGAGGGTGTGCCACCTTCTTTCGAGGAAATGAAGGATGCCCTGAACCTGCAATCAAAGTCCGGGGTGCATCGTCTCATCGTAGCATTAGAGGAGCGAGGCTTCCTGAAGCGCATGGCCAATCGCGCGCGCGCCCTTGAAGTAATCAAGCTGCCCGAATCGCACTCACCCAGCCTCGCTTCCAAGAAATCCGGCTTCGCACCCAATGTCATTCAGGGAAGTCTTGGCAAGGTAAAGCCCATGCCAGCCGCCAACGACGGAATCCCGCGCGCCATAATGGTGCCTTTAATGGGAAAGATTGCAGCCGGTGTTCCTATCTCTGCCATTCAGGATCATACCAACAATATTTCCATCCCCCCTGAAATGCTGGGTGGCGGTGAACATTTCGCCCTTGAGGTCAAGGGCGACTCCATGATCGACGCCGGCATTTTCGATGGCGACACGGTCCTCATCCGCAAGGGCGACACCGCCAACAATGGCGAAATCATTGTGGCTCTCATTGATGATGAAGAGGCAACCCTTAAGCGTCTGCGCAAGAAAGGTGAATCTGTGGCCTTGGAAGCGGCAAACCCGGCTTATGAAACCCGCATTTTCGGACCGGACCGCGTGCGTGTGCAGGGCCGCCTCGTTGGACTGTTGCGGAAATACTGACGCGACGTTTCGCCCTTCATTGATCGCCGTCCATCGTCTAAGCTGGGCTTACAAACTGAACCAATTCAGAAGGTAAGCCTCCGTGAAAATTTATGGCGTCGTCACCTCCCCGTTTGTACGCATGTGCCTTGTAACGGCCCATGAATGTGGCATTGCGAACAAGTTGCAGCATATTGAGGAACGCGCCTCGCTGACTGAGGCAAATACCAAACTCACCAGCCTTTCAGCGCTTGGCAAAATCCCCATTCTTGAAACGGACCATCATCATCCGATTTACGACAGCCGCGTCATAATTGAATATCTGGCTCATGTCGCTGGCAACAAGACACTGATCCCTGATGACGGCGTAAAACGTTTTCGTGTTCTTACTCTCCAGGCGCTCGGACAGGGATTGGCTGATGCTGCTGTTGCCTATCGTTATGAAGTAGCCAATCGCCCGGCCGAGTTGAAATGGGCGGATTGGTTAAACCGTGCCACGCAGCGAATAAATGCCGCGATGGATGATTTGGACCAAAATTGGAATTCTGATCTCGCGGACGTCACCGCTGGTTCGATAGCCGCTGCTGTCGCATTGTCCTATATCGAGTTTCGCATCCCCGAATTGAACTGGCACAATGGACGCGGAAAACTCGCGGCATTCCACGAGAAGTTCTCCAAACGCGAGAGCATGGTGAAAACTGCCTTGGCAGCGGCCTAAATGACGGACTACAAAGCCATCATTGCAGGGGGAGGCCCCGCAGGTCTTGCTGCCGCTGCACTGCTGGCAAAAGAGGGAATAGCGACTGCCCTTGTCGCTCCTGCCCCTGCCGAGGACCCCCGCACCGTGGCCCTCATGCAGCCCTCCATCCAGCTCCTGCGCTATCTCGGCATCTGGCCCGGCAATCTCGAAGGGCTGGCGGCTCCCTTGCGCAAGCTCCGCCTGATTGACGATACGGGTTCATTGTTCGCGGCCCCAAATCTCGAATTCGACTCGGAGGAATTGGAACTGCCGGCTTTCGGCTGGAACATACCGCTCGGCCAGCTTCTGCCCGCCCTCCGTAAACGCGCCGAAATCCTCGGCGTTACCTTCATCGAAGCCACGGCGACAAATGCAAAATCCAGGGGCGATACTGTCCACATCACCCTGTCAAACGCTTCTGAAATAGCGGCATCAGTCTGCATCGCCGCCGATGGGGCAAACTCCGCCATGCGAACAGCTGCGGGGATTTCTACCGATAGCTGGTCCTATGACCAAACAGCTGTCGCCACAAGCTTCGCCCACTCAATGGGTCACCATAATGTTTCAATCGAGTACCACAAATCCGCTGGCCCCTTCACTACAGTCCCCCTACCCGGTGGCCGGTCGAGCCTCGTGTGGATGGAGCGCCCGAAACGGGCTGACGCGCTCATGGCTATGAACGACAAAGAACTTGCAACCGAAATCCAGATAGAGACTCACGGTGAGCTAGGTCTCATTTCCAACCTCGGGCCGCGCAAATCATTCCCCATGAAAGGTCTCACCGCGCGCCAATTTGCGAAGGACCGCGTCGTACTGATCGGCGAAGCCGCCCACGTCGTACCCCCCATCGGTGCGCAGGGCCTCAACATGTCGCTGCGTGATGCGGCCCTCGCCGCCGATCTCGTTCTCGCAAGCAAAGATGCAGGAAGCGATGGCGTGATGGCTGAATACAATGCAGCACGCAGGGCCGAAGTCCTGCCCCGCCAGCAGCTTATTGATCTCATGAACAAGTCCCTGCTTCTCGGTTTTCTGCCACTGGAAGGTGCCCGCGCGGCCAGCCTCGCTGCGCTGCATTATATTGGCCCGCTTAAACGCCTTGTGATGCAGCATGGCCTTTCGGCAACACATAATCTGCCTTTTGCCATGCGTGCCTGAAACCCCCTTGCCTTCTCGCTTTACTCTTGGCAATCAGGTGCCATGAGTGAGCTTCCAACAGCCAAATTCCAGATCGGCCAGATCGTCAAGCACCGACTGTTTTCTTTCCGCGGCGTAATTTTTGATGTCGATCCGGTTTTCAGCAACACCGAGGAATGGTGGAGCTCAATTCCCGAGGAATCACGCCCGCGCCGCGACCAGCCTTTCTACCACCTGCTCGCCGAAAATGATGAAACGGAATACGTGGCCTATGTCTCAGAGCAGAACCTGCTTGTTGATGTGACGGGAACGCCCGTGCGCCACCCGCAGGTTAGCGAGTATTTCAAAGGCTTCGACGCGAAGAAGAACAGTTATATGCTACGCGAACACCGCGCCCATTGACGCGTGCAGCAATGTCTTCACCCTCCCCCCACCGGCATGCCGTAACCTTTATCTTTATCACTGTCTTCCTCGACATGGTGGGCTTTGG
>CAZHCO010000147.1:0-2092 GCA_964530965.1 uncultured Aestuariivirga sp. | reverse complement strand
TCATGGGCACGAAAGGCCACACAGAGGGCTTTGCCCACGATAAGGTTCATTGACATGACATTGAGTGGAAATCCCGCATTCGCCAAATTTCTTGAAACCTATGGCATCATTGTCGTGGTTCTTGTGATGATGGCGTTTCTGGCCTGGTCAGAACCACGGTATTTTCTGTCCCCCGAAAATCTTTCTAACATCGTGAAGCAAAATGCCTCGGCCGCACTACTTGCGCTAGGCATGTTTGTGGTCATCGTCACGGCAGGCATCGATCTGTCGGTGGGTTCTATCATGGCTCTGTCGATGGTTAGCCTCGCAATTCTCGACAAAAGCTACGGATGGCCTTGGTATGTTGTGATTTTTGTCGGACCATTGATCGGCGTCGCGTGTGGCTGGGTGAATGGCATCGGCCTGACCTGGTTGAAACTGCCACACCCCTTCATCATGACACTCGGCACTCTAAACGTAGCGCGCGGGCTGACCAATTTGGTGACCAACGCCGCTCCGGTCTCTGGCCTTCAGCCGCAAGTTCGATATGCCGGGCAAAAGGTATTTGGCCTCGGCATTTTCGATGCGCCAGCAGGTGTGCCCGTCAGCCTCATCATCGTGGCGTTTGGCGCCATTAGCCTTTGGTTTTTTCTTTCCCGCACCAATGTCGGTCGTCATATCTATGCGATCGGCGGCAATCCGCAAGCCGCGCGGGTATCGGGCATCAACGTCGACCGAGTTCTGACTTACGTCTATATGATCTGCGGGTTCTTTGCGGGCGTTGCCGGACTATTGTTAGCCGGACGTACTGACTCAGGATTTCCCAACGCTGGCATTGGCTCGGAGCTTGACGCGATTGCTGCCGTGATCATTGGCGGCGCTTCCTTCTTTGGTGGTCGCGGCAATGTCGGGGGTGTGTTGGCAGGTGTGCTGATCATTGGGCTGATGCGCAACGGTCTCAATCTCAACAACGTAAGTGTGTTCTGGCAGCAGATACTCATTGGCGTCGTTATCATCGGCGCTGTTTACATTGACGTATTGCGGCGGAGGGCAGCGGTCCGGTCGTAATTTTTTCCTTTCCGGTATTTTGCCTCCTGTGCCGGGTCGGACTTCCTAATTTGGGGGCATCGTTGTCTATTGGGAGAAATCAAATGAAGAAACTTCTACTCGCCGGCGTCGCGCTGGCTATCATGTCCGGTGTGGCGTTGGCCGCCGATACCTATGTACTTGGGATGAAGGGGCCAGGTGCCGGCAATCCATTCTGGGCGGCGGTCGAAGCTGGTGCCATGGAAAAAGGCAAGGAACTGGGAGTTGATGTCGTGGTGCTTGCACCACCAGCTGAATCCGATGTTCAAGCTCAGATAGCCCAGATCGAAGACCAGATTGCCAAGGGTGTTAAAGGCATTGCGTTGGCACCAACTGATCCTAACGCTCTTGCTCCGGTTGTTGAGGCTGCCAAGGCCAAGGGCATTCCTGTTGTGTTTGTTGATACCAAAGGCATCAACGAAGGCTTTACTTTCATTGGTACAAACAATGAAGTGGGCGCCAAGTTGGCGGCTGACTTCATTTGTTCGAAGATCCCTAAGGGTTCTGAAGTAGCAATCCTTCAGGGCATCGTCACTCAATCTACAGGAAAAGCCCGCGCCGATGGTGCCAAAGCTGGCCTCGAAGGCTGTGGACTCAAGGTGGTCGCTGAGCAGACCGCAGAATGGGATCGAGCCAAAGGCTTGGCCGTTACCGAGAACATCCTGACCGGTAACCCAAACATCAAGGCAATTTTCGGTTCCAACGACAATATGGCGCTGGGTGCTGTTGAAGCCTTGAAAAATGCCAACAAACTGAAGGACGTCATGGTTGTTGGTTTCGACGCCAACCCCGATGCTGCGGCTTCTGTGCTTGCGGGCGAAATGACAGCAACTGTTGCCCAAGCTCCAAAGAATATGGGCGGTTTCGGCATTGAGTCACTGGTCAAGTTGACCAAGGGCGAAACGCTTGATGCCTGGGTTGACACTGGAACGGTGCTGGTTGATGCCAGCAACGCTGCAAACTACAAGTAACTAATTGTGGTGATCCGGAACCCCAATAAGGGTTCCGGATTTTCATTTGAAATTCG
>CAZHCO010000146.1:0-2082 GCA_964530965.1 uncultured Aestuariivirga sp. | reverse complement strand
CCAGGGAAAGGTTCGAAAGACCGGTCAAACGTAAGAGCGGAGACACGGGAAGACGGAGCTTATTCTCCTATCTGGCAAGCCAGACCTTCCGTTCAGCCCCCGGCTGGGTGGTCGAAGTTGGGGGGTGTATGGCGGAAAAGGGGGGCGAAAGCAAGGGCGGGTTTGAGGTCCTGGGGTGGGGGCGAAAATGGGGGAAGGTGGATGCCATTTTAAGCCTGGTGGCGTGGGTTAACTTGCCCGACCGTGACCCAGTTCACATTCAGAAATCGGAAACCCTGCAAGTCTTTCATCGGCTGCCGATGGCAGCTTCAGATCAAATACAAAAAAGATGGAGGGTCATATGACGAAGGATTTGATTAATACAGCATTGCTCACATTGGCTGTGTGCCTGGGCATGGCTGCTTGCTCGGGCATATTGGTTACCCAGGCGCGCAGTGAAGGGATTGAGACTGCCATTGCAGCCTGCAAGGAAAATCCCAAGTGCACTTACAGTGCGCCTGATAGCGACGGCGGACTGCTGTTCAAACTCGAAATTGATGGAGCAAACAAAATGCTGCGGTGCTCTGGTGCAGGTGAATGCATGAGGGTGATGCCAAGAGGCCAGAAGTACACTGTTTCCGATATGAAGAGTGTCCTGAAGGCGAAATAGCTATTGCAGATTCATATAGCCCATTGACCCCAGATCTTTGCGCCGCAATGCGAGGAAGTGGTATGGTCAATGGGCTATCAATTCATTAGGGTGACGTGCCAGAATCCACCAGCGTATTCCCGACCTGAGTTCTTGAATGATGACCAGCAAGCCAAAATTCACAACTATGGATGCCTACATCGCCTCCGTTCCGAAGGAGATTCAGGATATTCTTGAAAAAATCAGGCAGACAATAAGGAAGGCGGTGCCGGACGCGGTTGAAGCCATCAGCTATCAAATTCCCACATTCAAATTGAATGGCAAGAATCTGGTCCATTTTGCGGCTTGGAAAGGCCATATCGGATTTTATGCGACGCCTTCCGGCAATGCGGCCTTCAAGAAGGAATTGTCGCGCTACAAGGTGGCGAAGGGCTCCATTCAATTTCCGCTTGATGAACCCATTCCCTACGATCTGGTGACGAAGATGGCAAAGTTCCGGGTGAAGGAAAGCCGGATGAAAAAGAAAACGAAGCGCTGACGAGATTAGCGCAGACCGCCCACAAAAAAGCCTCCGCGAACGGAGGCTTTTTCGTTAATCCGGCGCTTTGGGCAGCAAGGGGAATTACTGACCTTTCAGACCAGATTAAGGCGCCACAGGTTCCGTTGCAGGTGGTGTTGCGGGAACGAGGACGGGTGGAGTGGTTTGCTCCATGGCCGGAGGTGTTGCCGGGGCAGGTTCTACCGGGTCTGGGGTTATCGTTGTGTTATTCTGCGTGACCGAAGGGACCACCGGCGTGGTGCTCATATTGTTGGTGTAAAGCAGATAGGCACCGGCGATCAGCACGATGGCCGCCACAATGTAGGCGATGGTTGAACCGGAACCCTTGTTCGACTGGGTGACCTGGATTCCCGGGCGCGGTGCATTGTGGGCGTGATCAAATTCCGATTCAGCACCGGTTACTGTTTTAGGTTTTGTGTCAGTATAGGTTACCATTATACTTGTTCCTTCTCGAGGGTTGATGACTGGAGCTTAAACGCGAGGGCCGGGCGTTTGTTCCATTGAATTACGGGAACCCTTTGCCATCTTGTCGCGTTCTACTGGCCTCAACTGTATCAAACAGCAGGAGACCATCATGCCAGCCATATCCCAAGCCCAGCAGAAAGCCGCCGGTGCCGCCCTTGCGGCAAAACGTGGCGAGGTTCAAAAAACCAAACTGAAGGGCGCCTCGCGCGAGATGTATGAGACAATGACGGAGAAAGAACTCGACGACCTTGCAAGCGTCAAGCGTTCGAAGCTGCCGGAACATGTCAGTGATGACTAAAGCAATGGATACATTGGGGAATGAAGGCTTGATGTTTAAAGGCACCAAGGCCTTCAGCAGTTTCTCGGTTGATGACATGAAGAAAGCGAAGGCGTTTTATTCCGGGACGCTCGGTCTGGATGTCAATGAAAT